>OMVW01000014.1 GCA_900314595.1 uncultured Dialister sp. | reverse complement strand
AGTACTATCTGAGCTTAAGGAATAGATGTAACAATGTAGCGCCGTATACGAGGACCGTACGTACGGTGCAATGGGAGGGCTAATAACTCTACCCTATTTTTGGAAACATAAGTCTTCGATGACCTTTGTTTCGGGATTGTCGGGGGTCCCTGGGGCCATTTCGTGATTGTCGGGAAGGTGCGGCGCAGGGGCGGATGGGATGATTTATGTTTGCTTCTGCACGATCCATTCATGTCGAAAATGAGGATAAAGGAAATCATGATACCGGTCACCACCGTTCCTGGGATGGAAAGGTACCGGCGGAGCCGGGGAAAAGGTTGTTAAACGCTGCAAGGCATGTATGAGGCTAATTGACGAACCAATCCCCGGGACAAATGCCGCAAACGTCTCGCGAGAAGGCTTCCCCTCAGGGAAGCTCCTGCGAAGCGGGTGAAGGGAGCTGACTTTCAAAGCTATGACAAATGACACAAATCCATCATGCGTAACGCAGGAATGGGCCCGCACACGTGAGAAAAAAGTGGAACTTGACAATCGGTCACCACCTTTCCTGGTATGGAAAGGTGGCTGCGGAGCAGCCGGAAAGGTTGTTCAATCGTACAAGGCACATATGAGACAGACTGAAGTAATATCCTCTGGGCAAACGGCTCCATCAAAGAGTGTCTTATTTCCTGAAATTCTAAAATTTAACGAAAATCTAATAAAATAAATTTCCTTTTCTGCACTATATAGGCAGAGCAAGGGAAATCACCCACGAGCTTCCGCTACGGCAGCCATTCTCAGAGAAAGCGGAAAGGGTGACGGACTGCGCTTAAAAATTCACGGGCCCGTGAAAAGAAAAAGAAAATACCAGTATGAGGAAAGCCACTACCCCTCGGAGAAGTATACTTCAGGGGATAGTGGCTTTTTCGTTTCCATCACCTGATTTCTAAAAACTAACCACTACCCGCTACCCACTACTATCCCCCATAGCAATCGCGCCGAAAAGAGTGTACAATAAAACCGTTAGTATGTATTTCACGTGCGAGGTATATTATGGAAGTCCTGACCAATCCAGACGAAATCCGTGCCCACATCAGGGACATTTACAAGCCCAATCATTACATGATGGACTTTATGAAATACGATATTGAAAGAATTGACTGCGGAGACGTAGTCGTCGCTCTCCATACGGACCCGGCCCTTCATGTGAACCACCGGGGCATCATCCACGGTGGAGTCATGGCCTCCCTGGTGGACTCCGTCACCGGCGTCACTTCCGCCAGCCAGGGCGCTGTGGTGGTCACCGTTTCCCTCCAGATTTCCTACATTCACAATACCACCCCCGGAGAAACGATGCGCTGCCACGGCCATATCATCCATCATGGCCGTACTACCGTAGTCATCGTAGGCGATGTCAAAGACGATGACGGAACCCTCATGGGCACCTTCACCGCCAATATGATGGTGGTGAAGCGGTTCCCGGAAATACCGAGGAAATGGTGAGGATAGTTTTTAGTGCTTAGTGGTTAGTGATTCGTTCAAAAGGCGTCTTGAAGAAGGCGCCCTTTTATTTCGGCTGCGCTCCTGCCCGGTTGTCCCTATCCCTGCAAGTCGTTACCGTTTCAGCCCTCCCCAGTGTTGGGAGGGTGCCTGAGCGCAGCAAAGACGGGTGGGTTCATCTACACATACAAATCGAAATTGACTCAAAATGGAAAGCAAGAGCCTGCCTCCGCGGGCCACCGCGTTGGCCCCCCATTCCGCCAATGGCACAAGTCGGAAAGCCTGAAACGCTTCAAGTCTCGATCGGCAGGCAAAATCCCCTTTTCGCCAAAGGCCCGGGTCGGATGGCCACCCATGGTATATGTCTGAATTGTCAGGCAATAATTAAAATTCGTTTTATTCTTTAAACTCATAATAAACTATAAACACTATCGAAAAGTTGTAAAAAATTTGCAAAAAACCCTTGACGAAAGGTAAGGACAGGAGTATTCTAATACCATACAAGGGCGAAATGCCCGAAATTACATATTGTTTTGACAAAGACGTCTGATTATGAGTGTTCATATCAGGCTTTTTCTTTTGGACAAGGGTGCCCGCAGAAATTTGCGGGCATTTTCTATTTCCAAAGGAAAGAACCTGATTCCGCCCGAATCAGACGTTTTTGTCGGGAAGAGGGGAGTGTTTTTTATGAAATCGCTGGTTCGAAAGTGGCCATTGCTCCTTACGACACTGCTGGCATGTCCGGCAGTCGCAATGGCAGCTGACGGGGAAGGCAAGTACTCGCCGGCAGACAGTATCTGGATCCTTCTGGGTGCTATTCTTGTTTACTTCATGCAGCCTGGCTTCGCCATGGTGGAAACGGGCCTCACCCGTGCCAAGAACGCCGGCAACATCGTCATGAAGAATTTCATGGATTTCTCTATTGGTACCGTAGCTTACTGGATTATTGGTTTTGGTCTCATGTTTGGTACCGATATCGGCGGTATCATCGGTACGCCGGATTTCTTCGTCAGAGCCTATGACCCGGGTCCGGACGCAGGTTACACCGCACTTGAATACCTCTTCTTCCAGACCGTATTCTGTGCAACCTCCGCCACCATCGTCTCCGGCGCTATGGCAGAACGTACGAAATTCTCCGCTTACTGCATTTATTCCCTGCTGATTTCCCTCATCATCTATCCGATTTCCGGACACTGGATCTGGGGCGGCGGCTGGCTTGCCGAACTGGGCTTCCATGATTTCGCAGGCTCCACCTGTGTACACATGGTGGGCGGCATCTGCGCACTGGTCGGAGCAGCCATGCTTGGACCGAGAATTGGGAAATACAACAAAGACGGCACGGCAAACGCTATCCCCGGTCACTCCATCACCCTGGCCTGCCTCGGCATGTTCATCCTCTGGATGGGCTGGTTCGGATTCAACGGCGGCTCCACTGTTTCCATGACCGGTGACGATGTGATCGAATCCGTAGGTTCCATCATGGTTACCACCAATATGGCAGCAGCTGCCGCAGCCTGCACCACCATGTGCGTCACCTGGGTGAAATACGGCAAACCTGATGTTTCCATGACCCTGAACGGCGGTCTCGCAGGCCTTGTAGCTATCACCGCAGGCACAGATGTAGTTTCCGTACCGGGCTCCTTCGCTATCGGTGTGATTGCAGGTATCTTCATTGTATACGCTATCGAATTCGTCGATCAGAAACTCAAGATTGATGACCCTGTAGGCGCTATCGCTGCCCACGGCGGCTGCGGTGCCCTCGGCACACTCCTCACCGGCATCTTCGGTGTGGAAGACGGCCTCCTCTATACAGGAAACCCGCACTTCTTCCTCATTCAGCTTCTGGGCGTAGTTGCAGTAGCCATCTATGTATTCATTGCCATTAACATCGTATTCCGCATCATCAAAGCCACCATCGGCCTGCGCGTAACCAGAGAAGAAGAAATCAACGGCCTCGACTTCGAAGAACACGGCCTCGTATCCGCATACGCAGACTTCATGATGATTCCTGATTCCATCAGCGGCCAGATCGAAGCAGCCAAAGCTCCGGAAGACGCAGTGGAAGTTCCGCTTGATAAACCGGAACCGGCCCCGCTTCCGAAAGAAGTACCGGCAGACGGCCACAGACTGTATAACGTAACCATCATTACCTCCGACAAACGCTTCGAAGCACTCAAAGCAGCCATGGAAGCCATCGGTATTACCGGCATGACCGTCACCAAAGCACTGGGCTTCGGTATTGAAAAAGGCCAGACCCAGATGTACCGCGGCGCTCAGGTATCCGCAAAACTGCTGCCGAAGATCAGAGTCGAAATGGTTGTATCCGCAATTCCTCCGAGAAAGATTATCGAAGTGGCAAAGAAAGTCCTCTATACCGGCAAGTACGGAGATGGCAAAGTCTTTGTTTCCACCATTGATAATGCAGTCAAGATCAGAACCGGTGAAGAAGGCTTCGCAGCCCTCCAGGACTACCCGATTGGCGAAGACCCTGTAGCAAAAGAAGAAGCAGCACCGAAAGCTGAAGAAAAATAACTGATTTCCACGAGGAAACAGGAATTAAAAAACGTCCTCCTCAAATTCAAAAGACCGGACACCGTAAGGTGGCCGGCCTTTTTTACTTTCGGGGAAATAAAATTTTTGACGTCGGTTGCGAAGTGACAGGGGAAAGGGATAAGGGGAAAGGGAAGGTGGCGCTGCTGATGCAGCGCAAGTATATATGGGGACTATGCACAGGCGGGGTTGAAAAGCTCATACAAGTCGAAACTATAGAAATCGGACCTCCAGTACCATCCCAATTAAAAAACAGTGCGCTTTACAAATTTTTTGCGCACCACCTTCACTTTTCACTTATCACTTCACACTTACCACTCCATTTACAAGTGTACACTATTTAATCTTCAAAAATTTTCACCACAAATTCACATACTTATTCACAACTTGTTGATAACCTCAATGAGAACGGAAGAAATACAGGAAATACGCATCCCTTTATCCACTGTCCACTGGAGATATACACAGAAAATTGTGAATAACTGTGAATAACCCATCCTTTAGGATGGTATAACCGTCAGAAAACCCCTATTTCATGCCCCTTCCCGCTGCCTGTTGCTTATCCACAGCTGTGAGTTGTGAAAATCACATGTTCACAGGCGGACAGATTTCATGAAAAAATCCGGAAACAGATCCGTCAGAAAAAGGTAAAGTGGGGAAAGAACCGCGAAAAATGGCGAAAAAAGAAGAATTTCAAAGAAAACCGCCGGTCAAAACTGTCCACCAGTGGTGGATATTTACCTGAATGAAGTAAAAATAAAGCTCCCTGACTGAGAATGAAACCGTCTCCTCACAGACGTACACTTATTCAATATTCACAGGAGTGTGATTAATCGGATTGTGAAATGATACAGGCTTTTTTTATGAGAACTTTAGTCTTCGATGACCTTTGTTTCGGGAATATCGGGATTCCCGGGGATATCGGGGCTATCGGGAAGGTGGCGGGCATCAGATTTATGAAGCCCGCCAGTTTTTATATGCCCGCCCAAAAAACAGGGGAAAGGGGCGGGCATCTTGAAATGATACAGGCGCTTTTTTATGGGAACTTTAGCCTTCGATGACTTTTGTTTCGGGAATATCGGGATTCCCGGGGATATCGGGACTATCGGGAAGGTGCGGCGCAAATTTGTGGGCGCCGCATTTTTATTCCCGCCCACCCGCCCGAGAAACAGGGGAAAGGGAAAAGGGAAGGTGTGCCGCTCTCCGGCACGAGTAGATACGGGGACTTTGCACAGGCGAGTTTATTTGCGGCATTTGTCAGATAAGATGACCTGAGCCAGTTACGGTATTCGGGAGTCAGCCCTGTAAGGGACATGCCGCTCTGTAGTCACATTCGAGATTTCGGGGTGCGGTGTGCGGGAAGGTGCAGCGCTGATGCGGCACAAATATATATGGGGATTCTGCCCGGACGAGTTTGAAAAGCCCATACAAGTCGAAATGACTCAAACCTCGAGAGTGCCTCTACAGCAGGCCATGCGGATGGGATAGGCTTCCCCTCGGGGAAGCTGGCCCAAAGGGCCTGAAAGGGCAGGGATGGAACTGCGGCCGAAGGCCGCTGATGAAAAACCTTCCCTGGCCAGGACAAGCTGACGGATGGGATGATTGATGCTTGCTCTGCACTGTCCATCCATGTCGAAAATGAGGAAAACGGTAAGCATGCTGCAGGGCACCACCCTTCCGAGTGCTGGAAGGGTGGCCGCGGAGCGGCCGGGTTGGTTCATCTATCGCTGCAAGGCACAAATGAGGCTGATTGCCAAAAGGTCCTTGGGCTAAATGAGAAAATCCGTAAGCGGGAGGCTCTCCCCCGGGAGAGCTCCCCAAAGGGGTGAGAGGGCCAATCGATTCTTTCGCTATGTCCCATTCCTCCCCCCTCTGACGCCTTCGGCGCCAGCTCCCCCCAGGGGGAGCCAGACCATCCGGCGGCCCTCCCGCCGGGGAAAATCTTCCTGCACTGTCCATCCAAGTCGAAAATGACTGGAAAGTAAAGCAGGAAAATTCCGGGGAAGGAGAGTTCCTCGGGCAGGTTTTGAGGTGCTGATCATCGCATAATAAAAGCTCTATCCGATGATTCGGATAGAGTTTTTATTATGCGATAAATTCAATTTTCAGTTTTCGGCCCATCCCTGCGGCCAGACGCTGCAGCGTTTTCAGGGAGGGATTTGCATTTCCGTTCTCAATTTTGCTGATATCCGCCTGGGTAATTCCGGTACGCTTTGCTAGCTCCTGCTGAGTAAGGCCGGTTTCCCGGCGGGCATCAATCATCGCCTGAATCAGGGTGAACTCCGGTTCCAGTGCGTCATATTCCTTCTTTATTTCAGGATCTTTCATCTGTTCCTGAAAGAATTTTTCATAGTTAGTCAATTTTTCCATCATGTTTTCTCCTTTTCCTGTCTTATTATATGCTATATCACATAATGGTAAAGGATAAAATTGTATTTTCCATAGAAATTCCCAGTTCCGAGTGGTTCCATTCGCCGCGAAGCGGTGGGGCTGTACTATTGAAAAATGACAAAGGACAGTAACCACCCCTGCGTAACGTAATAATGGAAGTTCCGGGAATTTCCATGACCGTTCCTGCACTACATATCCAGGTCAGAGAAATCTATCAATTTTTTTTATTTCCCCTATTCCGAGTGACAAGCGCTGTCCTATCTGCCTGCTATAATACATCCAGAAAGAGGTCATAGATTCGAAACAGAAAGGAGTCTTACTTATGGACAGACGGACGATTTGTGTGAAAGGCGTGGGGCGCGTATCCCGTGCGCCGGATATGGTGGAAGTGGACATGAAGATTTCTGCGTCCAATGAAAGTTATGAAAAGGCAGTCCTCATCAACGGACAGCAGCTCTCCATGCTGCAGGAAGCGGTGGAAGAAGCGGGCCTTCCGGCGAAAGACCTGAAGACCTCTCTTTTCTCCGTGAATCCCAGTTACCACTATAATGACGATACGAGAGAAAAAGAGCTCACCGGCTATGAATGCAGCCAGCGCGCTTCTATTTCCTTCCCCTTCCGGAAAGAACTCTTCTCCGCCGTCCTTTCCAGCCTCTCCTCCTCCATGGCAGAGCCTGTCATCACCCTTTCCTTCCACGTGGCGGATCAGGAAAGTCTGCGGGACGAACTCCTGGCCGCAGCTGTGCGGGATGCCGCTCATAAGGCGCAAGTCCTCACCAAAGCAGCAGGGCAGGCTCTGGGAAATATGATTTCCATCAACTACTCCTGGGACGAAGTCCAGTTCTCCTCGCCCGGCATGAATTATATGGGCGCAAGAGAAGAAATAGGAAGCGCCTCCATGGACGTTCACCCCGAAAATGTGGAAGGAGAAGAATCAGTCACCATCACCTGGGAACTGAAGGAGGAAATATGAAACTGCGTCTCACCCTTGGCAGTCCGAAGGCCGGCTATACCGTCCTTGCGGCCACCCTCATCCGCGGCCGGCCGGTAGAGAGGAAAATCATCATGGACGTACACGGCCGGACCCTGGACAAAGAGAAAGAAATCCCCACGGCCGATGAACTCCTGGGCGCCTGGGCATCCCTCGGCATTTCCGACTGGGCGCCCTTTACCCGGGGCAAAGAAAAAGACTTTGACTGGAAACTGGAAATAGAAGACAGCGGAAAAATCACCCGCCGCGGCAGCGGAGCCGTCCCCAGAGGATGGAGCGCCTTTATTTCCTGGATTGAAAAAATATTTCCCGAAATCTGCCTCATCCCGGCGGACCGGGTAGAAGAACTGACCATCCGCTTCCACTACAAAGGGATAGGCGTGGACAGAAACGAAGTCATCCTCATCTCCCGGGAAGAAAACAGCATCGCCTACAGCGCGGAAAGCAGAGATGGCAAAGAACTGCACATGTTTCAGGAACCGGGGAAGAAATACGCCCGCTACCTTGAAGGATGGTCACCCTTCGAACAGGAAGACTTCCACCTCTTCAAAGAAGCGGACCCCTCCACCATGACAGCCGACCTCACCTTCGAAATCCACCGGCACGACGGAAAGATGAGGACCCTCCACTGCCCCTGGGGCACCTGCTTCTGCGACTACTTCCCCCACCTCCTCTGCGCCCTTCGGACCGACCTCCCGGGGATTCACTCCTACTTCCTCGAAGACCGTCACTACCATAAAAAACTCCCCGCAGGCCAGTACATCTACCTCACCGTCCACTTTGGAAACAGCATAGGCCGCTACAACTACATCACCAGCGACGATTCCATCGTCAAAGGAGATATGGTCAGAGTCCCTGTCGGAAACGACGGATCCACCGCCATCGCCTACGTAGACGAAGTGGGGTACTATACCATAGACAATGCACCCTATCCCGTGCAAAAGACAAAAAGCATCATCGGCAGAGGAAACTACGGAGATGAAAGGTGAAGGTGGAAATAAGGACCCCGGAATTTCGGGGCGGCGGGCATCTTGAAATGATACAGGCGCTTTTTTATGGGAACTTTAGCCTTCGATGACTTTTGTTTCGGGAATATCGGGATTCCCGGGGATATCGGGGCTATCGGGAAGGTGGCGGGCATCAGATTTATGAAGCCCGCCATTTTTTATATGCCCGCCCAAAAAACAGGGGAAAGGGGCGGACATCCTGAAATGATACAGGTGTTTTTTGTGGAAACTTTAGTCTTCGAAGGCTTTTGTTTCGGGAATATCGGGATTCCCGGGGATATCGGGGCTATCGGGAAGGTGTGCCGCTGATGCGGCACAAATATATATGGGGATTCTGCCCAGACGAGTTTGAAAAGCCCATACAAGTCGAAATGACTCAAACCTCGAGAGTGCCTCTACAGCAAGCCATGCGGATGGGATAGGCTTCCCCTCGGGGAAGCTGGCCCGAAGGGCCTGAAAGGGCAGGGAATGGGAATGGCGGTGAAACCGCCTGGTGCTCAACCTTCCCTGGCCAGGACAAGCTGACGGATGGGATGATTGATGCTTACTCACCCATACACGTAGAAAAGCTCATTTGCCTCTTCACCCATAAATCTTCCCCCCTGCCTGCGGCATCCCCCCTATCAAGGGGGGATTTTTCCGTCTACCGGCCCTTCGGGCCGAAAAAACAAGCCAACCTCGCTTCGCTCGGGGAAAAGCAATCGGCTCGCTCCGCTCGCAGCGAATAGGAGAGCACTGGATCATGATTCGCATGGTTTCTCCCATGGAAGTTCCGGGTTCCGAGGCTTTCATCAGAAGCCTGGCTGTCATTCACCCATGCCGGTGCAGCTAAAAAACAATACATGCATCGTGATTATCGTGACTATCGTGGCTATCGTGAAGGTGGCGCGGCACAAATTGGGAAGCCGCGCCTTTTTATATTTGAACTCTATTCTTTGAAACATTGAGAGACCAGTTGTCTTCGATGACTTTGCATTGTCCGGGAGTCGGGACTCGGGAATCGGGGTGGTGGCCGCTTCAAAATCTGAAAGCGGCCATTTTTTATATAAGGCCTTTGGCCCGCAAGTGAGCTGAAATCGATTGTACGCAGGCGGTGGCTCTGCCATTTCGACTTGCCCCTGTATTCCCGGCCGCACCTCTTTGTGTACCTCCGTACGAGAAAAAATGTGTATTCCCGGCCGCGCGCGTGGAGCGGAGGGGAACGGCACTTTCATCAGTCCAATTTTCCGGATGAAATCTTTACTTTTATATGAGATAATAAACTTAAAAGTAAAGATTTGGAGGCTATTATGTACAGCTACGATGGATTAAAGAAAGAATTGGCCCGTCGGGAGATGACCATGACCGCTTTGGGAAAAGCTGCAGGCATATCCTCAAGGACCCTCGCTAAAATTTCAAAAGGACAAAAAATTTCCTCCGCCGTACTCAGGAAGATGAGCATCGTCCTCTCCTGCCCGGTGGAAACCCTTTGCCGCGAAGTCTCGGACAATCCCGTCCTCCGTGCACTCCGGGAAGAAAGAGAGCATCATATTTCCAATGGCTTTTATCATGAACTTCAGGTGCGTATGACCTATAACTCCAACCATATGGAAGGCAGCAGGCTTACGGAAAAAGAAACCCGTATGATTTTCGAAACATCGACTATTGACGGAAATGGCAGCCTCTCCGTGGATGATATTCTGGAAACAGTTCATCATTTCCGGGCCATTGACTATGTCATTGACCATGCAGAAGAAAAACTGACAGAAACCATGATCAAAGAACTTCACCTTATCCTGAAACAGGATACGAAGGACGCAAGACTTCCCTGGTTTGCCGTGGGTGACTATAAAAAAAGACCAAATATGGTAGGCGGCCGGGAAACCGCAGCACCGGAAGACGTACATAAAGAAATGATGCGCCTTCTCTCCGACTATCGGAAAATTCCGCAAATCACCCTGGAAGACATCATTGCCTTCCACGTCCACTTCGAAAGGATCCATCCCTTCCAGGACGGAAACGGCCGGGTAGGCCGGCTCATCGCCCTGAAAGAATGCCTTGGAAATACCATTGTCCCCTTTCTCATAGAAGACAGAAAAAAAGACTACTACTACCGGGGACTCTATGAATGGGACAGAGAACCGGGATACCTCCTGGATACCTGCCGGGATGGTCAGGACACAGTCAGGAAACTGCTGGACTACTTTCAGATAGAAACTGCAGAGTCCCGGTAAAACCTAAAGACTGAAAACTTTGGAAATACACTCATCGGGCTCCCATGGGAGTTCCGGGTTCCGAGGTTCACGCCCGGCGGCCAAAGACGCCTGATGAAAAGCCTTCCCTGGCCAGGGAAGGTGCCCCGCAGGGGCGGATGGGATGATTAATGTATGTTCTGCACTATCCTTTCAAGTCCAGAATGAAGAAAACGGAAATCATGCTGCCGGTCACCACCTTTCTTGGGATGGAAAGGTGGCTGCAGAGCAGCCGGATAGGTTGTTAAACGCTGCAAGGCACAAATGAGGCTAATTGACAAACCATTCTCGTGACAAAAGACACAATCGGCACGCGAGTTGGCTTCCCCTCGGGGAAGCTGGCCCGAAGGGCCTGAAAGGGCAGGGAATGGGAATGGCGGCGAAACCGCCTGGTGCTTAGCCTTCCCTGGCTAGGGAAGGTGTCAGCGAAGCTGACGGATGGGATGATTGATGCTTATTCACCCATACACGTAGAAAAGCGCATTTGCCTCTTCACCCATAAATCTTCCCCCCTGCCTGCGGCATCCCCCCTGGCAAGGGGGGATTTTCCGTCTACCGGCCTTGCGGGCCGAAAAAACAAGCCAACCTCGCTTCGCTCGGGGAAAAGCCCCGCGGCTCGCTCCGCTCGCCGCGAACAGGAGAGCACTGGATCATGACTTGCAGGTTCTTTCGTACCAACCGTCTGTCATTTTCTATACCATAAAGAGAAATTAAATAAAAACGATTGTATTTTTCTTTATTTCCTCTTATAATCAAAAGAAAAGGAGGAATTTTTATGGCACAGAGTGTGAACGTGAATTTCAAACTGGATGCAGATGTAAAGAAAAATATGGAAGCCGCCTGCTCAGATATGGGACTCTCCATGAGCGCTGCATTTACCATTTTTGCCATTACCGTGGCAAGGGAAAGACGGATACCCTTCGAAGTCACCGCAGACCCCTTTTACTCTGACAGCAATATAAGATACCTGGAAAAGAAAATGAAAGAATACAGAAAGGGCACCCTGAGACTGGCAGAACACGGACTATTAGACGAGGAGTAAGTCCATGGAAAAGAGAAGACTGTTTCTGAAGAGAAGCGTTTTTTATATTTTCAGCACTACACAGATTGAGCACATATGAGAAAAATGGAAGGCATGCTGCAGGGCACCACCTTTCCTGGTATGGAAAGGTGGCTGCGGAGCAGCCGGAAAGGTTGTTCAATCCTGCAAGGCACATACGAGGCTAACTGACAAAACAATTTTGTGGAAATCGTCTCTATCCATTAGACGCGGGCTCTCCCTCGGGAGAGCTCCACAAAGTGGTGAGAGGGCAAATCGATTCGAAGAATCGATACTTTTTACATATAAGTTCCAAGAGTTCTCATCAAATGCTTGGCTGCCTTGTCATTTCATCGTAAAAAACAAAGAATGCATCGTGATTATCGTGAGTATCGTGGCTATCGTGAAGGTGGCGCGGCACAAATTGGGAAGCCGCGCAATTTTAATATTTGAACTCTATTCTTTGAAACATTGAGAGACCAGTTGTCTTCGATGACTTTGCATTGTCCGGGAGTCGGGACACGGGAATCGGGGTGGTGCGCTGCACAAATCATAAAGCAGCGCAGATTATATATTCCCGCCCACCCGCCCTAAAATCATACAACCGGCCCTGCGGGCCGAAAAAACAAGCCAACCTCGCTTCGCTCGGGGAAAAGCCCCGCGGCTCGCTCTGCTCGCCGCGAATAGGAGAGCGCCGGATCATGATTTGCATGATTTCTCCCATGGAAGTTCCGAGTTCCGAGGCTTTTATCAGAAGCCTGGCTGTCATTCACCCATGCCGGTGCAGCTAAAAAACAATGAATGCATCGTGATTATCGTGAGTAGCGTGGTTGTCGTGAAGGTGGCGCGGCACAAATTGAGAAGCCGCACAATTTTAATATTTGAACTCTATTCTTTGAAACTTTGAGAGACCAGTTTTCTTCGATGACTTTGCATTGTCCGGGAGTCGGGACACGGGAATCGGGGCGGTGGCGGCACACAATTCGTATAGTGCCGCCCTTTTTTTATTTGGCCTCTGGCCCGCAGGCAAAAAACAGGGGAAAGGGGAAAGAGGTAAGGGAAAAGGGAAGGTGTGCCGCTGATGCGGCACGAGTAGATAGGGGGATTCTGCACAGGCGGGGTTGAAAAGCTCCTGCGAGTCGAAATTGTCCCTCACAGGGGGACCTGGAATGGGGCGAGGAGTAGTACAATACATATAGAAAGATATTCAGTTCGGACGTAAAGGATGGGATACTATGGCACAGCCAAAATTTGACAAATACGAATCAGTCCTTCTTCTGGATGCTTACCTTCAGATTGAAAACGGAAAGAAATGGAAAGACGCCAAACGGGACCTTTCCTGTGCCCTCCGGCAGAAAGCGCTGAACAAAGGAGAAGTCATCAATGACATCTACCGCAACGAAAGCGGAATGTCCTGGCAGCTGGGCTACATGAGCAAAGCCTGGACCGGAGAATATACAGACAAAAACAAACCGGCTAGGATTTTCTTGGAAACCGTAGACCTTTACCGGAATGCTCGTCCCGCCTATGAGAAACTCCTTCAGGAAGCAAAAGACCTCGCCAAAGGCCCCAAGGAAATGCCCGCAACCGTAGCGGAAGGAGAAGAAACAGACCCAGAACTGATTGGAGCCATAAAGAATGAAATGGAAGGAACTTTCCGCCCCTTCGCTCCATCAAAACTGGGCCGTCGGAAAAAAGAAATCATCCGTATAACCATTACCAGTCACTCCGGATACTGCCCCGCAGACTATGCCTATGACGATGAACTGACCATCGAACCCACCGGAATCCGCTATAACCGGAACCCATATATAGAAACAGATACCAACCTCTCCCGCCACTGGGCTTACCATACCGACAGCTCCTCCTTCAAAAACTTCTTTGAGGAAGCAGCATCCAAAGTTCGCAAAGTCCTTGCCAAAACCTGTATCTTCGAAGTTGAAGACGTCCCGAGTCGGGGAATCTCCATTACCTATTCCGACAATAAAAACGAAGGACAAGGCTACATCCGCATGCCAGAAGAATACAAAGAATTCGCCGCAGTCGTAAGGAAAATGGTGCCGAAATTCGAAGGAAAGCCGGAACTGCTGAAGTTTAATGGATAAGGCGATGTAAAAAATAATATTTCGAATATTCAGAGGATAATTATCAGTGCTGGTACACTGAAATGGGTGTAAATGGCCAGCCATTCACTTTATTAAAGAAATGAAGATCATGATCTGTTATAATAATGTATATATAAAGGAATAAGTTTTGCACATAGGAGCAGTTGGAATGGGGAATAACCAATTACAGGACTTTGTGTTGGCATATAAGAAGAAGGAATCATTGATTGTTAATCGATGTTGAATAGAGCCTGCTTGGGTATCTGATTGTATTTGATAATCAGGTCTTATAAGCAGGCTTTTTATTATTTGGAATTAACTTTGAAATAGATTACGGGAGTGGTTTTTATGGCACATATGGTTGGTCGTCCATCAGACTATGCAGGAGAAGGAAAAGTCTGGGAAGCACTTTCTCATGCTTTTGAAAGGAATGGAGTTATTTATACAAATCATAGTTTTGAATTTCTTGAGTGCGATGATTGCCTGATGATTGATGGAAGTTGCATTTTTATAATTGAAGTAAAAGGATGGCAGGCAAAGGATGTTGTTAATGTAATCAGCGAAGATGAAATCATTCTTGCAAAGTCCACAAAGTATGTAAGGAATCCGAGAAGGCAGGCCAGGTTATATAGATTTAAAACACTTGATTATCTGAGGGACAAGTTGGGATTTGAGCCTCTGGTTATAGATATGGTATGCTATCCATTCATATCTAAAGAAGGGTTTTTAAAGAAAAAATTGGGTAATGAAGAGCATGTATCTATGACACTGTTTGCAGAGGATATCAAAGATACAATTACTCTTGAACAAAAAATTTTAAATGCTTACGAAATAATGAAAAGCAAAATCCCACATCAGGAATTAACTCATGAAATGTATGTGAAAATAAGAGAATCTCTGGAGACTGATTATTCGCCTAAATTAAAGCAGCAAGATCCGAATCCAGGGTATTCCAAATTGAGAGTTTTTGCCAATTCAGCTGATGATTCTGAAGTTGAAAAAATCGTCAATGAATATTTTAATGGCATTAAGCAGTATGTTTTTGTAAATCATAAAGAGAATACAGAAAAGCTGATACAGGCCTTGAATAAGGAATTCAAAGCCAGGCATATTGTGCCACAGGGTGGAAATATTGGTATTGGAGATGTTGAAGACAACGCCGGATTTGCGGATTCTTTTAATATATTCAACTTTGAAGTAGATTATGTTGAACATTTAGCTGATTATACAGATCAGAATGTATTGATCAATGAGGGTGAATGCACTCCTGAACAGGAAGAACTTCTTAAGAAAATAGCAGACTGCACAGCATTTAACTACCAGCAGTATTGTATCGAACATGCTTCAGCTGATCATAATATCCTGGTCAAAGCAGGTGCTGGAACAGGGAAAACCTATTCAATGGTTTCCAGAATTGCTTTCTTGTGCAATAAAGTAAAGGATCATGTGGAAGATTTGGTCAATGATATTGCTATGATCACATTTACTAATGATGCTGCAGATAATATGAAAAAACGTTTAAAGCAGCTGTTTTTGAATTATTTTACTTTAACAACTAATCCCAAGTATTTGCGATATATCGAAGATTTGTCTCAAATTCAGATTTCGACGATTCACAAATTTGCGATTTCTATTATGCGTAAGGATTGTCTAATGCTGGGGATGGGTAATCAGTTTGATATTTCCAGTGAAACATATCATAGAGATCAGATTTATCAGCAGCATTTATCCGATTATCTGGAGAGAAAAATGGAGGATGATCCTGATTTTTCCTATCAGATACACATGCCGATTTATCAATTAAAGAAGCTTTTGATTGCTTTTGCTGGTCAACTTTACAATAAAAGCATTGATGTAAAAGCATTGGATTATGACTCATTGGGAGATCCTCCGCAGGAAATTAGCTATTTTAATGAATTAATTGAAGAAGTTATGGTTCCAGCAGAAATTGAGTATCAAGATTACTTGAAATCTCATAATCTAGTGGATCTCGGGCAGTGCATGATTCTACTGAATAGGCTTGTCAAAAACAATTCGCTTCAAGATCATGGTCTGTCTTACCGATATGTATTTGTAGATGAATTCCAAGATACTGATGATGTTCAGATTGATACAATTCTTCATCTGCAGTCATTGTTTGGTAAACAGTGCAGACTCTTTGTTGTAGGTGATTTGAAACAGAGTATTTATCGATTCAGAGGGGCTACATTAAGTGCATTTGATAAAATCGAACAGTTAAATGGAACAGCGAAGGTTCTGGATTGGAAAGAATATACTCTGAACCGGAATTACCGCAGTGATGCAGGGTTACTTTCTAAATTTGATGAGGTTTTCACAAAACTTGGTGAACAGGATCTCCTTCCATACCGTAAACCGGATGATTATTTGAGCAGTAGAATCAAGAAGCAATACAGCGGCGATGATCTGGTGCGAAAAATTGAAGTGCAGGAGAGTAAGGAGGATTCTTTATACGAGGCAATTATTGAAGAACTAAAGAACCAGATTACCGGACTGAATGATCTATGTAACAAAGAAAAACTCAGCAGCGAAGAAAAGACGATTGCGATTTTAACACGCTATAACTGGCAGATTAATAAGATTGTAGAAAAGGCAAAGGAGGCCGGTATTACCGTAGATGTTACAGAGGGCGGTGATCTGTATCGACTGGATCCCTCCATCGATTTGTATAAATTGACACTTGCTTTGACGCATCCGGAAGAACCGGTCTATCTGGTTAATTTCCTTCTCTCTAACTATGTGGCAATGAAGAATTCTTTATTACCGCTGCATTCCATGGCACCGGCAGATCGCAAATCGGAACTGTATCGAATTATGGACGAATACTTTGTATTGCGTATGGAAACCGGCTGGGGTCAAATTATTAAACAGTTTCAGGCGAAACCGGTCCTGGCGGTTTTGCGCGATATTTATAATGCATTTCAACCGTGGAAACATTTCAGCCTTGACCCGGATAGGCAGAGGTTTTATCGGGAAAATTTTGAGTGCCTGATAGAGGAACTGATCAAGACTTATCGGGGGGATTATTTGACCTTAAATATGGTCAATGAATTCCTGACGATCAATATCACAACATATCAGGAACAATCGTCAAGAAATCAAAATAGCGAAAATAATTCAATTCGCGTGATTTGTACTACTATTCATAAATCGAAAGGACTTGAGTATGGAACGGTTATGCTGCCATTTACGTATGAAGATATTTCCAAATTAAAGATGAATGGAGTGAATGCCAATATGCTTAACGGCAAGTTATCCTATATGATTGGCATCAAATCGGGAAATCGCACAGAGATGGTCCATAATAGTAATTATCAGGAAGATCAGGAAAATACGGAACGGGAAAAAGAAGAATGCCGCATTCTCTATGTTGCTATGACCCGCGCTATTAGGAATTTTGTATGGCTTAAAAAAATCAGTACCAATGTACAAAACAGCTGGGGTAGTCTTTTGGAGGTTGATCAGTAATGTCTATTTCTATTTTTACATACAAGGATCCATATCAACTGCCAAAGGAGCCGTATTGGGCTTTTATAAAGGACGCTTTCCACCTCTGTGTTTCTCAGACTATGGTTAACGGACTTTGTGATCAATATGGGAAAGATTTTTATAAGGGGAAGTTAACGACAATTGCTGCCTTTCTTAAGGAACTATATGCAGATTGGGAAAGCGATGCGGTAACTATTGCCCAATATGCCGCTATTGATCATGTGATTGCAGATGAGAACCTGCTAGTACAATTTCCGGCAGAATTAAAAGACACGATATACGAATCTCTCAGAAAAAATCGCAGCAGCATTTATGAGAGTATTCGAATTCTTTTTGAGATGGGATTGAAACCGAAAGATATTCATAGGGATCAATTAACTGTAGAACAAAAATTAATTGTTTCTATTTATGAGGAATTGATTAAGTCGGATAAGCCGGTGTTTCACTTACAGGAATCTTTTTCCGAGGATGAAGTTCTTCAGGCAATTAATAATACAATTGCAACAGTTGTTAATAATAACAAGGGACTCAAAAAGCCAAGCCTTGCTAAAATGGCGGAAATTGATCGTACCAAAGTAGTAATTCATGGTATTCATCAGTTCAGCCCCCTGATGCTTCGCGCTATTGAGATCTTAGGAAAATATTGCACAGTATTTATTATCTTCAACTATCGTCCGGACTTTAAGAATATATACCGGACCTGGCTTAATGTATACGAAAATTTCGAACCAGAAATTCACAAATCTGAATCAACCTATCCTATTTTCAGTTTCGGTGCTAATGGTATCAAAATTGCTGATAATATGGCCGCATTAACGAATGGAGATGCTTATGGGTTAAAGAAAATCAGTAATCTGGAAATCCTGGAGTTTGATAATCCCACTGAATTTGCCGGTTATGTAGCCAGATTATTTGAAAAAGCAAAAGAGAACCAGAAACTAAATCATAATGTTCATCCCGCACTCTATTATATGAAGGAACAAATTTATGCTGCCAATAGTAGTGTAAATGATATTCTGAAGATTTACTTTCCAAATCAGTTTGGAGAAAGACAGTTCCTTGATTATCCCTTAGGTCATTTCTTTATTGCAATTACTAATATGTGGGATCCGAAAGAAAATGGATTACGTATCCAGGACATGAATGATCTAAAAGAGTGTCTTTGCTGTGGAATTCTCAAGGAAAATAAGCCGGGAGAATTAGTATCCATATTTAATAAAACTCAGCTTTATTTCAAAAATGCAGAAACGATCAAGAGAGTTCAAAAGCAATTGAAAAGACTAAGCAGTCTACATGATGATGTGGATAGTGATTTTGCCCGTAAAATAGGATACTGTCAGGCAACCGGCCAGGAAATTGAATCGCTTCAGTCTGCACTGAATGATTTAAATAAAATCGCTCAGTATTTCTATCAGGATTTCAGCGAAGAATCCAGCAGCTTTCAGAAGTTTTATCAAAAAATCAGTGAAGTCATTCACCAGAAAATTCTGCCAGACCCGAATCTGGATGAGGAGTTCAAAAATATAATAACCCGAGTTCTGGATCGATTGAATGAAGTTAAAAATGTCAATGTAAATGCATCCTTTGAATGTCTCAAGGAAACTATGCAGATTTATTTGCAACAGAATCCAGCAGACGGAAAAGGTGCAAACTGGATTGTAAGGAACTTTAACCAGGTTGATGGTGATATTCTCAGACAAAATCGGACGGACGTAATACGTATCAATCATTTTGCCTGTCTGTCTGATTCAGATATGAGCATCACTTACGCTGATGAATTTCCATGGCCCCTTGATGATCATTTCTTTGAAGTAGTCCAGGTGCCGGTGGATTGGAAATACAATGTGTTCTTGACGTCACGGAAAGAATACAAGAATTTCAGGCGGTATGCATTGGCTTATGGTTTAGCTTTCAGCAGGGTTCCTGTCAAATTGAGCTATATCAAACATGAAAATGACAAAGACATGGAGCTTTACTATCTTCTCCGCATCCAGAAACCAAATATCGTGCCTTATGCTCGGCTGGTTTCTGAGAAGGTTTTGGCAGATGATTCAAAGATCAAAGTAAATTCAGGCAAAGAAAATATTGAATATAAGCCATATGACGCAGTCAGGTACCGGATGTGTCCTTATCGCTTTCTAGTTGAATCGGTTGTAGAAGGAAACACGATATATAGAGATGATTTTCTCCTCAATCGCTATTTGACGGTATTGCTTGAAAATGATGCAAGAAACAATTATAGCGGACAGCCATATATTGAAGATCTGGTTCGTGAACGCCTGGAGAATAAAATGGATGATCTGGAGAGTTATTTCAGCTATCTGGTGTGGGCTGAAAAAATGGATTGTCAAAGAGAGGCTGTAGATTATTTGTCTAAAGTTGTAAGAAAGAATAAATTCCCGGCTATTAAACCAGATGATTTATGGTATATGAGTCTGCGGGACAATTTTCTGGCAGCCAAATTATCGGATAAAGATAAAACCAAAGACGTATTTAGAAAATCGGATCAGACTGAACTTTCACAGGATTTTCCGGCGGAACTGGAAAAAGTCAACCATTTTGATAAACGAATTTCCAGTATGTGCAATGGATGTGCTTCGCGAAACCATTGCCTGGAAATCTATAAATTCAAAAGAAGAAACTAATCTGATACATCAGAGGGGGAATTTGAATGCTGAAAGAAGGAATGTATGTACGATGCCCAGTGGATAGAGAGTATCCGGGTGAACCGCGCCAATTTGCAGCGGGAAAGATTACTGATATCGATGTAATTAATGATACTGCAGCCATTGAGTTTGAAGATCCATTTAACCATAGGCAGTTTTATGAATCCATTCCTCCCTTCGCACAGGGAATTCCTCTTAAAAAACTGGAAAGGAGTATTCTTCAAAAAGGCGATGTAGTTTCTTTTCAAGGGAGAAGTCATAAAATCCTGATTAACTGGAAAAGCAGAGAGAATCGGGAGAGTTTAATGGATGGCTCGCTTTTTCATTACTATATACAGGATTTAAATACTAAAGAGATCAGGAATGTGGCCGAATCTGAACTGGAAGTGCCATTTATTTGTGCTGACCCCAATCCGCTTGAGCAGTTGAAACATTATGAATTTCAGAATCCCTGCTGGTATATGGGCCGTCAGGTAGTTATGCGCACCATGAATGTATTGAATAATTCAATCAATGGGTTCAAAACACTGGCTGGATGCCGTATATACCTGAAGGCATTCCAGCTTGAAACTATTATGCGTTGTCTGCAAAGTAAGCCAATGCGTTTTATGATTGCCGACGAAGTTGGTTTGGGGAAAACGATTGAAGTTTGTTCAATTTTGAAAATTTATCTGGAGTCCAATCATGATCAAAAGGTCTTAATTGCGGTGCCTGCACAACTAGTATCTCAATGGAGAATGGAGATGCTGCATAAATTTGGCCTTTATGAAGGAATAGATGCCAGCGGAAACGAAATTCATTTAAAAGCCGTGGAACAGATTTCTGATATGGAGCTACGGGAGCCTTGGAATTTTCTGGTTGTGGATGAAGTTCATAATTATCTCCATAATTATATTGAATATCGAAAGATTTATGAATTAAGCCTGAAGGCATCTAATGTTTTTCTTCTAAGTGCAACGCCTATCCAGCAAAGAGAAGAAGAATATTTAAATTTGCTTCGACTTATACTCCCTGATAAATATGGTGATATGACCATTGAAGAGTTTAAAGAAACACTAAAACTTCAGAATCAGGTAACTCGGGATATTACATTAGTCATGGATGCTTTAACGGATATTGATGAAATCATTCAGGATGTTCAGAATGACGGTAGAGATCCTTGCAGTGATGAAGAAGTGCAGGATGAGTTACAAGATCTCATTGATCAGTTAAATCATGTGTCAGAAAATATTAATGATCATACTTTTGAAGCAATTGTTTCTGGGATAGATACAGAATCAAAAGATTTGGGGATTCCAAAGATTAAACTGGCTATCGCTTATATTTGCGAGAATTATCAAATTGAGAAAAATATGATTCGCGGACGCAGAGCAGTCGTGTCTGGAAAATTATCTGATCTGGATAAGGATAAGGAATTTTCGGATAGAGAAAAAATAGAAATTGCCTATTCAATTGAAAACCCGAAAATCCTTTATGAGGGAGATGCTTATCACGCGTTGTCAGAATGGATATCCGGTATGCAGGGAAATATTACAGATTCGCAGGCGGAACAGAATATTATTCCTCTGATTAGATCTTTTTTCAGCTCTCCCTGGGCATATTATGCGATGCTTCGGCATCTGGCAGCTGAAGTACATATTCCAAATGAAGTTAAGCGGACCGCAGAACTATGGCTGGAAAATGAGAACTCTGCAGTTGATGATATTTCAACTACTTTAGATGACCCTGATGAACATCCATCCAGACTGATCAAAATTATCGATGCATGCATGAATATTGTTCCTTTTGGCAAAAAAGCTGTATTTTTTACAGATTTTCCTGAAACTTTTACGAAATACCTCAAGGTCTTTGATAGCTGTTTTGGCGATGAAGTCGTTGGATATGGGAAAACTCTGGCGCCAGAAGTTTCTGAACGAAATATGTATCACTTTCAAACGGATCCCAATTGCCATTATTTGATTTGCGACCGTAGTGGCGGCGAGGGAAGAAATTTACAGATGGCTGACTATGTATTTCATATTGATCTACCCTGGAATATCAGCGATCTTGAACAGAGAATAGGACGTTTGGATCGTATGGGAAGAAATGTGGAAATCCCGGTCACTTCTCTGGTTGTTTATGCAAAAGATTCATATGAAGAGCAGCTGTTTGATCTATGGGATCAGGGATTAAACGTTTTTACTCAACCTCTTAGTGGACTGGAAATCATTATGAATGAAATTTCCGGTCAATTAAAAGAGACACTGGAAACCGACTTTGAGTCCGGGCTAAAGAGCCTGATTCCGGACATGATCAGTAATGCTAAAGCCACAAGAGCGGAAGTAAGACAAGAACAGATTTATGATGCGGGTGCTCAAAAATTTGGCCCTTTATATGCACAGCTAAGGAAACTTTTAGAACAATATGATTTAAACGAAAATGATCTGTTCGCAAGGACTATGATGAGCTGGGCTTCATTGGCAGGATTTGAACATCCCAGCCGTCTTGGTGAGTTTAAAAAGATTGGCTTCAATGCCTCCCACTTCTCAATAAAAGCAGCTTTAAATACTTATCTTTTGCCACCTGATTGGAATAGTTATTTAGAAAAAATCAATCGGGAACAACTTTTGGATCTTGGAGAAGAAATATCTGTACAATCGAAAGTAAATTCTCATAAACACGAGACAATATGGGGCACTTTTAATCGTGATGTGGCGATTAAAGATGATTATGTACATTTTTTCGCTCCTGGAGATGCAATTTTTGATTGTATTGTAGGCAATGCGATCCATTCGTATAAGGGCATGTGCTGTGCCTTTGCAGCCCTGTCAAGTATCAACTGGGAAGGGCTTGTTTACACTTATTCAATTCAACCAAACGAAAGCATATTACTCCACCACGGTATGACAATTTATGATGTCAGCCTGTTTCGCAGTTATCTGGCTTCATCGATGAAAATTATACCTGTTGCAATCACTCCTACTAAAGCGACGCAGGAAGAGGTGAGCAATGAGTATAACAGAATTATTTCTAATGGATATTTCAATGCACGTGATGATATTCAACATTTGGGTAGACGCAAGATCATCAGACAATTGGGGGCAAGTAATATCGATTTGTTTAAGACTCGCTTCGATGAATCCTCATGGAACTATCTGATCGATAAAACAAGCAGTCTGGCGGAAAAGGTGGCTAATAAAAGATTTGTCGGGGAATCCGATCTAAAGGGAGCCCGTAATATGATTAACCAGATATTATCCGCAAGAAAAGCGGTTGCGGCCTTTTATGGAAATTATTCTGCTGATGAAATTGAAAAGATAGAACAAAGATATGAAGTTGTACTGAAAAGTTTAAAAAATCCGGTGATTCATTTGGAATCTGTATGTTATATGAGGCTTTATGATCATGAATAAAGAATTGATTATTCAAAATGTGGAAGCTTTAGTTAATGGACATAGTTCTTTCATTAAACCGGAGCTTCTGACTGGATCAGAAAACGCAGTTGAACGTTATATGATAAACACAGTTCGTTCTTTGGAAATTGAATATCATCGGTATTGCCTGGGGAAGTCGGGAATCTCTGATTATTTAGGCGCTTTGCGTGCTTTTCTGATCAGTTTTCAGGCTAAAATACATGTCTATGATGCTCGTATACTGGAAAATAATGATTTTGGCATTTATCAGGATGACGAAAAAAGAACCTGGTATGCAGTGGCGGATGTTCCAGATTGTTTTAAGCACCCCGAATTTGTTGAGTCGGCTTTTATCAAGAAAGAGACGCCGAGCGAAAAACACAAAAGTAAATATCTCCTCCAAACTAATCCTTTTATTTTTAAGTTGACAGACTTTGAGAATTTTAAATCCTTTGAACAGAAACTATGTGTACACGGAGCTTTGAATACGCCGGAGGGATATACAACATTAATTTGTATGCCAACGGGCGGTGGCAAAAGCCTGGTGACACAAACTGTTGCGTATTCTCATAAAACCAGCTTGACTATTGTTGTGGTGCCAACCGTCTCTTTGGCTATAGATCAGGCAAGAGCCGCAGCTTTAAATATAAAATCACCAACCAAGGATCAAGAAATATTTGCCTACTATGCCGGTATAAAAAATCCGGATCAGATTTTTCAATCCATTAAGGAGAAAAAGGCAAAGATACTTTTTATTTCCCCAGAGGCATTATTAAAAAATGAGATATTCAAGGATCTTGTGAGTGGGGCTGCAAAACAGCATTATCTACAGAATATTATTATTGATGAAGCGCATATCGTTGTTTCCTGGGGGGATTCTTTCCGTGTGGACTATCAGTGTCTGGAACCCTGGCGAAAAGAAATTTTTAGATTTAATCCTGGGCTGAAGACTTTTTTGCTTAGTGCTACTTTCGATGATCGAACAGTCAGCCTCCTAAAATCAATGTTCAATTATGATAATCGATGGATTGAAATTAGATGTGATGCACTTCGCAAAGAGCCTCGGTTCAGCCTGATCAAGGTAAATAGCATATTAAAAAAGAGACAAAAAGTACTGGAGCTTGTTAACAAACTGCCCCACCCAATGATTATTTATGTTCATTCACCGTATACTGCTGAAGAATTAAAGGTATTCCTGGCTAAATATGGTTATCAGAATATTCAGACCTTTACCGGAGAAACAGATAATGAAGAAAGAGAGCGTCTTATTCAGGATTGGGTGAATAATCGATTTGAAATTATGATTGCTACATCTGCCTTTGGCGTTGGTGTGGATAAGCCTGATGTCAGGACGGTTCTTCATTTATATATACCTGAAAGTGCAGATGTTTATTATCAGGAACTTGGCCGGGGCGGAAGAGATGGACTCCCCTGCCTGAGCGTCATGTGTGTGATTCCAAATACTGATTTTGACCAAGCTGTTAAGCATGTTACTAAGGTTTTGACCACAGAGAACCTGGAAAACCGATGGTTGACATTATTTACTAACCCGAAAAATATTTGGCAAAATGGCAAGATTGTGATGGATATGTCACTCCAGCCAAATAAAGACGGGTCTCAAGATTACGTGGTTGGTAACCAGCTCCATCAGCAATGGAATATTAATGCAGTTTTGCTGCTTCGGAGAAACGGCCTTTTAACAATTGATGAAATAAAAGTTCACGACAAAAAATATCTGATGATCATCAGTAATATTGATAAACGGTTAGAGCAGAGTGGAGCAGAATTAACTGCTTTACTTGATCAAATCCGAAGTCAGGAGCAATTAGAAGCTTTTACCAGACTGAAAGTTTTGAAAAGGCAGATTGACTGTGACAGTGAATTATGCTGGTCTGAAATGTTTTATGATACATATTCTTGCGCTTCCGAGTGCTGCCCGGGGTGTGATGAACATAGCAGGGCGATTATGGATGTCTATGGTGGGCTGCCTTTACGTAAAAGCATTAGCGGACCAAGAAAAAGCCTGACGAATATTGCATCAAAATATTTTCAAGGGGTACATGAAACAATTTATTTAAACGAAGATCGCTCCCCGGATGTTTTGTCTCTGCTTAAGAAATTTCAATTTAATGCTATTGTTACAGATCAATGTCTTGACAGGAGGCTGGATGTATCTGATGCACCCGATCTGATTGTTATGAATTATAGTGAACTTCATGATTTGTTGGAAATGGATAATAATTTTTATGTTTCCGGCTTAGTCATTGCAGTTTATGACAACAATGATCAAAAGGCTTTCCGGCAGCTTGCGAAAATACATGATTTTGTCACTAAAAGTGGTGGGTATGCTATTCATGTAATTGAACGAGATATCAAACCCGATTATGGCAAATCGTTTTCGGAAATGATTGATGGACCGATTATTACAAGAAACCTGATGAATGGAGATGGAAACTGATGTTTAATAAGATGGCAACAGAGCCTATACCGGCCCGTGTATTTGCATTATATAAGCTGGTTCAGGATAAGGGTTCCATCAGGAGGCAGGATCTGAAAGATCTTATGGAACCAACGGAATTAAATCAAGGTAAGACATCATATTTTAATAGTGTTGTAATAGCAGCCCAGGAATTGGGTTTGATTAAAGAAAGCGATGGCTTTCTCAGTTCCTTGATTGATAAAAAAGAAATTAAGACAATTGCAGATTTTCGGTATTACGTAATTGGGAAAATGGAGCAGTTGTCTGATGGGGATTTTTATAAAGTTACTGGTACGATTCTGAATTGTAATGAAAAGATTCTGCAATTGGGTAAGGTTTCAGATACCGGTGTTAGATCCATGCTGCAAAGTAGAATCGGTACAAATTTCAGTGCACCCGAATTGCGTGGATGGCGTTTTTGGGCACAGTTTATGGGATTTGGCTATATGCAGGATATAAAATTCCTGCCTAATGCCTATGTTTTTGTTAAAAACATATTGCCTCGCTGCGGTTGGGAAAAGAATGAATCTATTCCTATTGGAGAATTTCTAGATCAGATTGGATCATTTTATAAAGAGCTGGTTAAGATATCTCCAAGCGGTAATTGCCTTAATATGTCTTTCTCAAGCGCCCTGCGAGAACTACATGATTTTGGTGAAATTGAACTGCAGAATAATAAGGACCGGCAGGAAAGCAGAATTCTATATCCTTTAAAAGATTCATCCTTCTTTAATGCGCCTGTAACCGATGTTATCTATAGAGAGGTTAAATTATGAATACGGATATTGCTCCAAAACGATTTAAGGAAGTACTCCGGGTCGATGTAATTACCAATAGAAAAAGCGACTTTCTCGCATCTCACGTGCCATTTAAAAATTTGCACCTGGCAAAAAAACTGACAGCACAGGCTAAATTATCTGATGAAGATCAGAAGAAGTATTTCAGTGAAGAAGAAATCTATAGTCTCATTGCCGAGCCTGTTTTGGATGATCGCTTTACCTTAGTTACAGGCACCAACGGGGCCGGAAAGTCTCACCTGATTCGCTGGCTGGCTAATATGATGCGAATTCGGGAAGATGAATCGGAAGTAGTACTTTTTATCAAAAGAAATGATAATACGCTTAAGGGTACGATTCGTCAGCTTCTTGAAATCCCTGAGGTGCAGAATATTCACGATAAGGATCGTTATAAAAGGCTGGCAAATGCATCACGAACCGTGTCAGAAAGTCAGCTAAAAGATTTACTTTATTATAATTATATTGTTCACATTGAAGCCGACTTGAAAAATCCGGACGAAAAGAATATTAAGTTGGCACGAACAGAGAAAAAAAGACTGATCGCTCTCTTGCAAAATGCACTTTTTAAAGAACATGCTATGAGAGAAGATGGCCCTGTTGAAAGAATATATGCCAAAGTTGCAGGGACTGATTTTATTCAAAGTAGTGATGCCACTGCACAGTTTAATCCGGAAGATTTTTATATCTCTACGGGATTTTATGATGCAATGCATGCAGCCCAGGCTGATGGCATGGCGGAACGAATGGCAAGATTTTTACTACATGAACAGTTTTCCATGCAGGATAATGGAAGAGTAGAGGAAGAAGCGGGAAAACTTGCCCGATATATGAATTGGTTTACTGATGATGTGATCCAGGACTGCGCGGGTTTACAGGCTGGGGATATGCAGCAGATTTTTTCTGATATCAGAAAAGAACTTCATCGCCAGGGGAAAAATCTGACAATTCTTGTCGAAGATATTACATCTTTTACAGGGGTAAATTCCGCATTGCTGCAAGCGCTGATGACACCTCATACCGGAGAATATGCTTCAGAGAATTTGTGCCGGGTCAATGCAATAGTAGGATCCACTGATGGTTATTATAATGATAATTTCAGAGATAATTTTAAGGAAAGAATCACACAATTTGTGTGGGTTCCGGGAAATATCTTTGAACAGGACTATAATCGGTTGTATGAATTCTTTGCACGTTACCTGAATACCATGTCCCTTGATAGGGATACGGTAGACTATTGGGCTCAAACTGGGGCAAATCCGGAAAGTTACCCAGTTCATACGGAAAATATTGGTCAGTATTGGGATACTTACTCTTTAAATGGTCATGATGTCAGCCTCTATCCGTTCAGTAAACATGCAATCCAATTCCTGTATAACAACTGTGATCCGGATAAAAGGACGCCGCGCCGCATCATGCAGGATATTATTTTGCCTTATGTGGAAGAGATACTTCAATCGACTAAGAAATTCCCATCGAGGGAGATTAATCTTCGTGCGAAAGAAATCAAGCTGCGTAATAAGACAAGGGCCTTATGGAATGATCCACAATACAGTCGTTTACTTCGTTTCATGACTGTCTGGGGAAACGGAACCAACGATCAGGAAGAAAAAAACGGGATCACTTATGTGGGCGGAATTGCTCAATCCATTTATAAAGATCTGGGGCTACCGGATATTAAAGGGGAAGTTGCAGCTGCTCCGGAAAATAAATCTGAGACACCTGATACTCGCCTTGACAATGAGACTGATGTAAATGATGAAACAGATGGGAAACAGATTATTTCAAAACCCCTGGATGATGCCAATGAGGATACAAAAATTTCTTCGAAACAGCGCGAAAGATTGAAGCGGGCCGAAGAGGAACTTTCTAAATGGGTTAACAATTCATCATACACATTGGATGTCACTGCTACAACAAAAGGCGCAAGAGATTTTAATGAAGCAAGAAAAAACATTAACAATTTTTTGTACAATGTGATTGATTGGGGAGCTGAAGGCGTACCGGCTGATGCATTAACTAAAATCAGCACAGCAAAGGAACGCTTTTTCGTATCGCTAGAACGGCAAGGCCAAAGAAGTAAAAACAGTGCTATTGAGCTTCCGGCAAATAATGAGACCTCAGTTTTGATTGAAGCCTTCTTGAAATGGAGTATTCTGGGGAATCAGTCCTGGGATTATCCAGACTCATATGGCGACCTTCTGATAGTTCAAATTTGGCTGGAAAAGGTAAAGCCCCAGTTGGTTCGAGCCATAATGGAAGAAAATGGTAAACCAATTAATTACTTCAGCTATGCTGCCTCTATTGAGGCTTATCGCCAGCTTTTTAATGATATCCAGCTGAATCCGAAATCACTGAATTTTAAAGCAATGATGCAGGGGGCCGGCATAAAGAAGGACACGAATTCAATGGGGCATGTCAGGGAATGGAAAGTTTTCTGCCAGAAACTGAATAATAAGGAAGGCGATTCTTTTAGAGATACATTCCTGCAATACTATAATTTACCGCAGGGTAATGCAACAAGTTCCAACATATATATTCTGGATCGTTTGGAATTGGATCATTCCCTGAAGAAAACCAGTAAAAACAATCTGATTTTCCCAGATACAGAATTACAATTAGATGATCCCATTGTACATAGGCGAAAAATCAGCGAGAATCTGAAAGATATTCAAACCAAGGCAGCTTTAGTAGTTAGCAAGGAGAAAGAATCGCTGAAGACCACCATGGACGGGTTATCAGTATTCCTTGACCTTGATGAGATGGATGCTGATGATGTTAGAGATCTGGTTAAGGATATTAAGGATTTCTATGGGCAGACTGAATTAAATCATGTCTCTGTGAAATTGTATAAATCCAGTCAGGAAATTTCGGATATTAATAAGTCAGCTCCACAGATTAGCAAATCTTTAAAGGTGGGCCAGGAGGTCTTGGGATCATCCGATGATATTTCGTCGTTGGTAAAGCTTACTTATGATCCCTTAAAATATTTAGATCCGCTTTTGAAATTGTTAAATAAGGTATCTGTAGACATTGATAATGCAAATGATATTGTTTCCAGACGGATGATTCAAGCGGCAGGAACTTCGACAGAGCAGGGTAAGGCTTATTCAGAAGAACGGAAAGTATTGTCTGACTGTGAAGCATATCTGGGAGGTGATGATTGATGCTAATCCACGATCGTTTAGTTGAATCTACCAAAAGTATGAAAAAATTGTCAAAGGCTGAAAGTACAGCTAATGATTTAAAAAAGAGAAAAAATAATGATGCCTCGTTTCATAATCTGGTTATGGACTTTCAAAGAAATATGAAAACTTACCAGTATGCAAATCAACATCTTTCATATCAATTGCCTGAAGATCTGCGTCAACGACTTAAAATCTATATGCAAAGTTTGAGGAGTACAATCGATGATAATTCATTGGTTGATGAAGACTGCTTGAGCAGAGATAAAAGTGAAAGCAAATTATTGGCCACGATTTTGAAAGAACAATGGAAAATATTTTATGATAATAAACTTACCGGATATAACGGAAGCTTGGATATTTTAAATGGATTAGGGGACACCAGCCTTGGCATTGATCAATTAAGAAATCGTCTTGAAGCAGGACGTAATTGGGAAACCTTAGGAATGCCATACCACAATGGCACTAAAGAAATCATTGTAGTTTTGGCTGAAACGGTAACCCGGATTAATTCGCTGCTTAATGAACTGGATTTGACTGATGGGGTCAAGACCTTTTTAAGAGCGGTTAGCCAAAACTGGGCCAGTATGGCACTGCTTACTCCCGAAGTATATGACTGGATTCATAAGAAAGGAATTGGCGTGAGATTTTCTATTGGCTTTAAGAAAGATAATAACAATTATATTTAGCCGGTTAGTTGCTTATTAAATGAAATTTGCCAATAAAAGCAGAAAGATCTATACTAAAGTATACGTTTACTTTTTATAAGCTTTCTGCTTTTTCATGATTGATTACCTGAGATTTAAAGATGCCCATGGAGGAATAAATGATTACAAAGGATACGGTCAACGGACTGATGGAAACGGTACGAAATCTATATCTTGCTGACGAAATTCCTTGGGTAATCGGCTATTCCGGCGGGAAAGACAGTACGGCTGCACTTCAGTTAGTCTGGCTGGCGATTGAAGGATTACCAGAAGGGGAACGGAAAAAGACAATTCATATTATCAATACGGATACGCTTGTGGAATCTCCTGTTGTTGCTAACTGGGCGCATACTTCTCTCCGTAAAATGGATGAGATCTCACAGCAGAAACATCTGCCTTTTGTTACCCATATTTTGAATCCCAATTATGATGATACTTTCTGGGTAAATCTTCTCGGACGCGGGTATCCCTTTCCCCGTAAGAAATTCCGTTGGTGCACAGACCGTTTGAAGATCGAACCGGTGAATAATTTCATCAAAGCACAGATTGCTGAAAATGGAGAAATTATTCTGGTACTTGGAACTCGAAAAGCAGAAAGCTTAAGCCGGAGAAGGCATATGGAACACTATGAAAAGCTTCGCATGCGTGAACTTCTCAGCCCGAATCCAACTTTAGCTAATGAGCTTGTATTTTCTCCCCTGGAAAACTGGACGAATGATGATGTCTGGATCTTTTTGATGCAATATAAGAATCCTTGGGGCTATTCAAATAATGACCTGCTTACTTTATATCGTGGCGCAACAGCAGACAATGAATGCCCTTTAATGGTTTCTAAAAATCTGCCTTCCTGCGGAAAAAGCCGCTTTGGCTGCTGGGTATGTACCATGGTTGACCAAGATAAATCGATGGCAGCCATGATTACCAACGATGAAGAAAAAGCCTGGCTGACACCTATGCTGGAATTTCGAAATGAGTTTGGTGATGAATCCAAAGATCGTGACCGCAGAAATTTCCGCAGAAGAAATGGGTCTCTTCAGGGAAGTTATCAAAGGCTATATCATGGCCCTTACAAGAAAGAAGTCCGGGAAGATTGGCTGAAACGTCTTCTGGAAGTGCAGGTCGAAATAAATCAGATTTGCCCTCCTGAGTATAAGGGTATTGAGCTGATTTCTCTCCCTGAACTTCGTATCATTCGGAGAATATGGGTTAATGAAAATCATGAATTCGATGATACGCTGCCCAGAATTTATGAGGCAGTTACAGGAAAGCCGTTTGATGATCCGGAATGGATCGGAACTGATATATACGGTAAAAAGGAATGGGAGCTTCTGAAGGAAACCTGTCATGATCTCTATCCTGACGAAGAACTTGTTTTTGAAATGGCTTACAGTATGCTGGACATTGAAAACAAATCTTATGGTTTAAACCAGCGTAAAGGAATCATCGATTCCTTAAATAAAGCTGTTCGTCGGACTTTCTATAAAAATGAGACGGATGCGTATGAATACTATTCCCATAAAATGCAGCGTGAGAGAGATCTTGGCGGCAAGGTAAAAGATGAATTGTTTCTGCGGGATTATAAAGGAAAAATTTCCAATAATCCGGATGAACCGGAGTGCGAGGATGTGGATATATGATTATCAGAAATCTGACCCTGCATAATTTTGGTGTGTACGCAGGAACAAATGCATTCGATTTTCAGGGAGAAAAGCCGGTTGTACTGATTGGCGGACTGAATGGACGTGGCAAGACCACATTTCTAAATGCAGTATTACTGGCCCTTTATGGAAACCATTCTTCTGCATATAAGGAATCAAAGTATTCCTCTTATGGGAAATATCTGAATTCCTTTGTTAATTTATCGGATGGGACAAAAGAATCCTATCTGGAAATAAAATTTACATTGGAACAGGAGCAGATTGATACTTTCGTTATTCGCCGTTCCTGGAATAGCCTGAATAAGACGACTCATGATAGTCTGATTGTCTGGAAAAATGGGGAGTATAATCCATTTCTTACAGATCATTGGGACATGTATATTGAGAATATTCTGCCCCATGGACTCGCAGATTTTTTCTTTTTTGATGGCGAAAAGATAGCGGAAATTGCAGCATCTGATTCCAATGATGAAATCAAAAGTGCAATCAAACAATTGCTGGGGATCACTGTCATTGATACTTTGGAAAACGATATCCAAAGAGTACGGAGAATTGCTGCTAAAAAGGAATCCTCTGGCGGAAATGAGACGGAACTGAAAAAACTTGAGCAGCTTCGAAATGATGCTCAGGCTAAGTTGGAAAAGAAAGAGAATGAAATTCGTAAGGAACAGGAAAAACAGCAGCAATTAGCAAAAGATCTGGAAACTGCCAATGTTGATTATCGCACCGCCGGTGGAAATATTATTGAGCAGCGGAGCGATTTATATAAGCAGAAAAATCAGGCAAAGATGAAATGGGAACAAGATCGGAATGGGCTCATTTCAGCAGCTTCCGGAGTTCTCCCTCTTTATATGTTGCGTGACTTGATCTCCACTATTACCGATATAGGGGCAAAAGAACAGGAAGTACAAATCAACAATATTGCATTGGAAAAAATTCATGCTATGCTGGCAGCTTATCAGGAAGACCATTATTGTGGGCGTGATTTAACCGAATTTGTGAAGTATGTAGAGGAGGAAACTGCACAGGATACAGTGCGGCCAATTTTTAACCTTTCAGCGAATGCTCTGGCACAAGCTCAGAATTTGAAAGGTTTACTCCTTAGCAATGTGATGAAAGATGCAAATATCCTGTTGCAGCAAAGCAAAAAAGATCGCAAGAAAATCGGTGAATTGGAAAATTACTTATCTGTTAGCATAAACGAAGAAGCTGTCAATAAAATTTTCCGTAAAATAAAGAAAATTGAACAGGCACAAATTACATCTGAAGAGAAACTAAAAAGGCTTGAGTCGGAAAGGGCAGAACTTAGCGGTAAGTATCGTCAGGCTGCATTCAATTTTAATAAGTATGTTGAAAGCATGCTGCAGCATATGGAAGATGTAGATGATCATGCGCGTATTGTTAAATATTCAGATATGGCTTCTAAAGTATTTGCTGAATTCAAAAGAAGACTACAATATGCGAAGTTAAAAGATTTATCAGATACAATTACCGAGTGCTATAAACAGTTAACATCTAAGAAAAATCTGATTGATCAGATCGTTATTGATTCAGAATCGCTTAATTTCAATTATTTTGTTTCAGATGAAAAATTGGTTGAAAGGGAAACTCTATCCGCTGGCGAAAAACAGTTGCTGGTTATAGCGATTCTCTGGGGCATTGCCAAATGTTCCAAAAGAAAACTTCCGGTTATTATTGATACGCCTTTATCCAGGCTGGATTCGAAACATCGTACAGCCCTGATTCAGAAGTATTTTCCGCATGCCAGTGATCAGACGATTATTTTATCCACTGATATGGAAATTACAAAGCATTATTATGAACTGATGAAGCCGAACATAGGCGATGAATACACATTGATTTATGATGATGAAAGCCGAAGCACCATGATCAAACGTGGCTATTTTGAGGAGGGATTGAATAATGATTAAGCAAATCAGACTGTCCAATCGCTCCAAAGACAAATTGTCTCGTTTGAAAGGCAAGACGGGCATTCAGAATTGGAATGTACTTTGCCGCTGGGCATTGTGCTATTCCCTGAGCGAAGGGTCGATTCCAACGGATCTTCCGATTGTAGCTGATAGTAACCTGGAAATGAGCTGGAGTACATTTGCAGGCGGGTATGATGAAATCTATGAGGCGATTGTTCGTGCATGGTGTATCAAGAAGAAATTACCTCATGATGATGCAACTGTAGAAAAATATTTTAAACTGCATTTGGAACGAGGAATTGCGCATTTGAGCGGTACAAATTTCATTAAAAGTTTGGAAGATCTGATCCGTTTGGCAGAAGGAGAAAGTCGATGAGCGTTTATTTGGACTATAATTCTTCGGCGCCAATCGATTCTCGCGTACTCGATTTTATGATCGATATTTATAAAAATCACATAGGAAATGCAGATAGTCGTACGCATGACTTTGGAAATCATGCAAGGCAGATTGTTGCAGATGCAAGGAAACAGATCGCCCATCTTTTAGGCGTAGACTCTACCGAAGTATTTTTTACCTCAGGAGCAACGGAATCCAGCAATATTATTCTTCAGGGTTTACAGGATTATGCAAATGTAAGTGGTAAAAAACATATCATTACTACTACAATTGAACATCATGCTATTTTGAATACTTGCAAAATGTTGGAAAAACACGGCTTTACTGTTGATTATGTGAACCCGGAGAAAAATGGAAGAATTGATGCCAATGAGATCCTTTCCAAAGTGCGTGATGATACTTTGCTTGTAGCTGTAATGCATGTAAACAATGAAACTGGTGTGATTCAGCCTGTCCAGGAAATTGGTGAACAGTTGGAAAATAAGGATGTCTTTTTCTATGTGGATGCGACCCAGTCTGCAGGTAAATTAGTGGATGAAGTTAGCTTACTGAAATATGATATGCTTTCGTTCTCTGCACATAAATTGGAGGGACCGCAGGGGATTGGCGTCCTGGTTCTTCGCAAGAAAAATTATAGGCTTCCACCAGTGAAACCTATTATGTATGGTGGGCAGCAGGAACACGGACTTCGTCCGGGAACTACGCCGGTTGCTTTGGTAGGAGGATTAGGAAAAGCTTGTGAAATCGCCGAAAAAGAATATCGTCAAAATTCTCAAAAAGCAAAGCAGATCAAAGCTTATATTCTGGATGCTCTCAAACAATCGGGCGTAAAATACAAAATCAATGGAGATCAAGAGCATTGCATTCCCTCTGCTATAAATATTACTTTTGATGGCGTTTCATCGGAAGCTCTCATGCTTGCAACGAAACAATATCTTAGCATTTCCAATGAAAGTGCATGCAACTCTAAAAGTTATGAGCCCAGTTATGTATTGAAAGCTATGGGGCTTAAAGATGATGACCTCTATGATTCTGTTCGAATGAGCTGGGGTCCACAAACAGATCCTGATGCGGTGGAGGAAAACTGGAAAAAATTATTGATGGTAGTGAAATCCTTACAATAAAATTTTTTACAGCAGTTTGAATGGAAGTGGTTTCAATGTCCGAGGAATCGGAGGTTTTGGATTTATTTGAGGTGAAGCGGAGGTATTGGGAGTTTATGCTGCCCCGGCTTCAGGGTGCTTTTGCTAGGACTCTGAATGAGGAGGACGAGCCGTACTACAGCAAGAGTTATCCGCGGAGAGCGAATGCCATGGATGCGTATATCGAGAAGCATGTGTGCCTCCGGTGCGGGCTGGCGCAGAGGAAGGCGACGGTGGATCTATATTTCGCCTCTTCCGAGAAGCAGGAGAATAAGGACCATTTCGATGAGCTTTATTCTTTCCGGCGGGCCATCGAGCGTAAAATGGGCTGCGGCCTTTCCTGGGACCGGATGGATGATTTGAAAACTTCCAAGGTCTACCTGGAGCTGAAGGATGTGGATCTGTACGATTCGTCGGAGTGGAAGAAAATCGCAGACTTCCATGTAGAATGGGCGAGAAAGTTCTATGATGTGCTGCTGCCTTATGTGAGCTTTATCATTCAGAATGGATAATATATTACAAAAAGCACCTTTCGAAAGAGAGGTGCTTTTTGCTTTCCGGCGGATGGAAATATAAAATTTGCGGCGCTTACAAATTTGCGCCGCACCTTCCCGACAGCCACGATATTCACGACAATCACGATGCATGGTTTGTTTTTGAGCTGCACCGGATGAAATGAAATTCAGCCGGGCATCTGATGGGAAAACTCGGAACTTGGAACTTCTATGGGAGAAGAGCGGGAGATATATAAGGGCGGTGCTATATGAATGGTGCACCGCCACCTGCCCGACCGTCCCGCCGGCCCGCGCCCCGCGGTACTCGTGCGGTGAGCAGGAGAAGGCCGGAGCCCTGCAAGGCAAAAATGGAAGGCCCTGAAGTACCCTCTGGCAACTGGCAACTCCCATGGGCCCCAAAATAAAAAGATGGACCAGAAATGGCCCATTTTTTTAGTGGAAATAAAAATTTCAAAAAGTTCTTGACAGATCGTATATTTTCGATCTAAGATCGGATCGCCTGTGGGGGCTTTGGCAAAATTTCAACTTGTACGATTGAACAACCTTTCTGGCCGCTCCGCGGCCACCTTTCCATACCAGGAAAGGTGGGGCCCTGCAGGGTGCTTTCCGTTTTTCTCATATGGAACTTGAATGGATAGTGCAGAGTAAACATCAATCATCCTATCCGTCAGCTGCGCTGACACCTTTCCTATCCAGGAAAGGCTGACCATCTCCGGCCTCCGGCCGGTGACCGAGGGCGGGTGGGCGGGAATATAAAAAGGGCGCGGCTTTATGAATTGTGCCGCGCCACCTGCCCGATTCCCGTTTCCCGATTCCCGGACAATGACAAGCTTCTGAAAACAGCTGGTCTGTCAAGGTTTCGAAGGATGCAGTCTCTGGCAACTGGTAACTGGTAACTTCCATGGGCCCTAAACTGGAAACTGGCAACTTCCATGGGCCCCGAACTGGCAACTCGTAACTGGTAACTTCAATGGGAGGAAAATCATGGACGAAATGAAGAAACAAATCGAAGAAATGATGAAAAAAGACTACCGGACTTTCGTGAAAGCCCTGGTGTCCGTCGAAACGGGGGAGGAGGATCCGGCGCTCCTTTCCGAGATGGTGGAAAAATATATGAAGTCCGAAGACTGGATGCTCATCGATCCTCGTTTCTACTACTATAAAGATCCTGAAATGGCCTGGAAAGAAGGCTGGGAGTGGGATTAGGGGTGAATGTGACGGGAGTGGGTAGTACCGGGCTCCCATGGAAGTTTCGGGTTCCGGGGAGACACATTATTACGTAACGCATGAGGATTTTGAGTCAGAAAGCATTCTTACGATATGCAGCCCCCTTCACCCGCTTCGCGGGGGAAATCAGCGGCCTCCGGCCGCCAAAAGGAAAAATCCCCCCTTGATAGGGGGGATGCCGAAGGCAGGGGGGAAGATTTATGGGTGAAGTGACACATGAGCTTTTGCGTATAGAGGTGAACAAGCATTAATCATCCCATCCGTCGACTTCGTCGACACCTTCCCTAGCTAGGGAAGGCTGAGCATTTCCGGCCTTCGGCCGGTGATCGTGGGCGGGCGGGAATATAAAATCTGCGGCGCTTTCTGCTGTTGCGCCGCACCTGCCCGATAGCCACGTCAGTCACGATAATCACGATGCATGTATTGTTTTTTAGCTGCACCGAC
>OMVW01000016.1 GCA_900314595.1 uncultured Dialister sp. | reverse complement strand
GACATGCCCCGATAGATTCTTTTTCGAGATTTCGGGGCGGTCGGGATGATCGGGGTGATCGGGAAGGTGGCGCTGCTGAGGCAGCGCCGATTTTTTTATTGGGACTTTGCACAGGCGAGCCGGAAAGAATGGGGAAAAGGGGAAAGAGGTAAGGGATAAGGGGCGGAGGCGGCGCTGATGCGCCGCAAGCATATATGGGGGATTTGCGCAGGCAGCTTTATTAACCATTAACCCCAATGAAAAGTTTTTGTACAGGATAGTTTCCTTTCGGAAGAAAGCTTTTGGGATATTAACCATTAACCCCAATGAAAAGTTTTCTACAAGACAGTTTCCTTTCGGAAGAAAGCTTTTGGGACATTAACCATTAACCTCAATGTACGGCTTTTTCGATAGCCGGTTTCCTTACCGGGTGAAAGTTTTCAACGATTAACCATTAACCCCAATGAAAAGTTTTTGTACAAGACAGTTTCCTTCCGGAATCAAGGCTATTAATCATTATCTATTATCCCTGATTTCCGCTCCCCGGCACCGGTTATTCTTCAAAGGGATACCTGAAAATTTTCTCACCATTTTTTACAAAAAAGTCCTTGCCCTGCCTGTCTCCATGTGATACAATAGTCAAGCATTCAGCAACTGTATCGTGCTTTTAGATTGCCATTCAGGCGATTCCATGATACAATAGTACTGTTAGTCTGGACAGTCCTCTGCCAAAAGCGATCGGCATGAATGTCTTGTGAGAAGGAGGAAAAGATCGTGAATATTATCGAAACACTGGAAAATGAACAGCTCCGCAAGGACATTCCTGCATTCCGCCCGGGGGACACTGTAAGAGTCCACGTAAAGGTCGTTGAAGGCAAGACTGAACGTATTCAGGTATTTGAAGGCGTCGTTATCGCCAGAAGAAATGCCGGCGTCAGAGAAACTTTCACCGTTCGTCGTATTTCCTACGGCGTAGGCGTTGAAAGAACTTTCCTGGTTCATTCCCCGCGTCTGGACAAGATTGAAGTAAAGCGCCACGGTATCGTTCGCCGCGCTAAACTGTTCTATCTCCGCGGCCTGTCCGGTAAAGCAGCTAGAATTAAAGAAAGAAAATAATGATTTTCATAAGAAAACTGCAGCGTGCTGCAGTTTTTTTATTGTGTTTTATTTTGGGAGAACTTGGCAGATCATCAATTCGGGAAGCTTTTGAATCGGGGATGTCGGGGAAATCGGGGGTCATTTCGGGAAGCCCGGGAAGGATATGGTTCCCTGCGGGAACCAATCTTATATATGGCCCTTCGGGCCGGTGAAAAAGTATAATGACCACTTTTTGCAGTCAGATTGCATCACAGGGACTTTATACCCGCCTGTGCACATTCCCCATCAATAATCAGCGCCGCATTAGCGGCGCCACCTTCCCGACAGCCCCGATTTTCCCGTCATTCCCGATATTCCCGAAACAAAAGCTGATCATTATAAAAGTTTTCCATCCTGAGATAGCCGACCTGTCTATAACTTAAAGTCATAACTCTCTAACAATATTTTCTAAGTACATCATCGCCAAATGTGATAGAATATAGTGTAAGTGCTGGGAGGGGACTGTTTTTACCATTTCAGGCGAGGAACTATGAAATATAAATACGTCATACCGGCTTGCCTTCTGACCCTGGGCCTTGCGATGCCGGTTTCAGCAGCCAATAAAATCAGGCACGTTTTCGTCGTTGATGAATTGACAGTGGAAGTGGAGATGGCAGAGCCTCTGACAAAGGAGGAGCTCCATCCGGACAATTTCATGTCTCCTGATTACAAATCCGATTTCACTTTTAACGGGGGAGTGGAAGCCACTGGACTGCCCATTCCGCAGAAAAGTGACGGATTCCATTACAATATCTACCGCATTCCCGTAAACGGGCTTGATCCCGGTCCTATCTACCAGATTTCCTACAAGGGCCAGAAGCCGAAGACTTTCAGGGCTTATGAAGGAAAGGAGCAGACTGACCGGTATCGTGACCGGTATGGCAGTTATTTCTAAAGGAAGAGGGATTTATGCACATCGTTCTTGTGGAGCCGGAGATTCCGGGGAATACGGGAAATATTTCCAGACTTTGCGCAGCCGAGCACCTCACTCTTCATCTGGTGGAGCCTCTGGGCTTTTCCATCGATGACAAGCACCTGAAGCGGGCGGGGCTGGACTACTGGGATATGCTGGAAGTCCACATTCATCCGGACTTTGCTTCTGTAGAGACGATGCTCAAGGGCTGCCATTTCTATTACAATACCACCAAGGCACGGAAGGCTTACACGGACGTTCAGTTCAGGCCGGATGATGTGCTGGTATTTGGCAAGGAAACAAAAGGGCTTCCGGAGAAGATGCTCCTTGCTCATGAAGAGGACTGCATCCGCATCCCCATGATTGAAGAAGCCCGTTCACTCAATTTATCCAATGCCGTTGCCATTGTGGCCATGGAAGCATTAAGACAGACCGGATTCCGCCATCTCCTGAAGGAAAGCGGACGGTTATTCAAAGGAGGACATAGCGCTCATGAATACGTATGATGCAGCGTATGATTTGGCGAGAGCCATCAAGGACAGCGATGAGATGAAACGACTCACCGCGGCAGCTGAAGTTATCAAGGGCGATGAGGAAGCAAAAAAAATGGTGAAAGAATACATCATGGCCCAGATGAAAGCTGATTACGCAAAACTGGCCGGACAGAAGGAAGATGAGGAAACTTACAAACATCTCCAGGACCTGGCCATCCTCATCAGCAATAACGGCAATGCCAGGGAATATCTCCAGGCATTTATCCGCTGGAATCAGGTAGCTGCGGATTTGCAGAAGATCGTCTCCGATGCAATGGCGCAGGGTATGGATGTATTGGGACTGGATAAACCATGACAGACTGGAAATCATTTTTCGACGGAATCCTGGAAGAACGGGATTACAAACTCAATGAACCTATGAGCCGCCACACCACTTATGGCATTGGCGGACCGGCTGACTGCTTCGTTATGCCGAAAACCTGGGGTGAACTGAAAAAAGTCCTGGCCAAAGCGCACAAAGAAGGCGTCGGCACCACCCTGATCGGCGGCGGTTCGAACTGCCTTGTCAGCGACCTGGGCATCCGGGGCATTACCATCTGCACCACCCGTCTCAAACAGGAAATGGCCTGCCATGATACCTGGATTACCGCTCTCGGCGGCGTCGGAACCGGTACGGTTTCCCGCTTTGCCCAGAAAAACAGCCTGAAAGGCTTTGAATGGGCCGTCGGCATTCCCGGCACCATCTGCGGCGCAGTATTCATGAATGCAAACGGTTACGGCAGCCAGATGAAAAAAGTAGTGGAAGAAGTATATACCATTTCCAGAGACGGTACGGAAGAACGTACCTATGGCTGGGATGACCTTCACTATGGCGATTCCGATTCCATTTTCATGCACAATGGAGATATCATCGTAGGCGCCAAACTTCACCTCTCCAAAGGCAATGAAGATGAAATCAAGAGAGAAATGCAGGAGCACCAGATTTCCAGACGCACCAAGCAGCCGCTGGAAAAACGAAGCGCCGGCACCATGTACCTCCGTCCGCCGGGATACCATGTGGGCCCCATGATCAAAGAATGCGGACTCATCGGATTCTCCATCGGCGATGCCCAGGTATCCACCAAGCATCCGGACTTCGTCGTCAATAACGGCAAAGCCACCTGCTTTGAAATCCTCCAGGTCCTCCATGAAGTACAGAACCGCATTATGGACAAATACGGCGTTCATGTACCGCTCGATGTACGCATCATCGGCGAAAATGTGGTACAGGAAAGATAATTGAATCATAAAAGACCGATTGTGCAAACAATCGGTCTTTTTCTTTTTGTCTGTTCGGATGGGGGATTTCGGATTGCGGAATGCGGGAATGTGGCGCCCTGATGGGCGCCGATTATTTATGGGGATTATAGACAGGAGGAGTTTGAAATTCCATTGAATTTATAATTATTTGCAAATATCCTTCAGATTCTCTGTCGCGGGCTGCAGACCCGCGCGCGAAGTGCATTATGAAAATTGGTTTCCGCAGGAAACCATATCCTTCCCGAAATCCTCAATCCCAAATCCGCAATCCGATAATCGAAATTGACTTGAACGTAAAATTGACAAATAACTCTAATAATCCGTCTGTGCACATTCCCCATATAAAACTCGTGCCGCGAAAGCGGCACACCTTCCCGACCACCCCGACCACCCCGACCACCTCGATTCAAAAGTCTATTATCTTTCCGCTTCCTTCCTGTATCAGGATATACAAATATTTCCGCCATTTCAAAAATTTCTCATTTTTTTGCAAATTCCCCTTGCATTTATGGACAAAAGCGGTTATTATATAAAACGTAAGTTAGCACTCAATGCTAGTGAGTGCTAATAGCAAAAGGAGGAATAAACATGTTAAAACCATTGGCAGATCGCATTCTTGTTAGAGTTGACGCAGAAGAAACACAGACCAGAGGCGGCATCCTGATCCCGGATACAGCACAGAAGAAACAGCAGAGAGGCATCGTAGTTGCTCTCGGCACAGGCAAAGTACTGGACAACGGCACTCGTCAGGGCTTCGACGTCAAAGTCGGCGACCATGTGATTTTCGATAAATATACCGGTGCAGATATCGACCAGGGCGACGGTGAAAAATACCTGCTCTTAAGTTCCAGAGACCTGCTCGCAATTCTTGACTGATTTTTATTAATAGGAGTGACATAAATGGCAAAGAAAGTTCTTTATAATGAAGAAGCCCGCGCAGCCCTGCTGAAAGGCGTTGACCAGCTGGCAAATGCAGTAAAGATTACCCTTGGACCGAAAGGCCGCAACGTAGTTCTTGACAAGAAATTCGGAGCTCCGAATATCGTTAACGACGGTGTTTCCATTGCCCGTGAAATCGAACTGAAGGATCCATTTGAAAATATGGGTGCCCAGCTCGTTAAAGAAGTAGCTACCAAGACCAACGATGTAGCAGGCGACGGCACCACCACCGCTACCCTTCTGGCTCAGTCCATGATTCATGAAGGCATGAGAAACGTTGCTGCCGGTGCAAACCCGATGGTCCTGAAGAAGGGCATTGAAAAGGCAGTAGAAGTCCTCGTTGAAGAAATCAAGAAGAAAGCTGTTCCGGTTCAGACCAAAGCAGCTATCGCCCAGGTAGCTTCCATTTCCTCCGCAGACAAGACCATCGGCGGACTCATCGCTGACGCTATGGAAAAAGTCGGCAACGACGGAGTTATCACCGTTGAAGATTCCAAGACCATGGGCACCAGCCTGAAGATCGTAGAAGGCATGCAGTTTGACCGCGGCTACCTCTCCCCATACATGGTTACCGATCCGGACAAGATGGAATGTGTCATGGAAAACCCATTCATCCTTCTGACCGACAAGAAGATCAATATGCTCCAGGATATGCTCCAGCTCCTTGAACAGGTAGCACGCAGTGGCAAGGAACTTCTCATCGTCGCTGAAGATGTGGAAGGCGAAGCACTGGCAACCCTCGTAGTGAACAGACTCCGCGGCACCCTGAAATGCGCAGCTGTCAAAGCTCCGGGATTCGGCGACCGTCGTAAAGCAATGCTCGAAGATATCGCTATCCTCACCGGAGGCCATGTCATTTCCGACGATATGGGCCGCAAACTCCAGAGCGCAACCCTGGATGACCTCGGCACCTGCCATCAGGTTCGCATTACCAAAGACAATACAACCATCGTTGGCGGCAATGGCGATCCTCAGATGATCCACGCAAGAGTAGAACAGATCCGTGAACAGTATAAAGAAACTTCCTCCACTTTCGATAAAGAAAAACTGCAGGAACGTCTGGCTAAACTGTCCGGCGGCATTGCAGTCATCGAAGTCGGCGCAGCAACCGAAGTTGAAATGAAAGACAAGAGACTCCGCATCGAAGATGCCCTGAACGCTACCCGTGCAGCTGTTGAAGAAGGTATCGTAGCAGGCGGCGGCACCACATTCCTGGACATTCAGGACAAACTGGATTCCATCGAAGCGGAAGGCGATGTAAAGACCGGTGTAAACCTCGTCCGTCACGCTATCGAAGCTCCGGTACGCCAGATTGCCGACAATGCAGGCCTGGAAGGCGCAATCGTTGCTGAAAAAGTCAAAGAAGCAGGCGACGGAATCGGCTACAATGCTGCTGAAGACAAATACGAAGATATGATGGCAGTAGGCATCGTTGACCCGGCAAAGGTTACCAGAAGCGCACTGCAGAACGCTGCATCCATCGCTGCCCTGGTCCTCACCACCGAAGCTATCGTTGGCGATATCCCGGAAGAAAAACCGGCTATGCCTCCGATGCCTCAGGGCGGAATGATGTAATCCTTCCGGATGAATCATTGAAATAAAATATAAAAGAGAGCTGTGGAAATCATTTTCCACGGCTCTTTTTGATGTATAAAAAGATTTAAAAGACTTTTGAATCGGGGTTATCGGGAGTCCCGGGGGTGTCGGGGGACTCGGGAAGGTAGGCCTGCACAATTTGTGAAGCAGGCCCATTTTTTATGGGGAATTTTATCTCATTGTATTTTCATCGAAAATCTATGAGGGAAAGGGGGATTCAGAAAGGCAGCTGATTAGGAAATATGAAATATTCCATATTCTTTTACCCTTCGTGTTACAATAGGAATAGAAAGAAGGTCTTATCGATGGACGTCAGAATCAAAAGAGTCTATGAAGCGCCGGCAGCAGAGGATGGATTTCGGATTTTAACAGACCGCCTCTGGCCAAGGGGGATTTCCAAAGTGAAAGCGGAGCTGGGAGTCTGGGAGAAAAATATCGCGCCCTCCCCGGAGCTTCGCAAATGGTTCAACCATGAACCGGAAAAATATGAGGAATTTAAAGAAAAATACCTGGCCGAACTTTCCGCCAATGAAGAAACGGCCCATTTCATCGATCTGGTGCAGGAAAAGCTGAAAGAAGGTCCCGTGACCCTCCTCTTTGGCGCAAAGGACACGGAACACAACCAGGCAGTGGTGCTTCAGGAATATTTGAAAGACAAGTGATAAGTGGTAAGTGAATGTGCGGCGCATCATCTATTGGAAGCGCCGCTTTTTTATATGATTTTACCTTGGCTGCGCTCTGACAGGAGCCAAAGGCCCCATATAAAAATTGGCCGGTTTGCCGGCCAATCTTTCACTTATCACTTACCACTACGTACTTACCACTTACTACTTCTCACTTTTTCAGCACATTCCGCTCCGCCAGATATTCTTTAAGATTCACGACCCGTACTGCGGTCCAGGTGCCGTTCACGTCTTTTTCGAGCTGCACCCGCCAGGTGAAGTCTTTGTCCAGTTTTTTATCATGGAGTTTCACATTCACGAAAGCTTTTCCGTTTTCTTCCTTTACGTCTACAATATCTGTGAGGGAAATGGCAGCGGATCCCAGGGCTGTGTACACAATCTGCGCCGGCTTGCCGGAAGGATTTTTTTCTCCTTCTTCCGTAAAGCGCCGTTCCGTTTCCTTTATAAGTCCTTCCACTGCCTGTTTCTTCAGCATTTTGAGGAGGGAAGCGGCCAGTTTGTATTCGCTTCTTCCGTCTTCTTTCATATAGGCCGCCGTATCGTCTACGGCATAGGAATAGACTTTGTCCATATCCACCCGCTCTTTGAATTTCTGCAGGTCTTTATGCTGGAAGGCCTGCTGGATTTCTCCGGCCGCATAGGCAGGGGAGGCGCGCCAGTAAAATTCATACCAGCCGCCGGCAGCCGCGGCGATGATCACAAGGATGAGGATGATTTTTTTCAGTAGATTCATAGAAGACTCCTTTCATTTTCTTTATTATAATGGAATTCTTTGAACTTAACCAGAAAGGGAGACAGTTTACTTCCGGTTCATGTTTTCCTGGCAAGACGGCGTTACAACGATTGGCCCTTTACCAAACTATCTGCTAACCACCAACTGCTAACGTCTGTATTTCCCCGTATGGTAAAATAAAGGCAGAGTATTCGTTATGAAGGAGACCATTATGGAAATGAAATCAGTCATCATCAAAAAGCAGGCAGAGCTTGCCGTGAAGGGCGGCCATCCCTGGATTTTTGACGGGGGAATCAAAGAAATAGAAGAAGGAATAATCCCGGGAGATATAGTCAGAGTGCTTTCCACCAAAGGGAAATTCCTGGGCTTTGGTTTCTTTAATCTCCGGTCGAAAATAACGGTGCGTCTTTTCTCCACCAATGCAAACGATCATTTCGATGCAGCCTTCTGGAAGCGGCGGGCCGCCTATGCGGTGGATTACCGTCTCCAGGTGATGCGGAAAGAAGATTATGACTGCATGCGCCTTGTCTTTGGCGAAGCAGACCAGCTGCCGGGACTGACCGTAGACCGCTTCGGGGATGTCCTTTCGGTGCAGGTGCTTTCTCTGGGTATGGAAAAGCATAAGAAGGAATTCCTGGACGGGCTCATCGAAGTGCTGCGGGAAAGGGACCTTCCCGTTTCCTGCGTGTATGAAAGAAATGACGTGAAAATCAGGGAACTGGAAGGCATGGAGCAGTACAAAAGGTTCTATCAGTCGTCCCTCCTGGACCCTTCTGCAGAAAAGACTTTAGTGGATATCGTAGAAAATGGGATCCGTTATACGGTGGATGTGGAAAACGGTCAGAAGACAGGCTTTTTCCTGGACCAGAAATACAACCGCCTGGCAGCGGCGCAGATTGCAAAAGAGAGGCATGTGCTGGACTGCTTCACCCATACCGGCGCTTTTGCGCTGAACGCAGCCAGAGGAGGCGCATCTTCCGTGACAGCTCTCGATATTTCACAGGAAGCAGTGGACATGGCTGCCCATAACGGAGAAATCAACGGCCTTTCCATCAGGGCAGTGAAAGCGGACGTTTTTGACTACCTCACCAATCTGGACAGGACGAAGAGCCATGAATTCGACTATATCATCCTCGACCCGCCGGCTTTTACGAAATCCAGTGAGACCGTCCACTCTGCTTTCAAGGGATATAAGGAAATCAACTACCGGGCCATGAAGATCCTCCCCCGGGGAGGGTACCTGGCCACCTGCTCCTGCTCCCATTTCATGAAAGAAGAACTTTTCCTGCAGATGCTGAAAGAAGCGGCCCATGATGCGGGAGTGACGCTGCGTCAGATCGAATGCCGTCAGCAGGCGCCGGACCATCCCATCCTTCTGACCGTGCCGGAGACATATTACCTGAAATTCTTCCTGTTCCAGATCATTTGAGGAGGACCTATGAACGCAGAAACGGCGCTGAACTATCTGAAAGAAGGCAATGAAATCTATACCGGCGGAAAGAATTTCCGTGGAAATATTTCTAAAGAAATGAGAAAAGAACTGACGGAAAATGGCCAAAAGCCTTATGCGGTAGTGATCGCCTGCTCCGATTCCAGGGTCATTCCGGAAGTCATCTTTTCGGCAGGCCTTGGCGAACTTTTCGTGATCCGGGTGGCTGGAAACGTGCTCGATGACCACCAGCTGGGGTCTATCGAATATGCGGTGGACCATCTCCACACGAAGCTCGTGGTCCTTCTGGGCCATACCCACTGCGGGGCCGTGGGGGCAGCCGTGGCAGGCGGCGCTCATGGATACACGGGATTCATTACGGATGAAATCAGGAAAGCCATAGGAAACGAAAAAGATGAGAGGAAGGCGAGTGTCCTGAACGTACAGGCAGGAGTGAAAGAAATCAGAGAAACTTTCGTCCACGACGGAAATCCTGCTTTTAAAGATGCAATGGTACAAGGGGCTCTCTATGATATCGAAACGGGGAAAGTCCTCTGGGATTTGTGAGGACCTATGAAAGAAATCAGACGATGCGACTGGCGGTTTGACGCCATGCGGCCGGAACTGTCAGAAAAATATAAAACGTACCACGATACCCGCTGGGGCAAACCGGTTCACGAGGATCAGGAGCTTTTTGCCATGCTTATGTTGGAAGGAGCCCAGGCAGGCCTCTCCTGGGCCACCATCCTTATGAAGGAAGAAGCCTACAGGAAAGCCTTCGATCAGTTCGACCCGGTGAAAGTGGCCGCCTATAGTGAGGAAAAGCTGGAAGAACTCCGGAATAATCCCGGAATCATCCGGAATAAAAATAAAATTTCTTCCGCCGTCACCAATGCAAAGGCCTTTCTGGCAGTGCAGAAAGAATGGGGCTCCTTCGACGCCTACATCTGGCACTTCACCGAAGGAAAAATCATTGACCACCACCTGGAAAGGGCAGAAGACATGCCCGCTCAGGATGAACTTTCGGAAAAAGTCAGCAAAGATTTAAAGAAAAGGGGCTTCAAATTCGTGGGACCTACGATTATCTATTCTTATCTCCAGGGAATTGGAGTCATTAACGACCATGTGGTGGGATGCGAATATAGATGAAATGTTAAATCGTGGTCCGTGGTGGAGAAGCGCGATAATAGAAAACGATTCATTTCGAAAAAGAAAACAGCAGTAAAGAAAATATTCCTTCACTGCTGTTTTTCATTTTTCAAAATCATGTTCCTGATTGATAGAAATAAAAATAAAATATATAAAAGGGGCGCCGCTTCCAAATTTCCTGCGGCGCCCATCTTCACGAACAACGAATAACGAACAACGAAGAACGGTACAGAAAAATGAACCAAATCGTTCAGAGTAAAATGATACTCAATCCCCCGTATCGAAAAGCGCTTTCTGCTGGGTGAATTCGATCATCCCGTAGACTCCGCCTTCACGGCCGAGGCCGCTTTCTTTATAGCCGCCAAAGGGAGCTGCCGTATCTCTGGGGCTGGAATTGATATAAACGTTGCCTGCCTGGATGCCGTGAGCCAGCTGAATAGCTTTTTCTTTCGGTCCATAGACTCCTGCGTTCAGGCCGTAACGGACGTCATTGGCAATCTTAAGGGCTTCTTCTTCGTCTTTATAAGTAATGACACAGAGGACCGGTCCGAATATTTCATCCTGGGCGATGGTCATGGAATTGTCCACATTGGTAAAAATGGTGGGATAGATGTAGTACCCATGATCCGGAGCCGGCGGAAGGCCGCCGATGAGAAGTTTGGCTCCTTCATCGATGCCTTTCTGAATATAATCAGAAATCTTTGTGTACTGGGCCATGGAGGAAACCGGTCCCAGCTTTACATTGTGGTCAGTGGGGTCGCCCACGGTGTATTCTCTGGCTATTTCCACCAGCTGCTTTTCGATGGTTTCTTTTTCACTTTCCGGAATCAGCAGACGGGAGAAAGCGGTGCAGGTCTGCCCGGAATTGAGGAAAATGGAATTGAAGCAGAGGTGAATCGGCACAGAATAGTCATGGCTTGGGAGGGGCAGGATGACGTAAGGCGATTTGCCGCCCAGTTCCAGGCTGATGTGCTTGACAGAGTCCAGGGCGCTCTTGCCTACTTTCACACCGCCTGCGGTGGAACCGGTGAAGGAAATCATATCCACCAGGGGATGGGTGGAAAGGGCATTGCCCACTTCGCCGCCTCTTCCCGGGATGAGGTTGAATACGCCCTTCGGGAAACCTGCCTTTTCAAAAGCATCAGCCAGCCAGTAGGAAGAAAGGGGCGTGTGCTGGGAAGGCTTCAGGATGACTGTATTTCCCATGAGAAGGGCGGGGACGATTTTCTGGATGACCTGGCCCAGCGGATAGTTCCAGGGAGTAATGCAGCCGATGACGCCTACCGGTTCGCGATAGGTGGTGGATGCGGCCATTTTTTCAATCATGGGCACAGTGGGCGCAAGATCGATATAGGAACGGGTGCGGACGTACTGGTATTCCACCTGGGAAGACTTTGTGAAAGCCCAGGGAGAACCCAGCTCCTTGATGGTCACATCGATGAGTTCCTCTTCCCGGGACCGGAAAATTTCAAGCCATTTTTCCATGAGCTCAATCCGGGAAGAAAGGGGCAGCGCTGCCCAGGCAGGAAGGGCCGCGTGAGCCGCTCTGGCTGCCTTGTCCACGTCCACCTCATTTCCGGCGGGCACTTTTGCGAAAATTTCGCGGGTGGCCGGATTTTCCACTTCGATGAATTTTCCCGAAGCGCCGGGAATCCATTCTCCATTGATATAAATTTTTTCGAAATCCATGTGATGAACCTCCTTTTTGGATGAAAGCCGGGGTACTGAGGCTCCATCCTGTATATATTTATTATAAAAACTTATTTTTTGAGTGACAACTGTTTGTTTCAGATAGTTACTATGGATTCATTTTATGAATTGTTTTTTTGAATGAAAGGCAGCTGGATGGTGGAGGACTTTTGTTTCGGGGCTGTCGGGAAGGTGTGGCGCTCCTGCGGCACGAATTGATATGGGGAATTTGCACAGACGGGGATGAAATGCCCTTTTCGTTTTTATTTGTAAAAATTGCAAAAGGAGAGCAGTTAAAAATATAAAAGGCGCCCATATGATTTCAGGCGCCCGCCTTCACGAGTCTCCCGGTATTCCCGTGATTCCCGATTTTCCCGAAACAAAAGTTTATTGAAAATGATGAATACAGGCCATAGAAACGTTCACTCATGATATAATAAATATGTATGTGACTATACATTTAAGATAAATCTAACTAAAATATAAGGAGGAATTCATGGGTTTACTGGATACGACGCTGGATGCGATCCGGCCGCTGGATGAGGAGGCTATGGAAAAAGCCGCTCAGAGATGGCAGGACCTGTATCTGGGCATGGGGAACCTGGGAAAAATGGAAGCCATGGTGACCCAGTTTGCAGGGATTACAGGAGAAGCAGTACCATCGATTCCCAAATGCTGCACCGTCATTGCCTGCGCAGACCACGGAGTCTATGCGCAGGGCGTTTCTGCCTATCCCCAGGCCACGACCATCGGTATGACAAGGGCCTATTGTGAAACAAAAGGAGCTGCTGCCAATGCTATGGCATATTATGGCGGGGCAGATATGGTAGTCGTGGATATGGGCATCAATGCGGATATGTCCAGGGTGAAGGGTCTTTTGAACAGAAAAATTGCCTGGGGCACGAAGGATATCACACAGGGACCGGCCATGACGAGGGGCGAAGCCATCCGCTCCATCGAGACAGGCATTGAAATTGCGCAGCAGAAAGTATCGGAAGGTTATAAAGTTTTTACCATCGGTGAAATGGGTATTTCCAATACCACTTCTTCCGCCTGCATCCTGGGGACTTTCAACCACTGGAACGCAGCGGAAGTCACGGGAAGAGGCACCAATATTTCCGACGAACGCCTTCTTCACAAGGTGGAAGTGGTGCAGACGGCCATGGACGTGAACCATCCGGACCCGAAGGACGGGATCGATGTCCTCTCCAAAGTGGGAGGCTTTGAATTCGGCTGCATGACAGGAGTCATTCTGGGAGCGGCCGCAGGCCATGCCATGACCATCATTGACGGATTCAATACGACGGCCAGCGCTTTTATCGCAAAGGCTCTCGCTCCGCTGTCCGTGAAATACCTCATGGCTTCTCATCTGTCCCTGGAACAGGCACACAAGAAATCCCTGGCCGCCCTGGGACTTACCGAATACATCGATCTGGATTTCCGCCTGGGAGAATCCATAGGCGCCGGTATCCAGACGAAAATGTTTGACTATGCCCTTTCCGTATTCCGGGAATGCGCCACAAAAGAGGAAGCGGGGGTGAAAGCATGAATATCCCAAGTCTTGACGAAAATATCATGAAAGCCTGCCAGCTCTATGTGGATAATCTCATCAAACCGATTCATTCCCTGGGAAAACTGGAGGAAATAGCAGTCCGCATAGCCGGAATTACAAGAGAAGTGAAGCCTTCCTACCTCAATAAGGCAATCGTCATCTTCGGCGGAGATACGGCGGTAGATGGTGAAAACAAGACGAAAGGCCAGCTCTCCCATGATGAAATGAAGCTGGTGGCCCAGGGGTACGGGCCGGTGAATGTCATTGCCCGTCAGCTGGAAGCACCGGTTTACCTCATCGATGCAGGTCTTGAAAAGGATACTTCCGATATCGAAGGCATTCTTTCGAAAAAAATGATCCACGGTACCCATCACGGCCATCCGGCCATGGATGATGAAGTAGTGAAAGGGGCCATTACCCTGGGCATGTCCGTGGCAAAAACGCTGGCAGGACAGGGCATCCAGGCCGTAGGCCTTGGAAATATAGGGGAACGGTATCCCCTTTCCGCCCTGGCGGTCACAGCTTCCATCATGAAGGAAGATCTGATGAAAGTTTCCGCCAAAGGAGGCTTTTCCCTGAAACTCTACGGAGTAGGAAATTTTGCGGAAAATCCGGTAGGGAATCTGGCGGAAGTGGGTTCGGCGGAAATTGCAGCCCTCTTCGGATTTGTAGTGGAAGCTGCCAAAAACAGAATGATGGTGGTTTTTGACAATGCAGTGACCGGAGCAGCGGTCCTTGCAGCCGTTACCGTGTATCCGGAAATTAAAAATTTCGTATTTCCATCGGTTTATTATGAGGAACCGGTCCATCAGATGCAGATGCAGAAGATGGGCATGAAAGCGTTCCTCCATTATGATTTCACAGAAGCAGAAGGATATGGCTCCGCCCTGGGGCTTTCCGTACTGGATGCAGCCATCGATATGCTGAACCAGATGAAAACCTTTGGCACTGCCGATGTGGCAGTGGCCGTTGACGGCCCGGGCAAAGGACGCCAGAGAGAGGACGTGAAGTAATGAAAGCACTTTTTATCAAATGTTACGGGAAACTCACGCCGGATATGCTGATTGGCGGACTCATCGATATGGGCGTGCCTCCGGTATACCTGAAATCGAAGCTGGAAGAAGCAGGCCTTCCGGTGAACTTCATCGAAAAGCCGAATCCGAAGGCCCGGGTGTCGGCCCACTATTTCCACATTCCGCCCAGCGGGGAGAAACCGCTCCTCCTCAAACAGGGGGATATCTTCCGCATCTGGAAGGAAATATGCACAAAGACAGAACCGGAATGGGAGAGCATCGGCTGGAAAGTCTTCTCCTGCCTCTGCGGCGGAGCATCGGATGCCATCGATGAAATCCCGTCGGATATCGTAGACCTTCGGCGAATCAACGTGGCCGAAGAAAATCTCACGTCCCTCTATCTTTTCCTCTGCTGCCTGGACTATCTGGAAATAGAAAGCCTCTTCACCGTTCCATTCTCCATCACCGAAGGAAGGACCGAAGCAGGAAGGGCGAACAATGCCATATTGACCGATGCAGTCTCCACCTCCGGCACACCGGTGGACGTGGAAGAAATCCATCCCTTTGCGGCAGCCATGCTCCAGGGCCTCTCCGCAGCCTTCCTGCCCATGGACAGCCGGTTCCTGGCCGACAAGACGGCCTATGGCTCCTCCAGCGCGGAAAAACCGACGGGGGACAATACAGTCACCGAATACCTGGGCTACTTCAATGACCGGGGAGAATCCATCTTCAGCAGGCATCTGAAGGTATTTGGGGTGGATAGTGGATTAGAGATTTAATTGATACATCTTTCGTTCTGAGGATTTGAGTCAATTGCGATTTTCGTGATTCGTTGTTCGTGATTCGTGATTCGTGAAGGTGGGCGCCTGAAATAATAGGGGCGCTCATTTTTAAATTTATATTAATAAAAAACTTTTGAATCGGGGTTGTCGGGGGTCTCGGGCATCTCGGGGTTATCGGGAAGGTGCTGCCGCTGATGCGGCAGCCGTTATATAGGGGGAATGTACACAGGCGGGGGATGACGATTTGCTTCATAAAACCATATCCGGCCCTTCGGGCCGGGAGGAAAACAGGCCAGCCGGTCCTTTGGACCGAAAAGCTCATGCAAACCCGGGTAATCGAAAGGACGCATTTCCCATACATACTTGCGCCGCGGGAGCGGCGACACCTTCCCGACAGCCCCGATAACCCCGACCACCCCGATATCCCCGAAACAAAGGCTGTCAGGAATACATATGATTTATACAGCCGGGAATACCAGGGACGGGCATTTCCACCCAGCCTGTGCAAAGCACCATATATACTCGCGCCGCGGGAGCGGCGCACCTTCCCGACAGTCCCGATTGCCCCGATCACCCCGATATCCCCGAAACAAAAGTTATTCTAATTGAAGCTTCTCTTTCCGAGGAAAGTTCTACAAAAATATTTCCATAAATTCCCTTGCAAAAGGAAAGGAGATAGTATATAATAACTCTCGTCGCACAGCGGAATGTCCGGTGACGGTGAGTGAATCCTGACGGAATAGAAACTTACTGTTGACAAGAAAAACACATTGTGCTAAAATCTAGGACATGACGTTGAGAGTTAAATCTCTTCACGAAATAAAATTTCAAAAGAGACTTGACAAAAGTCAAAACGATGTTATAATAAATATCGTTGCTAACACATGCGGAAGTAGCTCAGTGGTAGAGCACAACCTTGCCAAGGTTGGGGTCGCGGGTTCGAGTCCCGTTTTCCGCTCCATTGTTAGTTCCATCCGAAATGGATGTTACTATAGATTCCTGAATAGCTCAGCCGGTAGAGCGCGTGACTGTTAATCACGATGTCGCAGGTTCGAACCCTGCTTCAGGAGCCATAGGGGTATCGCCAAGCGGTAAGGCAACGGACTCTGACTCCGTCATCCGTAGGTTCGAATCCTACTACCCCTGCCAATGATCCATTAGCTCAGTCGGTAGAGCACTTGACTTTTAATCAAGGTGTCCCGCGTTCGAGTCGCGGATGGATCACCATTATGTGGCCTGTTCGTCAAGTGGTTAAGACACCGCCCTTTCACGGCGGGTTCGCGAGTTCGAATCTCGCACAGGTCACCAATATGGGCGATTAGCTCAGCTGGGAGAGCGTCTGCCTTACAAGCAGAATGTCAGCAGTTCGATCCTGTTATCGCCCACCAAACGGCCCGGTGGTGTAGTGGTCTAACATGCCGCCCTGTCACGGCGGAGATCGTCAGTTCAAATCTGATCCGGGTCGCCACTTAATTTGCCTCGGTAGCTCAGTTGGTAGAGCAAAGGACTGAAAATCCTTGTGTCAACGGTTCGATTCCGTTCTGAGGCACCATATATGCGGCTGTGGCGGAATGGCAGACGCGCTACTTTGAGGGGGTAGTGATCTTTCGATCGTGTGAGTTCAAGTCTCACCAGCCGCACCACTTAATTTCTAGTTTCCGGTGCTACAATTGCATATGCGGTCGTGGCGGAACTGGCAGACGCGCTATCTTCAGGCGGTAGTGGAGTAATCCGTGAGAGTTCAAATCTCTCCGACCGCACCACTAGAAATTGAAACTCTCGAGACATAAGTCCCGGGAGTTTTTTAATGTCTTTTTCAGATGGCAGCCGGATATGCATCCTGTTTCAGAAACTTTTAAATCGGGAATCTCGGGAGTATCGGGAATCCCGGGGGTGTCGGGGAGGTGCGGCGCAGCAGAATAAAGGCGCCGCAGAAAATATTTATTTCATGTCCATCCTGCAGTTATCATTTTTTGTAGGACAACTGGTAACTGCGAACCGATAACTATCCATGATATAATGGAATAAAAGTAATACGTATTTACTCGCATTGATTAGGAGGAAACATGAACGCATTTGCAGCACTCGGGGTGGCGGAAAGTCTGGCTTCCCTTCTGAAAACCCAGGGAATCAAGATTCCCACACCCATCCAGCAGGCAGCGATTCCATCGATTTTCAAAGGGAAAGACCTCATCGGCCGTTCCCAGACCGGTACCGGCAAGACCCTGGCCTACCTCCTGCCCACCCTGCAGCGGGTAGACAAAAAGAACGGCTTTACCCAGGTCCTGGTGATGACACCTACCCGGGAACTTAGTAAGCAGGTCTTTGACGTGCTCCGCCCCTTTGCCATTCAGGAAGGAATCGATGCGGTGGATATCATCGGCGGAAGGACCATTGAGAACCAGCTGCAGAAATTGAAGAGAGATCCCCACTTCATCATCGGCACCCCGGGCCGCCTGCTTGACCATATCCGCAGGAAGAGCCTCGATCTTTCCAATGTGAAGACCGTCATTCTCGATGAAGCGGACCAGATGCTGGCCAACGGTTTCCGGGAAGATATAGAAACCCTCATCGATGAAACGCCGAAAAAACGGCAGCTCCTCCTCTTTTCAGCCACCATGCCCGATGATGCGGTGCGCCTGGCAAGGAAATACATGAAACACCCTGCTATCGTGGACGTAGCGGAAAAACCAGCTGCCTCCACCGTGGAGCAGCGGGTCTATGAAACGACGAAACCGAAGAAATTCAAACTTCTCGTGAAACATCTGGAACAGATGAATCCATATATGGCGGTGGTTTTCTGCAATACAAGGGAAGAAGCCCATGAAATTGCAGGAAGACTCCAGGAAGAAACAGATTTCATCACTGATGAAATTCATGGAGATATGAGCCAGGGCCAGCGGAATCAGGTGATCCGTGAATTTGAAAAAGCAAAAATCCAGATCCTTGTGGCTTCCGATATTGCTGCCCGGGGACTGGACGTGGAAGGCATTACTCACGTCTTCAACTACGACATCCCGAGAAATCTGGAATACTACATCCACCGCATAGGCCGCACCGGCCGGGCAGGCACAAAGGGCATTGCCATCACCTATGCTACCCCGGAAGACGCACTTCTTTTAAGGAAACTGGAAAAATCTATTTCCGAAACCATCACGAAATATGATGAAAAAGGAAATATAAGGAAAGTACGGTCGGGCCGCCCGGCGAAAAAAGTGGTCACTCCCGGCATGTACAAGCCTACGAAGAAGAAAGAACACAAAGCCCTGGGCCATAAGGGCAAGAATATGAGACAGAAAAAGAAAGCGGAAAAACTGTCGAAGAAGAAATGAGTTTCACGAAACGGTACAGAGACATCTGTGCCGTTTTTGATTTGTGCCAATCGTGAATCGTGATTCGTGGTTCGTGATTCGTGATGGTGGCGGCCTTTCGGCCGTCGATGATATATGGGGCTTTTGCACAGACCGCAGGGGTGAGGCGATTTGAAGCTTTTCCTGCACTACAATACCTAGGCCGGTGTGGTGATCGAGTCCTACTATCCTTTAGGCGGAAGGGGTCATACGAAGGACAGTCTGAATCATCCGGCGGTCCGGCGGCTGGCGGAAAAATATGGCAGATCGCCTGCCCGGATCATCCTACGCTGGCAGCTCGAGTCCGGATACATCGTGATTCCGGGCATCGATAAACCGGAATATATCAAAGAAGATCTGGACCTCTTTGATTTTGATCTCACCGATGAGGAAATAAAGACGCTGAATCAGCTGGATACGGGAAAAAGATATGAAAACTGGTGAGTCATGGAAAATCTTTCCGTACCTTAATAGCTATAAACGGCCCTCGGATGCCTGCATAAAAATATTTGATATAAAATTTATGAAAATAAAACCCTCTTTCTGCACTATATGGGTAGAGCAGGGAGAACGAGCTCCCGGATTTCCTTCAGGAACCTGCATGTGCACATATCGATCGAAGCAGGCGGAAGGGAGACCGGATATTTTCTCCCGGCTCCCGATGCCGGCATCAATCAGACTCCTCCAGTCAAAAAGGAAAACAGAATAAGGAAAAATCATCATGCGGATGACAAACTGATGACCCACGACAAACGGCAGCTCCGTCCCTGCGCCCGGGCCAGAGTCTATGCACCCGTTGATTTCCCTGCCTTTCTGCCCTCCCGTGACGGGAGGAGTTTTTTTATGCCCCTTTCAGGGAGGATATCCGCTTTCAAAGGAAAGGGCCTTCCCCCATATGGTACAATTAAAACCGAGGTGATTCTTATGCATCATAATAGATCCGCACTCTACCAGGCGCTCTGGCTGCTGGCCCTGACCATTCCCTGGCCTCTGGCAGGGACTTTCGTTCATACGCCGGCGTCTCTCATGATTGGCATTTCCGCTTACTGGGGGATGGGCCTTCTGGTACCTTTCCTCTTTTACCTTTTCCAGCAGAGAGGGTGGGGGAGCGAACCGGGCGCCATCCGGGCGGCTGTGCATCTCCCCCTCTGGATATCCGTGGTTCTGGCGCAGATTGCCGTCTTTTATAATTACCTGCCCCGGATTCAGGGAAGTCTCAGGGAAAATTTCCTGCCCGTCACGATTGGCGCATTTTTCATCCTTTCTTTCTGCATTTTGGGAGCGGCCTTCCTGGACCGGATGCTGGCCATCCTTTACGGCAGGCTGAAAGAAAAGGGCGGCCTCTGGGCGAAATGGCTGGGAAGCGCCTGCCTCACCGGTCTCATTCCGGGGACGGCCATCATTTCCTTCCTTGGCCTTTTCTACACAGGCGGTATGCGCCTCGACCCCTTTATGGCCTCTGTCTTTCTTATGGAAATATTCAATATCATTTTCTATGCGAAGATATTCCTGGCCATGATGACCTTCGGCCTTTTCGTATTTTTCGCGGGAGAGGGGAAAAAGAGCGGACGCATCACGAATTCCGTATTCTCCGCCATTTTCTGGATGTTCCTCCTCTTCATTCCCATCGTGATTTCCGACAGAATCACCTCTACCGGCGCCTGGAGATCTTATTTCGATCCCTCCTATATTTCCATGTTTCCCTACCTTTCTGACCTCTGGCTGACCGGCCTTGCCCTCATGGGAGGCGAAAGAATTACGAAATGGATTTTCAGGGAATAAGTGTTGACAAATAACTTTTCCTCATTATAATAACTAATGACACTTTTGGCAGGTTGATGGGCTCCGCTTTGCAGGTATCCGACGTGAACCGGACCGCGGAGTGAGTAGACCGCCTGATTTTTCGGCTTATATCTCAAAGAGAGTAAGAACGGAGGAAACAAATGGAAAAAGAAAATAACCCGTCCTCACAGGGCACATTTATGAACCTGAAGGAACTCACCATTTCCGGCCTTCTGGCAGGAATCACCATCTTCCTGGGACTTACCGGTTACGGTTTCATTCCCCTGGTCGTCATGAATGCTACCATCCTTCACATCCCGACCATTATCGGGGCAGTTGTGGCAGGACCTAAAGTAGGGGCCATCGTGGGCCTGCTCTTTGGTCTCTTCTCCTTCTTCCAGTCCCTCCGCGCACCGAGCCTTCTGCTCCAGTTCGCCCTGCAGTACAATCCATTCTACGATGCTTTCATCTGCATCGTGCCCCGTATCTGCATCGGACTCTTTGCTTACTTCCTTTATAAACATATCCATCTGCCCGAAGGCATCCGCATCGGTATCGCAGCCGTGGGTGGTTCCCTCTGCAATACCGTCCTCTTCCTCGGTTCCTTCTACCTCCTGGTAGGCGCACCGTACGCAGCCTCCAAGGGCATCTCCGTAGAAGCCGTAGGAGCTACCATTCTCGGAATCGTCGGCGTAAACGGAGTACCGGAAGCCCTCGTTTCCGCAGTCATCATCATCCCGGTAGTCCTGGCACTGAAACATTCCGGATTCAAGACAAAATAATGGTTTGCTGAAATCGGTGAAGCTCTGCTTCACCGATTTTTTTGTGAAATAAAAGTGGTAAGTGATAAGTGGTAAGTGTTAAGTGAAGATGACGCTGCTGATGCAGCGCGAGTATATATGGGGATTGAGTCAAACAGGGCAGAATCCATATTAAAAGGCGCGCTATATAATTTGTGCGCGCCACCGCCCTTTGATTCTCACTCAAAATTCCTGATTCTTTCTGCTGCATTTATTGGTTAAAAATGGCCTGCTTTATGAATTGTGCAGGCCCACCTTCCCGCAATCCGCAATCCGCATTCCCCAATCCGATTGACAAACGGTAAGCATGATAAATTACACGAAAGGAAATAAAATGAAAATATTAATCGACGGCGACGGCTGTCCAGTGATCCCGGAATCCGAAAATGCGGCCTCCCTTTTTCATCTGGAATCCATCATAGTCTGCGATACGAGCCACCTCATCCGCTCTGGGAAAAGCAGAATCGTGGTGGTAGACAAAGGGGCAGACTCTGCCGATTTCACCCTGACAAATCTCATCAAGCCGGGAGACGTGGTCATCACCCAGGACTACGGCCTTGCCGCCATGGCCCTGGCAAAGAAAGCCTTCCCCTTCCACCAGAACGGCTGGCAGTACACGAATGAAAATATAGACCGCCTCCTCATGGAAAGGTACGAAGCCAAAAAAGCAAGGAAAAGCGCCAGACACCACCTCAAAGGCCCGGCCAAAAGGAAGAAAGAAGATAATGAGAAATTTTATCATTTATTGATCCGTTTTTTGGAAAGGGAAACCGAAGAAACCGGAAGCTTTTGAATCGGGACTATCGGGGGTGTCGGGAGTATCGGGGCCACCGCCCCGGCATTCCCGGGACTCCCGGCAACCCCGATATCCCCGAAACAAAAGTCATTACATCCTTAATCTAAAGACAGTATTTACCCCATAAAACTGCTATAATAAAGGAAACAATTGCGTTATTCAGAAGGCGGTGTTTCTATGAACTGCAGGATCGGTGTTATCGGCGCATCGGAATCGGTGGAAAATATTCTGAAGGCGGGTGAGCACTTTGCCCCGGATGTCACGCTTATTCCCTGTCCCTTTGAAAAAGAAGGGGATATGAGGGATATTATCGAAAGAAACCGTTCCAGGGTGGACGGATGGCTTTTCAGCGGGCCTCTTCCCTATGAACTGGGGCGGAAATATTTCAGGAGTGACGATAATATTTCCTGCTGCCATACGGCAGGCGCCATGCTCCTCGTGCGGGCCCTGGAAGTCATGCATGACGCAGGGCGGAAAGCGCCCCGCTTTTCCATCGATATGTACGAAGGAATCATCGATATTTCCGAAGTCCTCTCCGACACCGGCCTTCCCCTGGACGAAGTCTATATGAAATATTACGGGAAACGGTTCCGGGTGGAAGAAATCGTGGAATTTCACCGCTCCCTCTATGCGGAAGGAAAGACGGACGGGGCAGTCACCGCTTTCCGGGCCGTATACAGCCGGCTGAAAGACCTGGGCGTCCCTGCGTACTACCTCAATCTCACGAAAGCGGAAATCACCGAATCCCTCCGGCAGATGGTGGAAAAAATCCGCACCACCTGGTTCAAAGCGACCCAGGTGGGAACCGTGGCTATCGCCATACATGATTATGAAACGGTCCTGGACCACATGAATTCCGACGTCCAGCGGGAGCGGATGGAATGGGAAATCAAAGGGAAACTGCTGCCCCTCTGCGAAGTGCTGGACGGGTCCCTTGTGGAAAAAGGAAATGGCAGATATGAAATATTTTCCTCCCGCGGCCAGATTCACCGCCATCTGGGGGAACTGGAAAATACGCTGAAAGAAATAAAAATGACCATCAACCTGTATGGCTCCGCAGCAGCGGGCATCGGCTATGGAGAAACCGTGGCCAGATCGAGACTCCGCGCCCGGCAGGCCGTGGATGAACCCATCCTCTGGGATATGCCGGTCCGGATTTCCGGTGATGAAGCAGGAGAAGACAGGGAAGAGCAAAGAGAAGAACTGGATCCGGAGACCAGGGAAAAACTGAAAGAAGTGAGAGTCAACGAAAAGACCCTCCTCAAAATCCGCCTTGCCGCCTCCTCATTCCCGGAGGGCACCTTCTCCGTGAAAGACCTCTCCACGAAACTTTCCGTGACTCCCCAGAATATCCGCCGCATCATGGGAGCCCTCTCCAAAGCAGGTCTGGCAGAAATCGTCAGCGAAACTTCCCCCGCCGAAAGAGGAAGGCCGGGGAAAGTGTATAGATTAGTGATTAGTGGGTAGTAGTTAGTGCTTTGTCGCCGGCCTGTTGCCGGCAGGCGCCCTGAAAGCAGGGCGTTTTTTATTGTCTTCTACATAAGTTTCGAGTTTCAAGTATTCTCGTTCGCCGCAAAATGGCTAAAGGTCAGCCTCCCTGAAGTTCTGCGCTCGAACGCGATTTGAAGGAGAGAGGCGAAGCCGAATGACGTGCAAATCGCAGTGAGAGTCATGCAGTGGCTGGGGAGTTGGACGCGCAGCGGCCGGAGGGGCTGTACTATCATTCAAGTCGAAATGGATGCAATTGGCCTCTGGCTTTCAGGTTTGCTGCCCGGCACAAATGGGGCTGGCTGACGAAACGTATCCACGATAAAAGATGCAAATCATAAGACGCTGCGTCCCCCAATGGAGAAAGCTCCCGCGAAGCGGGTGAAGGGGGTGGTCTATCAACCTGGTCGAAATAGAGATGAGCGGTCAGTACGTTACGTTTCTCCTGAGAATACCGGTATGGCCGGGGCAGGTGGAGAGAAATTTTCCGTGGCTGCTCTTTCGGGCGGAAGCGGTTCGATTTTTCCGAAGTGTATGGACTAAAAACTTGCGAAAATAAAATTTCAGATTCTTCTTAAATCCATTTGATTCAGTTCATACAATAGCTATGCCAACTGTAATTGATCACTGAAAAATCAAGATATAATCGATATTCTTTTTCAAACTAAAGAAGCTTTATACGATAAAATTGACTAATAGTCAAAATATCTATTGCAATTTCGGGCGGATATGATATAATTCAATTAAAGCAAGAGTTACTAAATAAAAAATAATAATTTGCGAAATAAAAGGAGGACCAAAATGATGAAAAGAGTTGAATCCATGATCAGAAATCTGCTTCCAACCCTGAAAGATACCTATACTTACCTCCACTGCCATCCGGAGCTTTCCATGCAGGAAGTGGAGACGGCCCGTTATATTTCCGACAGGCTGAATGCCCTTTCCATCGAAGTCCATACCGGTATCGGCGGGACAGGAGTGGCAGCCATCATCCGGAATGGGGAAGGACCGGTGGTCATGATGCGTGCGGATATGGACGCCCTGCCCATGAAGGAAGAGACAGGCCTTCCCTATGCATCCCGCTGGACCACCATGAACAGGGCGGGAGAAATGGTTCCCGTTTCCCACATGTGCGGCCACGATATGCACATGACCTGGCTCCTGGGGACTTTGGAAATCCTTTCGAAAACGAAAGATGCCTGGCAGGGCACGGCAGTGGGCATTTTCCAGCCCGCTGAAGAAACGGCGGAAGGGTCCCTGGCCATGCTGAATGATCATCTTGGAAATATCATCCCCAGACCGGATATCATCCTCGGACAGCACCTCATGCAGTACCGGGCGGGGACTGTGGCCATTAAAGGCGGACAGATCCTGACAGCCGGTGATTCTTTCGAAGTGACCTTCTTCGGCAAAGGGGGACACGGCGGAATGCCCCAGAATGCCATCGACCCTATTGTTATGGCTTCTTCCGCAGTGGTCCGCATCCAGTCCATTGTGGCAAGAGAAGTGGGACCCTCCGCCCAGGTCGTAGTGACGGTCGGTGCCTTCCATGCAGGAAAGGCGGAAAATATCATCCCCCACGAAGCAGTCATCAAGCTGAATGTGCGCACGACAGATGAAGAAATCCGTCAGAAAGTCCTCTCCGGCATCCGCCGCATCTGCGAGGCAGAAGCTAACGCATCGGGTGCGGAAAAAATGCCGGAGTTCCGGGAAATCAACAGTTTCCCGCTGACCGTCAATGATGAAGCGGCAGCAGCCTTCATCGGAGATGCTTTCCGCCGGCACTTCGGAGAAAGAGCCATCCCGGCCCAGCCGGTAGGGGCGAGTGAAGACTTCTCCCGCTTCGGACGGGCCTGGAACGTGCCCTATGTGTACTGGTTCGTAGGCGGCACAAAGCCGGAAATCTACGATGAAGCAGAAAGGAAGGGCACCACGGGCCATCTTCCCGGCCCTCACTCCCCGTACTGGGCGCCGGCCCTTACACCCACCCTCCAGACAGGAATTGAAACTATGATCACCGCAGCCACTCTGTGGCTCGTGCAGAAATAGAGAAAGTGTGAAATCATGAGAAAAGAAACTTACAAAGGAAATGACAGACTCCTCCTCGGCAGTGTCCTGGCGATTCTCACCTTCTGGCTCTTTGCCCAGACTACCCTGAACGTGATGCCCTCCATGCGGGCCGATCTTGGAATCGATGAAACCTGGAGCAATATGGCTGTCAGCATTACGGCCCTCTTTTCAGGCATCTTCATCGTAGTCCTGGGGGGCCTCGGAGATAAAATCGGCCGCGTAAAGATGGTTCTTACAGGCATTGTCCTCTCGGCCGCCGGTTCCCTCATGATCGCCCTCACCCCCGCAGGCACCAGCGTTTTCCTCATGGCAGGACGCATCATCCAGGGCCTCTCGGCTGCCTGCATCATGCCTGCCTCCCTGGCCCTCATTAAAGCGTACTACGAAGGACCGGCGCGGCAGCGGGCCCTTTCCTACCTCTCCATGGGTTCCTGGGGCGGCAGCGGCCTCTGCTCCCTCTTCGGAGGGGCTGTGGCAGGCGCCCTCGGCTGGCGGTATATTTTCCTCTTTTCCGTCCTCGTATCCGCGGCAGCCTTTGCCCTCGTATATGGCACCCCTGAAAGCAGGGTGGAAAGGAAAAACCCCGCACCCTTTGACTGGTTCGGCCTTGTGACCTTCATGATTTCCATGGTAGCCCTGAATATCGTAATCGGCCAGGGAGCAAAGATGGGCTGGGGCCACCCGGTAATCATCGTCCTCATCCTCACTGCTTTTGTGGGCTCCATCCTCTTCTTCAAAGAAGAAATGGGAAATACAAATCCATTCATCGATTTCAAACTGTTCAGAAATAAATCCTACGCAGGAGCCACCCTTTCCAATTTCCTCCTGAACGGTTCTGCAGGAACCATCATGGTTACCCTCACCCTTCTCCAGCTGGGCGCAGGCATGAGCTCCTTCACCGCAGGCCTTGTGACTCTGGGATACCTGGCAGCAGTCCTTCTGACCATCCGGGTAGGAGAAAAACTCCTCCGACTCTGGGGCGCAAGAAAGCCCATGATCCTTGGATGCCTCATCACCTCCGGCGGAATCATCCTCCTCTCCCTGAGCTTCCTCTACACCTGGCAGTACCTGGTAGCAGCGTTCCTTGGATTCACCCTCTTCGGCGTGGGACTTGGCCTCTATGCTACCCCCTCTGCCGACGCAGCCCTCTCCAACGTGCCTGCTGATCAGGCAGGGAGCGCGGCCGGCCTCTACAAAATGGCCTCCTCCCTGGGCGCGGCCTTCGGAGTAGCCATCTCCGCCTCCATCTTCACCGCCCTCTCCGGCATGGAAATGACCGCCCTCTCCGGACTCTTCCTGGGCCGCACGGATAACGTATCCCTGCGCCTGGCAGCCATGGCAGCCTTCCTCTTCAACTTCCTCATGATTATGGCCACTATTACCTCCATCGTGAATACCATCCCGAAAAAGGAAATAGAAAGCGAAGAAAAGAGCGAAGACCTGGCTGCAGCAGAAGGCTGAGTCAAACTTCAGCGGGCCCGCTGTTTATATAGATGACCGATGAGATATTGTCTCATCGGTCTTTTTGTATTTGGCAAAGAGGAATTAGGATTTTGGGATTAGAGGTTGGGGGAGGTGTGCCGCTGATGCGGCACAAGTATATTTGGGGACCCTGCACGGGCGATTGTGAAAAGCCCGCATAAGTCGAAATCACCTGCCCCTGGTCAGGGGATTGTACAATCGGACAAGTCGAAATGGAGATAAAATGACAGGTCCATTACGTCTTAAGGGAAAATCTTATTACCGGCAAATCCATCATCATTAGATAAAGACAATAAAAAGAGGCGCCTCTATTTCAAAAGGCGCCCACCTTCACGGTCCACGAATCACGAACCACGAACAACGAATAACGAAGAACGATCAGCACAAATGACTTTATTCAGAAGAATCCCTTATGCCTCTTCTTTTCCTCTCAGCCTTTCATCGCATTTTGCGATGAGTTCCGCAGGGTCCACTCCCGCATCTCTGCACATGGTCCCGATGGTAGTCTTCATATCGGAAGGCATGGCGATTTCCTTTTCCTGGAAAATGGTGAGGAGCTGGGGATACATGGTGAGGATCGTTTCCATAGGCGTATCATCGGTGAGGAGAGGTTTCTTGTACTTATCGGCAATGAATTCATTCATTTCCCCGATGATTTCAAATACATCCATCCCATGACCCTGGGCGGCCTGCCACAGATTTTCATCATAGGAAACAAAGCAGCCCACGCAGGACATGCCGTATTCCATGAGGAACGGTCCCATTTCCGGATACACTTCGATGATCTGCATGATATTATGCTCCGGACGGACGAAATCCCCCTCCTTCAGCGGCGGTACGTCAGGCTGGCCGAATCCGCTGAATGCATCGGTACTTCCGAAATCGGAAGAACCGGGCATCGTATTTCCAAAGACTGCATCCCGGAAAGATTCATACCCCATGTGGTCGATGAATTCTTCCATGGACTGGTAATTTTCATGTTCCAGATAGTAAGAGCAGGCCTTTGCCATGATTGCAATGGCATCGGTGGGGAACTGGGCGAAAGCGAAGAACGTCTTCTTTCCCGTGTAAATATCCCAGCCGTCGGACATGCCCACTGCCCGGATTGGAAGAGGCATAGTAATGGTGCAGGTCAAAATGCAGGAAGGCCAGGAGCCGAAAGCCTGGAGGCCCATCTCCTTCAGCGTCGGTTCCACATCGGCCTGGGCAAGGCCCGTAATCATAGGCCGCGCCTTCGGGTCCAGGACGTAAGTGCCCTCCATCTTCTCTGCGGCTGCCTTCATCCTCTTCTTGAATTCGTCCCGCCCCTCTTTGATATCCGGAATGAAATCAATTTCAAGAGAGTAAGTGAGATTATCTGCTGTCATAGAAATAGAAACTCCTTTCAGAAACTTCCCGGGGGAAGATAGTTTTTATAGTTACTAAACTATTATACTACATATTGCAAGTTTTCGATATGTGTTTTTCAATTTAGAAGCTGTAATATGATAAGCTAACTGCAATTCGAACAACTTTTGTTTCGGGGTGGTCGGGGTGGTCGGGGTGGTCGGGAAGGTGGCGCCTGGAAATTATATGGGCGCAGGTTTTATATTGAGAAATTGAATTTAGCAGGGCTGTCAGATGAAATATAAAACGTCGTACAGGCAGCCTTTGTTTCGGGGCAATCGTGGTAATCGGGGTGATCGGGGTGGTCGGGAAGGTGGCGGCCTTTCGGCCGCAGAGTATATATAGGGGATTTGCACAGGCAGCACGGGTAGGGGAATGCCAAAGGGTAAAAACGAAAAAGGCACAGACCAACAGCATGCTGCCGTTTCAGCCCTCCCACGTTTGGGAGGGTGCCTGAGCGAAGCGAAGGCGGGTGGGTCGATCTACCGTTTCAGGTCGAAAATGAGATAAAAGGAAATTTCCCATGTGTACGTAACGCAGGAAGAGAAAGAGTCATTTCAGCACGTGCCACATGCAGCCCCCTTTACCCGCTTTGCGGGAGTTTCCCCCGTTGGGGGACACAGGGTGCATTGGTTATGTGACTTTTCGATACCCAATTTCATGAGAATTGACTCTACCGTTCAGCAAGTGCTCCCCGCGTCCGGGGAGCTAAGGGCAGGGTGAGGGGGCGTACGATGGTATTCACCGGAAATGAAGAAAACCGTCCATGCGTACCGCAGGAATGGGAATATTGGCAGCCGAGAACTTTTATAAGAAAAATATAAAAAGGCGCCCCTATTATTTTCCGCCGCCACCTTCACGGACCACGAATCACGAAGAACGAACAACGAAGAACGAACAACGAAGAACGAACGCCCCATATTTCTGTACCTAAAGTACTGAAAAAATGGTAAAATAAATACAAAGTATCCTTTTTTCAAAATGGAGGAAACTATGAAATACCTGAAAATGAAAATCACTGCATCCCTTCTGGCAGCTGCCTGCCTCACCGGTATGGCCATGCCGGTAGCCGAAGCAGCCACCACCTGGCAGAAAATCCTTTACGGAGCAGCAGCGATTGCCCTTATTTCCAACTACTACAGCAATCTTGACGATAACAATGGTATGCAGTTCCTTTCCCAGTGCAAGCAGCAGACCGGTGTCTACGAATCGGCCGAAGCGGACAACCGGGTACAGGAAATATACGGAAACCTGGTAAATACCGGAGCCGTAGGCAGAAACTACAACGTATACGTAGCCCCTGACGAAGATATCAATGCATTCATGAGCCTGGGCGGAGTCCTCTGCGTGAACAAAGGAGCCCTGGACACCATGGACGATGATGAACTGGCCTATATCATGGCCCACGAAATCTCCCACGGTGAGAAACGCCACAGCGTATCGGGCGTAAAGAAACGGATCGGCCTCATGACCGCCGTAGATATCTACCTGGGCGGTGGACTCTCCTTCGGCGAATACCTCCTGGCCAATATCGCCACCAACTACGTTTCCAATGCCATCTTCACCAAAGACCAGGAAAAAGAAGCAGACGACCTGGGATTCCAGTACCTCTGCGAAGCCGGCTACAACCCCGGCGGCGGAGCAGCAGCCATGTCCGTCCTGGAAGACAAATATGGAAATAGCAGCCGCACCGGCCTCATGGCCGTAGTCGCCCCCTCCAACCATCCGAAAACAGGCGACCGGGTCAATAAAAACCTCAAATGGATGAAGAAATACTCCGGTGACCACGTAGACGTCAAAGACGGATGGATCGAAGTCAACGGAATCAAAGCCTTCCAGCCCAAAGCCGATGACCGGTACACCGACAAAGAAAGAACCTACCTCACCGCAGGCAAACTGGACAAACTCTACCACGCAGGAAACGTCCCGGATGCTACCCTTGCGGACAATATCATCTACTGCGGCGAAACCTCCCTCTACACCCTCTCCTCCGAAGAAGATGGAAAAACCTATGTTACAAACCTCAACAAAGGCATTCAGAAAGACAGAGGACAGAAAGTAGAATCCAAATTCAAAATCGACGACCGTAAAGAAAAAATAGCAGAGAAAAAAGCGAAGGCTGAGAAAAAAGCCTCCGAACAGGTAGAAGAACAGAATAAAGAATAATCTTCTGAATCAGGAATCTCGGGACCATCGGGGCTGTCGGGATTATCGGGAAGGTGCGGCGCACAAATAAAAAGCGCCGCAAGTACTGATTTTATTCCCATTAAAATTGCCGGCTGCAGGATATCCCATCCGCTGCGGAGCGGCTATAGCTCAAGCGTCCCCCAACGGGGGAAGCTCCCGCGAAGCGGGTGAAGGGGGCTATCAATCATTGTAACTGACAAAGTAAGACAATCCCTTCAAGCGTAACGTAACAGACAAAAGCCACCCTTGAAAAAGGGGGCTCCGGCGCAGCCGGTGGGGTAGATTTATGCTTTTTCTGCACTACTCCCTCAAGGCACATATGAGGAAAAAGGAAAAACTGACAATCGGTCACCACCTTTCCTGGGATGGAAAGGTGGCCGCGGAGCGGCCGGATAGGTTGTGTAACCGCACAAGGCACATATGAGGCTAATTGACGAAACAACTTCGGGACAGATGAGGAAATCGGTAAACAGGAGGCTCTCCCTCGGGAACACCGCGATAGCGGTGAGAGGGCGAATCGATTCGAAGAATCGACAACTCCATGTATTCTCCTATATAAAAAGCGGCGCTTATAAATTTGCGCTGCACCCCTAATCCCCAATTCCTACCCCTAATCCCCCAAAGCACTATCCCATCACATCGACATATATTTCCATGAAAGGAAAGAAATGAAAAAACTCTTCACCCTCCTTGTTTTAGCCATTATATTTGCCGCTATAGGCTTCGGAGCCCTTGTGCTCATCACACCGGATCCGCCGAAAGCGCCGGAAATTCCGCCGCCCCCGGAGATCAAAGCAGTCACTGCGGCCCTTCTGGACGCCCAGACCGGAAAAGTACTGACTGATAAAGAAGGCACCCTTCGTGTATATCCTGCCTCCACCACGAAAATCCTCACCACCATCATTGCCCTGGAAGAAGGAAAAGCCCGGCTCGAGCAGAATGCAAAAATCACGCCCCTTGCCATGAAACAGGACGGAACCAACCTGGGCGTACGGCAAGACATGCCCATTTCCCTCCACCAGATGCTCTATGGAATGATGCTTATTTCCGGAAACGATGCAGCCGTAGCCACGGCAGAAACAGTGGGCGGAAATTATGACCGGTTCATCGAAATGATGAACGAAAAAGCAGCCTCCATCGGAGTCCACGACTCCCACTTTGCAAACCCCAGCGGCCTCACCAACAAAAATCATTACTCCACAGCCATCGATATGGCAAAAATTGCCGCCTATGCCATGAAAAATCCGGATTTCCGGGATATTGTCAAACGGAAAACCTACCCCATGACCTATAGAAACGGCATGTTCAGAAATGTGGAGAATAGAAACGAATTCCTCTCCTCCGGCTACGAAGGAGCCAACGGAGTCAAGACAGGTATGACCGAAGCCGCAGGAGACTGCCTCGTGGCCAGTGCGGAAAGAAATGGAAGACTCCTCATCGTCTCCCTCTACAACGACAAAAACCGCTGGAACGATACCAAAGCCTGGCTCGACTACGGATGGACCGTCATAGCCATGGAAGACCAGTACAAAGCAGCCCTGGCCGCTGAAGATCCTATTTACAAATTCATCAACCGGATTCTGGGAAAGGAGCCAAAAGAACAGGATGCGTAAAAAACAGATTCACCGCAGAAATAAAAAAACGCCCTTTCTCAAACGCCTCTTCCCGGACAGCCCCATCCTCCGCATTATTTTCTGCATAGCCGTAGCCATCAGCGCTTATATAGTCATACAGAACGTCTACCACTTCGCCCAGGTCCAGGTACAGGAATACAAACTGAACAAAGAAAAAGAACGGCTCCTCAAAGAAAAAGAAGAACTGGAAGCCGAAAAAGAAGCGCTGAACGATCCCAAGTACATCGAGAAAAAAGCCAGAGAAGACCTGGGACTCGTCAAACCCGGCGAAGTGCCGTATGTGAAGTAAGGAAATAAGAATATACCGTTATTTAAAATCATTCCGGACAGCTTTTGTTTCGGGAATCCCGGGAATCTCGGGATTTTCGGGGTTGTCGGGAAAGTGGGCGCCTTGAAATTGTGAAGGCGCCTCTTTTTATTGTCCATAATTATCTTGATTGCTGATAATCCATCAGATTTAGAGGAATTGGGGATTGGGGAGGGATTAGGGGAGGTGTGCCGCTGATGCGGTACGAGTATATATGGGGAATTTGCACAGGCGAAGTTGAAAATCTCCTGCAAGACGAAAAATCGCCTGCTCCTGGCCAGGAGGTCAGCGAGCGAAGCGGGGAGGGGGGACGATGATATCTGTCGATTTTGTGCAGAAAGGGAAAGGCAGGATGAACGGGGGAAAGCCGGAATATCAGTCGGCTTTTCTGATTCCATTTCCAACTTTACAACTTCATTTTCCAATTGTTTCTCTGATTCAGATGGTGTATACTTTAGTCGAAAATATTTTAGTCGGAAAAAACCGACTAAAGTGAAACCGACAAAAGAGGAGGGAAAGTCATGAATTTTATTGGCAGACAGGCTGAGTTGAGGAAACTGGAGAAATCCTTCACCAGTAACCGGCAGGAAACGATCCTGATCTATGGCCGGCGGAGAGTAGGAAAGAGCGAACTCATCCGCAAAGCGCTGGAGATGACCGCCATTCCTCATTTATATTACGAATGTAAAGAAACGTCGGAAATGAATAATATTTCCAGTCTTTCCGCCCTGATTTCCCAAATCTATGGAGAAAGACGCCTTGCCTTTGACTCCATGGAAGAAGTGCTCGATTATTTCTTTGAAAGAGCAAAGACACCCCAGATCCTCGTGCTGGATGAATACCCCTACCTACGGAACACAGTCAAAGGACTGGACAGCATCCTCCAGTCACTCATCGACAAATACCGGGATTCCTCCGGACTGAAACTCATCCTCTGCGGCTCCTTTGTGGAAACCATGAAATCCCTCATCCTGGCTCACAGCCCTCTCTATGGACGGATGACCCTCACCATCAACCTGAAACCCATGGACTATTACGAATCCGCCCTCTTTTACCCCCGCTTTTCTCCTGACGATAGAGTGCGTCTGTACAGCGTATTCGGGGGAATTCCCTACTACAATCAGCTCATTGACTCCAGCCTTTCCGTGAGAGAAAACCTGATGAACCTCCTCGTTGAACCGGGGGCCCGACTCGAAGACGAGACGACCCTTTTCCTCCAGGCAGAACTATCCAAACTGAACAATGCCAACCAGGTATTTGAAACCCTGGCAAAAGGAACACGGCACTTCAGCGATATTCTCGAAAAATCCCATATTTCCAGCAGCCCCACCCTCTCGGACGTACTGAAACGGCTCATGCAGATGGAACTGGTTTCCCGCAAATCACCCATCAATGATGAAAACAACCGGAAGAAATCAAACTACCTCGTCAGCGACAATCTTTCCCGCTTCTTCTACCGCTACCTCTACCGTTACAGCTCCCAGCGGATGATCATGGCCCCTGATACCTTCTATGACCGTTACATTGCAGACGACTTCGAGCACACCTTCGTGCCCGAAAGCTTTGAAGAAATATGCGCACAGTACCTCATCCGAAAAAATCAGGCAGGCCTCATGGACCCGCCTTTTGAAAAAATAGGGAAATACTACTACGACCTGCCCGGAGAACATAGAAATGGAGAATTCGATATCGTCACCCTGGACGAAAAAGGATACATCTTCTACGAAGCCAAATTCAGGAAAAACCCGATCACCGCAGAAATGAGGAAAAAAGAAATCGCCCAGGTCACAGCCGCAGGCCTTCCCTGCTATCGCTATGGCTTCTTCAGCCGCTCCGGCTTCGAAGGCAGCCCCGGAGAAAAAGAAATATGTATTACCTTGGATGAAATGTATTGAAAGCTTAACTTTTTATTTTTCTCTCATAGAAGTTCTGAATTCCGGGAAATTCCATCAGGGCCTGCGGGTACAGCCTGGTGGCGCTTGAGGCATTTTTCATCTGACCGCATGGGTACTCCGGGGCGGTCGGGATGATCGGGGTGTCCGGGGCGATCGGGGTGGTCGGGGAGGTGTGCCGCTGATGCGGCACGCTTTTTTATGGGAAATGTGTACAGGCAGATTTATTGGAGACAATTGTCAGATAAGGCGGCCTGAGGCAATTTCGGTGTTCGGGATCAGCCTCAACACGACATGCACCGATAGATTTTTTTTCGAGATTTCGGGGTGCGGGGTGCGGGGAGGTGTTCCGCCGATGCGGCACGCTTTTTGGGGTTCGCTGCCAGGCACATATGAGGCTGACTGACGAAACGTACTCATGCCATTTGACTCTATCGGCAGGTAGGAGGCTCTCCCTTCGGGAGAGCTCCGCAAAGCGGTGAGAGGGCAAATCGATTCGAAGAATCGATAACTCTATGTATCCTCTCATAAAAGTTCCCAGTTTCCAGATTTCCTCCCGGTGGCCTTTTCGTTATTTTTCATTCCTCCCCCCTCAGTCTGCTTCGCAGCCAGCTCCCCCCAAGGGGAGCCAGACCGGTCAGCCTCCCCAATTACACATATCGGCGCCGTTGCCACCGTAAATAAAACCGGTGGGAGTTCAATTTTTCTGTATAATTGGGTTAGCGGCAGAAATCGACCCAC
>OMVW01000004.1 GCA_900314595.1 uncultured Dialister sp. | reverse complement strand
TCGATTTCTGCCGCTAACCCAATTATACAGAAAAATTGAACTCCCACCGGTTTTATTTACGGTGGCAACGGCGCCGATATGTGTAATTGGGGAGCTGTCGCCGCAGGCAACTGAGGGGTTGTTCTACAGCTGCCCGGAGATAATGTGAGAATTCCCCATAAATACTCGTGCCGCGCGAGCGGCACACCCGCCCGACAGCCCCGATACTCCCGAGATTCCCGACATTCCCGATTCAAAAGTATTTCTTCCTTCAGTTTCCTTTCAGACAAGAATTTTAAATTTCTAAAAAGCGAAATGACTTTCGAGTGAAGAGAATGACTTGAATGAGAAAAACTGTACATTGGAGTTAATGGTTAATTTCTCCGCCTGTGCACAGTCCCATATATAATTCGTGCCGCGTCAGCGGCACACCTGCCCGACAACCCCGACAATCCCGAGATTCCCGACACTCCCGATTCAAAAGTGTTTCTTCCTTTAATATCCTTATATAAACAAATTTTATTTCCCTGTTTCTAAAAAACAGCAATAAAAAAGCAGCCCTCAATGGACTGCTTTTTCTTTTAAAAGTGATAATTGAGACCAAAGCCGATACCGCCTTCGTTATCGATATCATCCCGATCATAGTACGTATAGTTCACGTCCAGATCCAGGGACGTAGGTACCAGATCCAGCTGGAGACCTGCCTTGTACTGCCGTTCCTCGCTGGAAACGAGGAGGCCTGCATAGGCATCGAGGGGTCCCACTACGTTCGCACGGCCTTCTACCATGCCGAACATCTTTGCATCTCTATCATAGTAATTTCTCGAGCCGGCGCCCAGATAAATGCGGCCGATTTTATATTTGGCATACACATCCGTTTCATCGCCCCGGTGATTCCAGTGACGATATTCCGCGCCAATAGCCAGCTTCGGAACCGGCCTGATTTCCAGGTGACCGCCATGAATGCCGTCAGCTGCCGTATTGTAATTATACCCGGCTTCCACATCCATAATCCCGCCAATGGCAAAAGCGCTCCCTGCGCCTGTGAGAACCAGGACGGCTGCCAGGATTAAAATCTTCTTCATAAGGACTCCTCCTTTCTATAATTCTCTCTTGTAACTATTATATACCCAATTTAGGGAAAACGGATAGAAGAATTATAAATTTTCTATAAATAGCGATTCGAGATATTTGGCATATATCGTGGTCCGTGAAGGATATGGACCCTGCGGAAAATCCATTTTTATGGTGTGCTTCGCGCACAGGTTTAGCACGCAATGGGCATGAATACAAACTCATTCTTGTCCGGTATTCCATATAAAATGGCCCGCTTTCATATTTTTATGCGGGCACCTCCACCTATCACTTACCACTCCATTTCAGACACAATTAAAGTCCCGGCCAAAGCCGGGACTTTTTGCTTAAGCGGTCAATCAAAAGTATTACTGCTGGCTCTTCTTTACATTGGCATTCTTATAACGTGCCTGGCGGGAGAGGACCATCTTTCTCATGCGGAGGCTCTTCGGGGTAACTTCGACCAGTTCATCATCGTTGATCCATTCGAGTGCGGATTCAAGGGTGAATTTGCGGCAAGGCGGCAGCTTGATTGCATCATCGGAGCCGGCTGCACGGGTATTGGTGAGGTGTTTCTTCTTGCAGGGGTTGACGTCCATATCCTGGTCGCGGGCATTTTCACCGACAATCATACCTTCGTATACTTCAACGCCCGGTTCGAGGAAAAGATCACCGCGGTCGAGTACGGAGTTCAGGCCGTATGCAGTGGTGGTGCCTGCTTCGAAAGCAACGAGGGAGCCTCTTGTTCTTTCCGGAATATCTCCCTTGTAAGGAGCATAGCCCTGGAATACATGGTACATAATACCGGTTCCGCGGGTGGTAGTGAGCAGTTCATTTCTGAAACCGATGAGTCCGCGGGCAGGAATGGAGAATTCCATCTTCATGTAGCCGGCCAGTTCATCCATGGAAATCATTTCTGCTCTTCTCGGTCCAAGACCTTCCATAACAGCACCCATGAATTCCTGCGGAACTTCAATGGTCAGTCTTTCGAGCGGTTCACATTTTTTGCCATCGATGGTTTTGTAAATAACCTGGGGTTTGGAAACTTCCAGTTCAAAGCCTTCACGGCGCATGGTTTCGATAAGTACGGAGAGATGAAGTTCGCCGCGGCCGGAAACCTTGAATGCATCGGAAGTATCAGTATCTTCTACGCGGAGAGCCACGTTTGTTTCAATTTCTTTATAGAGACGGGCACGAATGTGACGGGAAGTGACGAAATCGCCTTCTCTGCCGGCAAAGGGGCTCTTGTTGACATGGAATACCATGGACAGGGTCGGTTCGTCGATATGAATGGTGGGGAGAGCTTCCGGATTCACTGCATCAGTTACGGTTTCACCGATATTGATATCTTTGAAACCTGCCATTGCGCAGATATCGCCTGCTTTGACTTCAGCAGCCGGAGTCCGTTTCATTCCCTGCCAGGAGAAGAGGGAACCGATATGGTCGGTGCGGGTTTTTTCTCCATCCGTAATGGCAACGGTCATGCCCTGTTTTGCGGTACCTCTGGTGACACGGCCGATAGCGACCTTGCCCAGGTAATCATCGGCTTCCAGTGTGGTAGCCATGATCTGCAGTCCACCTTCCGGATCCACATCCGGGCAGGGGCAGTATTTCAGGATAGTATCAAAGAGGGGTCCCAGATCTTTGCCTTCATCTTCCATATGAAGTTTGGCAATACCGTTTCTGGCAGAAGCATAAATCAGCGGGAAATCGAGCTGGTCATCATCTGCTTCCAGTTCGATGAAGAGGTCCAGGATTTCGCCTTCCACGTCAGAAATACGCTGGTCAGGACGGTCGATCTTATTGATGACAACGATTGGTTTCAGCTTATGTTCCAGAGCCTTGCGGAGTACGTACTTGGTCTGGGGCATCGGGCCTTCATGAGCATCGACCAGCAGCAGAACGCCGTCTACCATATTGAGGATACGTTCTACTTCACCGCCGAAATCCGCATGCCCTGGGGTATCAACGATGTTGATTTTTACACCATTGTGCATGACAGAGGTATTCTTGGCCAGAATGGTAATGCCTCGCTCTCTTTCCAGCGGGTTGGAGTCCATGACACGTTCTTCCACTTTCTGGTTTTCTCTGAATACATGGCTCTGTTTCAACATAGCGTCCACAAGAGTCGTCTTGCCATGGTCGACGTGAGCGATAATGGCAATATTGCGGATATCTTCTCTTTTCATTTCTTTCTTTTTCTCCCTCGGGTATACAGCAAAAAATTCAATGCATCTTGGTTATTATACCATATAAAGGCAAAGATGTTTATAGAAATTGTCAATACGGTTTATTATAGCATGGTTTATCTGCCAATACAATAATTATGTAAGGGAAACTTTCAACCGGGACAGTTTTTGTCTCGGGGCAATCGGGGGGTATCGGGGCGGTCGGGGCAGTCGGGAAGGATATGGTTCGCTGCGCGAACCAATTTTTATAGTGCGCTCTGCGCACAGCCTTTGGCATACTTAAAATAAAGGAAATAAGGTTTTCTGGAATCATATCTGTTTTGAAATACAAAAAACTCTTTCCTCAATACTTCAAGGTTCAGTGGTCCAACGATTTTAATAAAAATTCATGTTCATTCAGGTTCCTCAAAATCAAAACTCTGCGCCCTTATAATTTTAAGGCGCCGCCTTCCCGAATCCCCGACACCCCGAGTTACCCGACATCCCCGATTCAAAAGTAACATCAAATTCAGTTTCCTTTCTATCCTCATGTTATAATAAAGAATACCTTATATATGTAAAATTTAAATTGAGTCGCCTGTAAAGGAAATAAAAAATGCCAGAATCCATCTATGGAGCCCATAAAGACACACTTCCGAAGATACTTGACGGGCTTGTTTCAAAAATCAAAGCGTTCAGCGATGATTATAAGGAAAAAACCGGTGAGGCTGCTTATGAGCACCTCATTTACCGGGTGAAGTCAGAGGAAAGCATGCGGGAGAAATGCCGTCGGAAAGGGCTTCCCGAGACAGCCAGATCCGCACTGGTGGATATACATGATGCCATAGGCATACGCATTGTCTGCTGCTTCCTCAATGATGTATATGACAATATCGAATTCATTTCCTCCCTTCCGGATGTGGAAATTGTAAACCGCAAGGATTATATCCGGAATTCCAAGCCCAGCGGATACAGGAGCTACCATCTCATTCTCCGCCTTACCGCCCCATTTGAAGATGAGGAAGGAAATAATCCGGGAAAATTTTATGTGGAAGTCCAGCTCAGAACCATTGCCCAGGACTCCTGGGCCAGCCTGGAACACCAGATGAAGTACAAAAAGGATATCAAAAATCCGGAAATGATTACAAGGGAACTCAAGCGCTGCGCCGATGAACTGGCCTCCTGCGACCTATCCATGCAGACGATACGGAACTTAATCAGACAGGAGCATTAAGGGTTAGAGTCATCAGGTGTATTCGTTCTTCGTTGTTCGTGATTCGTGATTCGTTGTGGATATGGTTCCCTTCGGGAACCAATCTTATAAAAAGTAATCTCAGAACTGTCAACAAAATACCGATTCAAACAAGCTGAATCATTTGAGAGATCTTATAAATCTTTTAATAAAAGCTTTTTTCACCCTGGATGAGGGCCGAAGGCTTTAATCAATAAAATTGGTTCCGCAATGCGGAACCATATCCTTCACGAACAACGAACAACGAATAACGAAAAACGATACGGACAGATGACTTGATCCATTGACCAGTTATAAAGGAGAAATTATGAAGCTTTTATACGCCGAAGATGAAAAAGACATGGCAAAGGTAGTCGTGGCCATTATGAAGCACCAGGGGTATGAGGTGGACTGGGCGGAGAATGGAAAGATTGCCGTAGACTTCGCATCAAAGAAGAATTACGATTGTATGATATTTGATATTATGATGCCTGTGATGGACGGAATCGAAGCTTTGAAGGAAATCCGCGCATCCGGCGATGTGACACCTGTCATCATGCTCACGGCAAAGTCGGAAATCGACGACCGTATTTCCGGCCTGGATTCGGGGGCTGATGATTATCTCACAAAGCCTTTTGCCATTGGAGAACTGCTCGCCCGGGTCCGTTCCCTCACAAGAAGGGTGAAAGATTTTACCCCTTCCACTTTAACTGTCGGTTCCACTTCTCTCGATACGGAGGAGCAGGAACTTTCCGCCCACAATGCCATCCGCCTTTCCGGAAAGGAAACAAAGCTTCTGAAGCTTTTCATGCTGAACGAAGGAAAACTTCTTTCCACGAATTATATTTTTGAAAAAATCTGGGAAGACGAAAAAGATGTAGACGAAAGTGTGGTGTGGATTTATATTTCCTACCTTCGTGAGAAACTTTCCGCCATCAATTCGGACCTTGCCATTGAAGGAGAGGAGGGGAAAGATTTCCGCCTCACCCTGAGGAAGGAGGACGCATGAATCCTATCCGCAAACTTCGCCGCCGGTTCATTGCGCTTGCTACCCTGGCCGTCTGCATTATACTCATCGGGGCACTTGGTCTCATCAATGGTATCGGCTACTATACCATGAAGAACCACTGCCTGGATACGATGGCATTTATTTCCGAAAACGGTGGGACCATGCCCTCCCGGTACCACAGGAATCCCTCCCTCTGGATTGAAGATATCCTTCCCGGGTTCACCTGGGCGGAAGATACGCCGGAATTCGCCTTCCAGACCCGGTATTTCTCCATTCATCTCAACGAGAACAGGGAAATTACTGCGGTCAATGTAAAGAATATCTATGCCTTTTCCGAAAAGCAGGCCGTGGAATTCGTAAAAACCGCCCTCCGGGAAGATGATGTGAGCGGTTTCATCACGAAAAACAAGACCCACTATGGATACATGAAAACGCCTCTTGAAGACGGAGGTTCCCTGATCGTCATTATGGACTGCACGAGAGAATTCTCCGATGTTCATACTTTCATGTCCTATTCCATGTGGTTCGGTCTGCTCTGTGTCATCCTTTACGTCATCATTCTGGCGGCTCTTTCTAAAAAAGCCATCGAGCCTTTTGTACGAAATGCGGAAAACCAGAAACGGTTCATCACCAATGCCAGCCATGAGCTGAAGACGCCGCTGGCCATTATTTCCGTCAATGCGGAAGCCATGGAAATGATGGAAGGGAAAAATGAATTCACCGAAGGAATCAGAAAGCAAGTGCGCCGCATGTCCGGCCTCATCAGCCATCTCATCCTCCTCTCCAAAGCAGGAGAAAGCACGAAAGCAGAGCTGAAGCCGGAAGTTTTTAATCTGAAAGATGTGCTGAAACGGAATGTGGAGGAATTTGATGTCCTGGCCCAGGACCAGCAGAAAAAGCTCACTCTTTCCTGCAGCGAAGATTTCAAAGTGAAAACGGATGAAAAATTTCTTTCCGAAATCCTTCATATCCTTCTGGATAACGGAATCAAGTACTGTGACGATGAAGGAACCATCACGGTAAAGGCCGTTCGGAGCAATAAAAAGGAAATAGAACTTTCCGTTTCCAACGATTACAAAGATGGAAAGGACGTGGACTACAAACGGTTCTTCGAACGGTTCTACCGGAATGATGAATCCCATAACAGCAAAAAGTCCGGCTACGGCATAGGTCTCTCCATCGCCAGGGAACTTTCGGGCCTCCTCTCGCTCCCCCTTAACGTCAGCTGGAAAGAGGGAAGGATATATTTTACTCTCATCATCAGGGAAGAAACCTGACCGGTCATTTAGTGCTGAATCGTTGTTCGTTGTTCTTTCTTCGTGATTCGTGATCATGGGCGCCTTAATAATACAGGGCGCCCTTTTTTATATTTTGAAAAAATCTCCCTGTCGGGTCAAATACGTAAAAGGCAAAATCTTCGGCGCTCATAAATTTGCGCCGCACCTTCACTTACCACTTACCACTTTTCACTTATCACTTATTTGTTATAAGGATTTTCTTTTTCAAATGTTTTCTTAATCATTTCATCTTGACAAAAGGTTCCTGCCGCGGTATTCTTTCCCTTGGATGACATGGCAGGCGTCCAATTCACAGGGGCATCCCGGAGGGAGCTTAAAGTGATGAGGATTCCGCGTTGCATGGGAAAGTTTCCCGGGCATCCGCGCAGTAACCGTCCCGGAGCTGCAGCGGGTAAAGAGAGAGAAACCGACCGCAGATGTTTCCAAAAATTTCATATCGCTTGGATTGTAATAACCGAGACGAATGCAGTGATTTCAAAAATACGGGCATCTTTCGGATGCCCTTTTCCTGGTCACCACGTGGCAAAGCAGGCGCTGACGCATTCTCTTTGGAGTGCGTCTTTTTTATTGAAATCCTGTCCCGTTGTTGCAGAAAAGCAGTAGGGAAAGCTGATTTCCCAGGAAAGGATGTCAAAAAATGATTATTGCTCACAAGATCAGCGAACTGAAGGAATTCGTTCACAAGTGCAAGAAGGAAGGCAAATCCATCGGCCTCGTAACAACCATGGGCGCCCTTCATGAAGGCCACGCTTCCCTGATCAAAGCTGCAAGGGCTGAAAACGATATCGTCATTACCACGGTATTCGTCAACCCAACCCAGTTCGGACCAAACGAAGACTATGCAAAGTATCCGAGAACCCTGGAAGCTGATGCAAAAGTTGCTGAAGCTGCCGGCGCAGATTTCCTCTTCAACCCGGCTCCGGAAGAAATGTACCCCCACAAGGACCCCACCTGGGTTGAAGTAGAAGGACCGATTACCAAAGTCCTCTGCGGCCGTACCAGACCGATTCATTTCAGAGGTGTTGCTACGGTATGCACGAAATTCTTCAACCTCACCGAATGTGACCGCGCTTACTATGGCCTGAAAGATGCCCAGCAGACCCAGGTCCTCCAGCGTATGGTAGAAGACCTCTTCATGAACCTCGAACTCCGCATCTGCCCGATCGTCCGTGAAGCAGACGGCCTCGCAAAGAGTTCCAGAAACATTTACCTCTCTGCTGAAGAACATAAAGCAGCCCTCGTTCTTTCCCGTTCCCTGAAGCATGCTAAAGAAGCTTTTGAAAAAGGTGAAAGAAATAAACAGAAACTCATCGACCAGGTAACTGAAGAAATCAAAACTGAACCGATGAGCGACATCGATTATGTAGAAATGTACGGCATGCCGGGCCTGACTGAAATGGGCGAAACCATTGAAGGAAAAGCGCTCCTGGCACTGGCCGTCAAATTCGGCAAGACTAGACTCATTGATAACGTAGTACTGGAGGCATAAGCAATGACTTACACAATGATGCATGGAAAGCTTCACAGGGCAACCGTGACAGAAGCCAACCTGAATTACATGGGAAGCATCACCATCGATCAGGATCTTCTGGATGCTGCAGGCATCCTCCCGGGTGAACTTGTACAGATCACCAACAACAATAATGGCGCCCGTCTGGAAACCTATACCATCCCGGGCAAACGGGGAAGCGGCGTAGTCTGCCTCAATGGCGCAGCTGCCCGCTGCACCCAGGTAGGTGATATCGTCATCATCATGGCCTATGCCCAGATGGATGAAAAAGAAGCCCGCGCTCTTCAGCCGAAAGTCGTCATGCTGGACGAACACAACCGTCCCATGAAGGTCAGAGGCCAGGAAAAGGAAAGAGAAATCGGCTGATTCCCGCATCATTGTGAAACGCCACAATATTTTCAGGGGTCATCAAAAGGACTGGCATGCAGGGTGCATACGAGCCCTTGCATTGCTTTCTCCTCCCCTTTTCTCAAGGAGAATGTAAATGTTACAAAAGATCGTCCGTTTCTGTACGAAATATATGTCCGTCGGCGTTGTGCTGATCGGTATCTTCAGCGTATTCTTCCCGAATGTCCTGAAACCTCTTGCAAAATATATTCCAATCATGCTGGGTGTCATCATGTTCGGTATGGGCATGAGCCTTACGCCAAAGGATTTCAAAAACGTTTTCAAGCAGCCAAAGAATGTAGCTCTGGGGACCCTTCTCCAGTTCATCATCATGCCGGCTCTGGCATTTATCCTGATTAAAGTTTTCGCACTGCCCCCGGCTATCGCTATCGGCGTAGTCCTGGTCGGCTGCTGCCCCGGCGGCACCGCGTCCAATGTCATTTCCTACATTGCCCATGCAGACGTTGCCCTTTCCGTTTCCATGACCATGGTGAATACCATCCTGGCGCCTTTCGTTACCCCATTCCTCATCTGGCTCATTGCCGGTGCCTGGGTTGATATTTCCTTCACTTCCATGATGATGTCTATCGTGAAGATGGTCCTCCTGCCGCTCCTGATCGGCGTAGGGTTCAACTATTTCTTCCCGAAGCAGGTAGAGAAAGTCACCACTGTGACCCCGCTCCTTTCTGCTCTCGTCATCATCTTCACCGTAGGCTGCGTAGTCTCTCTCTCCGGTCATACGATTATTGATAACGGACTTATCATCCTGGCAGTCGTTATCCTTCACAACCTCTTTGGTATGGCTCTCGGCTACTTCTGCGCAAAGAAATTCGGCATGAACAGAGCCCAGATCCGCGCCATGTCCATCGAAGTAGGCATGCAGAACTCCGGCCTCGCTTCCACCCTGGCTCTCATGTACTTCACTGCAGCCGGCGGAATCGCAGGCGCTATCTTCTCCGTATGGCACAATGTGTCCGGCTCCCTCTTTGCTTCCTGGTGTGTCGGCCGGGATGAAGAAGAAGAGATGGAAAACAAGTCTTTTGCCGGTGAAGCTGCGAAGTAAGATTTTAGTTTTTGGTTCTTAGTTATCAGTTATCTCATAGCAGCTGACAAACTAATAAAAAAGCCTTTCAGACGCTGTCAATTCTGAAAGGCTTTTTTGATGAGGAAATATGAAATTGCAGCCTTCTCATCCCCTTTCCCGCCTGCCCCAATCCCCGATTCCTGATTCTCAATCCCTCTTCCGCCAATATAAAAAGTGCCCTTATGCAGGCACTTTTACGAGCAGCGGTTCATTCCGCTTTTTCAACTCCCAGATACTTGTCTCTTCGTTCTGCCGTCTCATTCCAGGTCACAATGATTTCTCCCCCTGCGATAATGACCATGGCAGCCAGGCGGAACCAGATGAAGAGGACAATCAAACCGATGAGGGAGCCATAAGTAATGCCCATGGAGGAAATATGAAGGATATAATATCCATAAGCAGCAGTGAGTCCCAACCAGATGAGGGTCACAAGAAATGAAGCGACAAGTACCCGCTTCCAGCTCGACCGCCTCCCGTCAGGCGCATACTGATAGAAAAACCCCAGAGAAAAAGCGACAATATTGAAAGGAATACCAAATTTCACCACAGTCCACAAATCAAGGAACAGCGCAGGTACCTTAAAATAATAAGCAATAGCATAAACCACGGCATTTCCAAAAACGATGAGCCCCAGAGACAGGATCATGGCAAAGGAAATAAAAAGCGTAAAAATAATGGATTTCGCATTGACCATGATATAGGACTGCCGGTTTCTGTCCCCCAGGAACGCTGCGTCCATGGCGCGAATCAACGTATCCACCCCCTGGGAAGAAGTCCACAGGGCACCGGCAAGACCGACGATCAGCCAGATGGAGCTTCGGGCCTGCAGGATGCGGATAATATTCTGCTCCATCGTGGCCGCCACATCGGCGGGAAGATAGGTCAGAAGACGCAGAATCAGGCTCATCTGGGGAGCTGCAAAGAAAAGAATGGCATTCACCATGAAAATCAGGAAAGGAACAAGGCCCAGGATGAAATAATAGGTGGATTCCGCCGCCAGGGCCGTCACATTGTCATCATTAAACCGCTGGAAGAAACGCTTGAGGAAGAACATCTTCGTCCCGTCCGTTTCCTTTGGATAGAAGTCCTCGATTGTCATGGCCTTCCCTCCCTTCGTACTCTCTCTTAATAAATTCATTATACCTTTTTTCAGAGCTGTTGGCTAATGGGGAAATAGGGGACAGAAGTCAGCAGTCAGCCATTAGCCGTTGGCAGTTAGCGGTTATTGCTCAGTGATAAGTGAAGGTGGCACGGAAGCGCGCCAAATAAAAAAAGAAAACCCATCAGATTCTTCTTGAACCTGATGGGTTTATTTTACGGAATAGCAAGGAATACGTTTCACGCAGGAATTGCGGGCCAAAGACCCGAAGGACCGTTATATAAGATTGGTTTCCGAAGGTCCATATCCTTCACGAATCACGAATCACGATTACGATAAAAGCCGCTGAACCTTTCCTGTCGAAAGTGAATTAACCCCGGAAATACTTCACGCCTGCTTCAATAAGGGGCTGGTATTTATTTCCTGAAATATTCTTTGCAATATTAGTGCCTCTTCTTTCGGTATGGCCCATCTTGCCGAGAACTCTGCCGTCCGGGGAAGTAATGCCTTCGATGGACCAGCAGGAACCATTCGGATTGTACCGGCTGTCGTAAGTGGCATTGCCTTCAAGGTCCGTATACTGGGTGGCAATCTGCCCATTTTCGGCAAGGGCTCTGATCTGTTCATCGGAAGCGATGAACCGGCCTTCGCCATGGCTGATGGCAATGCTGTAGAGATCTCCCGGTTTGCAGAGGGAAAGCCAGGGGGATTTCGTGGAAACCACTTTCGTGGTGACATAACGGGAAAGATGGCGTCCGATGGTATTGAAAGTCAAAGTCGGCGCATCATCGGTCAAAGGCTTGAATTCACCATAAGGTACAAGACCCAGCTTGATGAGTGCCTGGAAACCGTTGCAGATACCAAGGACAAGTCCGTCTCTTTCATGGAGAAGTTTTTCCATGGCATTTTTCAGTGCATCATTTCTGAAAACGGCTGCAATGAACTTGCCAGATCCATCCGGTTCATCGCCTGCAGAGAAGCCGCCCGGGAACATGACAATCTGGGCATGGCGGATGCGTTCTGCCATTTCTTCCACTGCTTCCTTCAGTTCAGCGGAATCCCTGTTCCTGAATACAAATACATCGGCCACGGCCCCTGCCCTTTCAAAGGCCCGGGCACTGTCCACTTCGCAGTTCGTGCCGGGCATGGTGGGGATGAAGACTCTCGGTCTTGCGATATTTGTATGAACGTAGAAGAGAGGATGGAATTTCTTGTCCGGAATGGCCGGCACCTTTTCATCGCTCCCCTTTGCACGGCGCGGGAAAATGGGATCCAGCGGTTCTTCATAGGCTTTGAGGAGATCGGCGAGAAGAATGGTTTCTCCATAGGCCTCCATGGTATTTCCGCCTACGGTGCCAAGGAGTTTCGTATGGGGCTGTTTCGTAAATTCTTTCGCCAGTTCCGGTGTCGTTTCCACGACGATAGCTCCATAGAAGTTGCCAAAGAATTTGGCAAGCGGAAGATTTCCTGTAAATTTCACGCCCAGCTTGTTGCCGAAAGCCATCTTGGCCACAGTGACTGCCACTCCGCCATGGTCTACGGCCTTCATGGCTGCGATATGGCCGGCCTGCACTTCTTTATAGAGGAAATCAGCATGTGCTTTGAATACATCCAGATTCGGCATGCCTTCTTTGTCTTTCGGCATTCCGAAGAGGACAAGGGCATCTCCTTCCTTCTTCAGTTCCTGGCTTACGGCTTCAGAAGCTTTGCCCGGAGCCACTGCGAAGGAGACGAGTGTCGGCGGTACATGAAGATCATTGAAAGTGCCGCTCATGGAGTCCTTGCCGCCGATAGCACCAAGACCCAGGGCTTCCTGCATATGGAAAGCGCCAAGAAGGGCAGCTGCCGGTTTGCCCCAGCTTGTTTTATCGGTCAGTTTTTCGAAATATTCCTGCAGGGTAAGATAAGCTTTTCTCCAGTCAGCGCCAAGGGATACGAGGCGGGTCACAGAGAGAAGCACTGCATAAACAGCTCCATGGAACGGGGACCAGGTAGCAAGGGCAGGGTCAAATCCGTGGGTCATGAAGGATGCGCTGTCCGTTTCGCCCTTCCGTACCGGGAATTTAGCCACCATGCCATCGGTCGGCGTCTTCTGGTACTTGCCGCCAAAGGGCATGAGCACCGTACCGGCACCGACAGTGGAGTCGAACCGTTCAGAAAGTCCCTGCTGGGAACAGTTATTGAGATCTTCCATGGCTTTGAGCCAGGTTTCTTTCACGGATTTTGTTTCTACAGGATGGAAATAGCCTGTTTCATCAGGCTTTGCGATGTAGGCGGATTTCACCTGCTGTGCGCCGTTCGTATCCAGGAAAGCTCTGGAAATATCAACGATCGGTGTACCTCTCCATTTCATGACGAGGCGCTTTGTATCAGTTACATCGGCAATCACGGTAGCTTCCAGGTTTTCTTCTGCTGCATAACGAATGAACTGGTCAGCATCTGCTTTTCTGACAACCACTGCCATTCGTTCCTGGGATTCGGAAATAGCCAGTTCCGTCCCGTCAAGGCCTTCATATTTCTTCGGGACTTTATCCAGGTTAATATCGAGGCCGTCAGTGAGTTCGCCTACAGCTACAGATACGCCGCCGGCACCGAAATCATTGCACCGCTTGATGAGGCGGGTCACTTCACCCCGGCGGAAGAGACACTGGATTTTTCTTTCGGTCAGAGGATTGCCCTTCTGCACTTCAGCGCCGCAGGTTTCGATAGATTCCGTATTCAGTTCCTTGGAAGAGCCCGTTGCACCGCCCATACCGTCACGACCGGTGCGTCCGCCTACAAGAATGACTACATCCCCCGGCTCGGGAGCAAGGCGGATGACGTGGTCTTCCGGAGCTGCGGCTACCAGCGCACCGATTTCCATGCGTTTTGCCACAAATCCCGGATGATAATATTCTTTGACTTCTCCTGTGGCCAGACCAATCTGGTTGCCATAGGAGCTGTACCCTTTGGCTGCCTCGATGGTGATTTTTCTCTGGGGCAGTTTGCCCGGAAGAGTTTCTGAAAGAGGCACTCTGGGGTCACCGGCACCAGTGACACGCATGGCCTGATATACATAAGAACGGCCGGAAAGAGGATCGCGGATACAGCCGCCAAGACAGGTGGCTGCGCCGCCGAACGGTTCGATTTCCGTCGGATGATTGTGGGTTTCATTTTTGAAGAGGAGAAGCCAGTCCTGTACTCCTTCCTCCGTATCCACTTTGACCTTGATGGTGCAGGCATTGATTTCTTCGGACTGATCCAGATTGGCCAGTTTTCCTTCCTTGCGAAGGGCTTTGACTGCAGCGGTAGCCATATCCATAAGGGTCACGGGACGGGTCGTATCTTTCCCGTAAATATGGATTCTTGTTTCTTTATATTCATCCAGAGCTCTGGCGATTGGTGCGCTGTAAGTGCCTTCTTCCACGCCGATATCGGTGAGTTTCGTGGAGAACGTGGTATGGCGGCAGTGATCGGACCAGTAGGTATCGAGCACCTTGACTTCAGTGACAGTAGGATCTCTTTTTTCTTCATCCCGGAAATAATCGCGGATCATGGCCAGGTCATCATGGCTCATGGCAAGGCCCATGGATGCGATGAGATCATCAATTCCTCTATCATCCAGCTTTGTGAGTCCTTCCACTGTGGGAACAGGCTTCGGTTCTTCGATGGGAAGGTCCAGAGTATCTGCCGGAAGAAGAGAAGCTTCTCTCGATTCCACCGGGTTCACCAGGAATTTCAGGATTTTCTCACGATCCCCGTCGATGAAGGAACCCTCAAATACATAAACCAGGGCACAGCGCACTCTGGCACTGTCTTTACCGGTGACAATAGCCAAGCACTGCTCAGCAGAATCTGCTCTCTGGTCATACTGTCCGGGCAGAAACTCCACGCCCAGCACAAAATCTCCTTTCGGAAGCTCAGTGGTCGTGCTGTCTACCGGCGGTTCAGAAAATACAGTGGCTACTGCCTTTTCATAATCTTCATCAGTAAGTCCGTCTACATCATAACGATGGTAAATGGCAGAGCCTGCAATGCGGTCCCCCAGTACCTCGCGGAGCTGGCTCGTCAGGCTTTCTTCACCCTGGCGGAAACCTTCTTTCTTTCGTACATACAAACGTCTGATATCAGACACCTTCAACACTCCTTCCCCAACGCGGGCAGAGCCCGCAACGCTCAAGAAATGGCGAAAAGTTCATGGTCATACATCATTATATTACCACAAAACCTATCTTTTCTGCGATAAAAATATAGGGCGGACCATCAGGCAGATTGGAGAAATAGTGGATGGCAATCGGTAGTCAGTTTTTAGTTTTTAACAGCCAGGCAGAGGAGATTCACAGCCCCGGCCCGATTACAGTAAGAATATGGATTTTCCCATTCTTTATTTGGAAATTCCATATTTCAAAAAGTTCGGAAACAGGAAATAAAAAAGCCGAACCTTTTCCTGCAGCAAGATTCAGCTTTTAATTATTTCCATTAAATCAGAATGTATCCCCTACACTCCTGCCTCTTTTCCATAGAGCCTTTCCATGCCTGATCTCGTAATGAGCCAGACCCTGCCGGACTGACGGCTTTCTTCTCTCGAAAATCTTGGCGGATATCCCTTCTGGCCCCGGCAGGCGGATTTCAGGGTATTGGGTGAGACATGCCACCGCCCGGCCGCTTCCGCAATCGTCATGACCTCGTCTATAACCATAGTCCTCCTTCGGCTTCAGCCTTATCCTTTTTCAACCGTGCTTTCTCTCCTCTTAAGTCCTCCTCCCAGGCCATTGACGGCGTTATACAGATTGATGATGGACAAGATCAGCGCCGCCAGGGAAATGATAAATGATGCTTTTTTCATTGACTCCCCTTCCTTTGACTACCGGAAATCCGCTTCTATTGTTTTTACTCCCTCCTTTGCCTTTTACGGTCATAGTATATCACCCACCTGAGACAACATCTGTCATGATGAATGATATTTCTTGAAAATTCCAATAAAAAATCAGGTTATCCGGAAAACCGGTTAACCTGATGAAATCCATATTTCTCACTATTTACTTTCCGATGCCTGCTTTTCCCGCTCTGCCCTTCTCTTCTGACTGTCACCCAGGATTTCTCCCAGATCCATGTACTGGCGCTTGCCAAGCAGTTCCTCTTTAGCAGCAATTTTTGCCAGGTCGTCAATGGCATAAATAAGGGGTCCTTTGCCTTCATCCGGAGTGAACAGCATGAGCACATCCAGATATTTCCTGTCCTCGCTCGGGAAGAGATAGGCTCTCGTATACATAGGAAGGATAAGTCCTTCTTCGTTATAAATGACCCGGGCGCCGGCAGTCAGTACGTAAGATTCATTGCCTGCAAGACGGCGGAGAGGCTCTTCACTGGATATTTCCACTGTTACGTTCTTTTCAGCCAGAGGACCCATGGCATTGATGGCAAGGCCCATCATGGTCTTTTCCATATCTTTGCGAAGAGTTGATTCCGGATCCAGAAAAGCGCGATTAACCTCAGTAAGGACTTTCCACTGCTCTTCTCCCAGATTCATGGCAAAAAATGGCATCATCATTTTGGCTGACTTCTGGGGAAGCCGGGTCCGGATGATGTAACCGGAAGAGAACTTTTTCGCGCTGTTCAGATTAACCGCAAGCTGCCCCAGCTGGTAAGGCACTTCTCCTCCTGCAAAGGGAATCGTCTGCGTACCAGGAATATCTTTATAGGTAAACCGGTCCGGCAGGTTCTTTTCTGCCAGTGCCTGAAAATCATAGGCCGCAGCGCTTGCGCCCATGAAAAGGACCGCCGTCATAAGGAGGGATGCTATTTTTTTCATCAGCCTTCACTCCTTTTCAATTGATAATATCCATAAAGCAGAACTTTTTCCATTTCCTCAGCAGTGGCATGGCTGCCGATAGTAAGAATGAGGAAATAATTGTCCTTTTCTTTGAAAAGCGCTGAATAAATCCACATGGGGAACGAAAGCCCCTTTTCATTGGTCATGACAATGCGTGCCTCCTGCGCCCAGTGGTATGTGCCATCATCCGCTTTATAGGCGCGCCAGGGCTCGAAAGCCTGAATCCGCACATGCCCCTTGCCGCCCTTTTCTTCCATTACATGGTCAAGGAGATCCTGAAATTCGGACAGCTGAATCTTTGGCAGGCCAAAGAGGGATGTAGGACGTCCTGCATCTTCCCGGAATGCATTTTTCCAGAAAGATGCATTCCTTTTCTTTCCCTCATGAAAGAATTCTTCTTCTGTCCCCCGGATAACAAAAAGGGATGCTGTGTAAAGTCCTTTCACTTTCGATTTTTTCAGCTGGTAAATATGAAGTGAATCATAAGGATATGGCGGTTTTTCGGGATAGAGCTGCATCCCCGGCGGCACCGTAAGGACCGACCACATGGCAGCATTGGCCGTCTTCCCGTAGTCCTTTTGATGAGAGCTGTCTATGAAGAACCGATTGATGGCCGTATGCCCCCCGTCGGTGACCGTGACCTCCCGCCCGAAAGGGATCGTGCCAAGGCCATCGATGGTGAGGTCCTCTGCCGCAGCAAGTGCCACTGCCCCCGCTGCAAGTGCCAGGGCAAGCGTAATATTTCGAAGAGTATGAAGCATACAAACTCCTTCCATGAATCCAGCTTGTTATTTCTTTTATTGTAGAAAAAATTGAAGAATCCCGCAAGTAGGATTTACACCGGACGGAAATATGGAATCCGTATTCTCCACCGCGGAGCGGGCCGGCTGCATTCATGGCTTCCGACGTCATGCCGCCGCAGCATCGTTCTGCAGGATTGTGCTTCATATGACAACATATCGGTCCGGTTCCATAAAACCGGCCTTTGATCCGGGCCATACCATCCCTTTTCCATTCCTTTTCTCCCCTGTATTTGAAAAAAGACAAAAAAACATCGGACAAATTGTCCGATGTTTTTTATTTACGACTGAATCATTCCGCACTTTCTGCAGATGCTGCAGCGGGTTCATCGTTGTGAACCACATTGAGCTTGCGGTAACGGCTCATGCCGGTACCGGCAGGAATGAGTTTGCCGATAATAACGTTTTCTTTCAGGCCCAGCAGCGGATCTTCCTTGCCTTTAATAGCGGCTTCAGTAAGTACGCGGGTGGTTTCCTGGAAGGATGCGGCAGAGAGGAAGGAATCTGTAGCGAGAGCTGCCTTGGTAGTACCGAGAAGCAGATTTTCACCGACAGCTTTCTTCCTGCCTTCGTCTTCAAGACGTCCATTGGTAGCGCGATATGCCACGATATCCACGGTCTCGCCCGGAAGCCAGCCGGAATCGCCCGGTTCAATGATTTTGATCTTGCGGAGCATCTGGTGAACGATGATTTCAATGTGTTTATCATTGATTTCAACGCCCTGGCTGCGATAAACCTTCTGGACTTCTTTAACGATATAGTTCTGGGTGGCCTGTACGCCGAGGACTGCCAGGATATCATGAGGATTGATATTACCTTCAAAGAGGCGGGTGCCTGATTCGATGTGCTGACCTTCAGTGACGGAAATCTTCTTGGCTACCGGAATCTTTTCGCTCTCTGTTTCTTCATCATTGGTAATAGTGATGACCTTGACGTTCGGGTTATCTTCCGCGTTGGTGATGGAAACAGTGCCGGCAATTCTGGAAATAATGGCATTGCCCTTCGGTTTACGTGCTTCGAACAATTCTTCGACACGTGGAAGACCCTGGGTAATATCTTCTGCCGATGCTACGCCGCCGGTATGGAAGGTACGCATGGTCAGCTGGGTACCAGGTTCACCGATGGACTGGGCAGCGATGATTCCCACCGCTTCACCGATTTCCACGTGACGGCCGGTTGCCAGGTTTCTGCCATAGCACTTGGCGCAGACGCCATGAGCGGAGTGGCAGGTCAGGATGGAGCGAACGGTAAGCTTATCATAATATTTCTGGATTTCTTCTGCCTGGTCGTCAGTGATTTCTTCATTCTTCTTAGCAATCACTTCGCCAGTATCCGGATTGACCACATCTTCCAGCGGGCAGCGGCCTGCAATGCGGTCTGCCAGAGATTCGATAGGCTGTCCATTATCATCAATCTTGGTGACTTCTACGCCTTCCATCTGATCCATACGGACACGGATGACCGGAATGTCAGAGGAAAGGATTTTTTCAGCAGCTTCTGCATCGATTACAGTACCAGCAGGAAGGACTACACGGCCTTCACGGTCAAGAGCATCGTCTTCCAGCTTCTTGCCTGCGAAATGGACAGTAAGGTGATGGCGCATAGCACGGTTGTATTCTTTGACTGCGTCAGCTGTACCGAGATCAAAGGTTTGCGGTTTTTCCGCTTCATCCCCCTCCTCGGCAGACGGGATAACGACAGTGATGGATTCCACAAGATGATGGTTGAGAAGGGTCACATCATCGGCATCCAGTGTCTTGCCCTTGACGAGAAGGATATTGCCGTTTCTCCGGTCAATCACATCTTCATCGAGTACTGCACCGAGGAGTTTCGGTTTCAGGCGGAAAATAGTATTCTTGACTTCCGGCTGGGAAGCAATAATGCTCTGTTCCCTGTCGAAGTTCAAAACCTGTACATCACAGTCTTCTTCGCGAACGATGACATCCTGGGATACATCGACCAGACGACGGGTCAGATAGCCGGAGTCTGCGGTACGGAGTGCCGTATCTGCCAGACCTTTACGGGCGCCGTGGGAGGAGGTGAAGTAATCAAGGACTGTCAGGCCTTCACGGAAGTTTGCCTTAACCGGCAGTTCTACTGTCTTACCTGAGGTATCGGCAATCAGGCCGCGCATGCCTGCCAGCTGACGGATCTGGTTATCGTTACCACGGGCACCGGATTGGGCCATCATGGTCAGCGGGTTGAACTTCACCATGGAGCTCTTCATCTTCGCACCGACTTCATCGGTCTTTCTAGACCAGACGGAAACGACCTGCTTGTATCTTTCATCGTTGGTCATGAAGCCGCGGCGGTAAGACTTTTTAATGGCTTCGACCTGTTTGTCCCCATCTGCCAGAATGGCATTCTTTTCCGGAGGTACAGCGACATCGTAAATGCCGATGGAAATACCGGAAACGAGAGCATAATGGAAGCCAAGTGCCTTGACGGAGTCCAGAAGGTCGCCGGTTGCTTTGAATCCCAGTTTCTTGAAGCAGTCGTTGACGAGCTTGCCCATCTGCTTCTTGCCGATTGTAACACCGAGGCCGTTATTCACGACTTCATAATTGTTTCCGTTTTCATCTGTTCTCTTTTCATGACGCTTATAGAAGAAGCGGAGTTCTCTTGGGATGGCATAGTTGAAAATCAGGCGGCCCGGAGTGGTAATGACGAGATCTTTGTCATCATCATTGAAACCATCCGGACGATCTTCTTTCGGAATGCGCACTTTAATGAAATCATGGATGCGGATTTCATGGAGTGCATAAGCCAGCATGACTTCGTCATAACCGATGTAGGCATGGAGACGGGAAGTATCCATTTCGTCTTCTGCCTTTTTCCATTCTTTCATGGGATCGAATTTTGCATGAGGATTAGCTTTCTTTTCCTCTTCTGTAAATTCGACCTTTTTATCATTGGCGGTTTCTACAATGGTAAGGTAGTAGGAACCGAGGATCATATCCTGAGAAGGAATAGCGACAGGTTTGCCATCCTTGGTAGAAAGGATGTTATTGATGGAAAGCATGAGGGTTCTTGCTTCCGCCTGCGCTTCCACGGACAGCGGCAGATGGCAGGCCATCTGGTCACCATCGAAGTCCGCATTGTAGCCGGGGCATACGAGCGGATGCAGCTTGATGGCACGGCCTTCCCAAAGAATCGGTTCGAAGGCCTGAATGCCCAGTCTGTGAAGGGTCGGTGCGCGGTTCAGGAGTACCGGGTGTTCCTTAATGACATCGCCCAGGACATCCCAGACTTCAGGCGCCAGTTTATCGACTTTCTTTCTGGCAGCTTTCAGGTTATTGGCTACGCCTCTCTTAATCAGTTCATGCATGATGAAAGGTTTGAAGAGTTCGATAGCCATAGCCTTCGGCAGGCCGCACTGGTACATTTTCAGTTCCGGACCGACAACGATTACGGAACGGCCGGAATAGTCAACGCGTTTGCCGAGAAGGTTCTGACGGAAACGGCCCTGTTTGCCCTTCAGCATATCGGAGAGGGATTTCAGCGGTCTGTTTCCCGGGCCGGATACGGCGCGTCCCCTGCGGCCGTTGTCGATGAGGGCATCGACGGCTTCCTGGAGCATACGCTTTTCATTTCTGATGATGATTTCCGGTGCACCCAGTTCCATCAGTCTCTTCAGACGGTTGTTTCTGTTGATGACACGGCGATAAAGGTCATTCAGATCGGAGGTAGCGAAACGGCCGCCATCGAGCTGGACCATAGGACGCAGTTCCGGTGGAATGACCGGAAGGACGGTAAGGATCATCCATTCCGGTTTGTTTCCGGAATGAAGGAAAGCTTCGACTTCTTCAAGACGGCGAATGCATTTCACTCTGCGCTGGCCGCTGCCTTCTTCAATTTCTTTCTTCAAAGCAGCTTCGAGTTCTTTCAGATCAAGTTCTTTCAGGAGCTTCTGGATGGCTTCTGCACCCATCTGTGCCTTGAAGGAACCTTTGCCATAGGTGGCAAGGGCTTCCTGGTATTCCTGTTCATTGAGGACCTGCTTTTTCAGAAGGTTCGTTTCACCCGGATCGATAACGATATAGGCTGCGAAATAGAGGACTCTTTCAAGCTGTCTGGGGGAAATTTCAAGGATCAGACCAATCCGGGACGGGGTACCTTTGAAGTACCAGATATGAGATACCGGGCAGGCAAGCTGAATGTGACCCATCCTCTCACGACGTACTTTGGAAGAGGTGACTTCGACACCGCACTTGTCGCAGACGGTGCCTCTGTAACGCATCTTCTTGTATTTGCCGCATTTGCATTCCCAGTCTTTGGTCGGTCCAAAAATCTTTTCACAGAAGAGCCCGTCAGTTTCTGCCTTCAGGGTCCTGTAATTGATTGTTTCCGGCTTCGTTACTTCACCATGAGACCATTCAAGGATCTTTTCCGGAGAGGCGATGCCGATTTTCATGGAATCAAATTCGTTTACATCTAACAATTGAGTAGTCTCCTTTCCGGTTATTCGTCCTGGCCGTCAGTACGGCTCATTTCCATATTCATGTCTTCTTCACCAAAGCCGGCTTCTTCATCCATGGGAGCGTTGACTTCTGCTTCCAGTGTATCATTGAAGGAAGCGACATCATCACTGCCTGCTTCTTCGCCGCCGTTCATGGAGCTTTCCATAGCGTTTCTGGATTCGGTCACAGCAGATTCGCCTTCCATAGCTTCTTTGACGTCTTCTCTGCGCCAGCGTTCTCCGCCACCGCCATAGCCCTGTTCAAGGTCGCTTTCATCCAGTTCTTTCAGGACGACTTCGTCGCCATTTTCGTTGAGGATACGGACATCGAGGCCAATGGACTGGAGTTCCTTCATCAGTACTTTGAAAGATTCCGGAACGCCCGGGCTCGGAATATTTTCGCCCTTGACGATCTTTTCATATGCCTTTACACGACCAATGACATCATCGGACTTCACGGTCAGGATTTCCTGCAGGGTGTAAGCCGCGCCGTATGCTTCCAGTGCCCAGACTTCCATTTCACCGAAGCGCTGGCCGCCGAACTGTGCCTTGCCGCCCAGAGGCTGCTGGGTAACGAGGGAGTATGGACCGGTAGAACGGGCATGAATCTTATCATCGACAAGGTGATGGAGTTTCAGCATGTATTTCCAGCCGATAGTGACCTGATTGTCCAGTTTTTCACCGGTACGTCCGTCATAAAGGTCGGTCTTTGCGTTTGCCGGGAGGCCTGCTGCCTTAAGTGTAGCTGCCAGGTCTTCATCGCGGCAGCCATCGAATACCGGGGTCGCGATGTGGATGCCCGATTCGGTCGGTTCAGGCATGCCGTATTTATCGAAATCATAGCCGCAGTCGATGAGGCGCTGCTTCATTTCTTCATATTTATCCTGGTCTTTCATGGCTTCGTGAATTTCTTCACCCAGCATGTGGCAGGCCCAGGAGAGATGAATTTCCAGGATCTGGCCGATATTCATTCGGGATGGTACGCCCAGAGGATTGAGTACGAGGTCTACCGGACGTCCATCGGGAGTAAACGGCATATCTTCTACAGGAAGGATTCTGGAGCATACGCACTTGTTTCCGTGACGACCGGCCATTTTATCGCCTTCACGAATCTTTCGTTTCTGTGCGATGTATACGACGATCTGCTGGTTGACGCCCGGAGGAAGTTCGTTTCCATTCGGATCTCCGCGGGTGAATCTCTTGACTTCAATGACTTTGCCAAATTCGCCATGAGGAACACGCAGGGAGGTATCGCGGACTTCTCTTTCCTTATCACCAAAGATAGCGCGCAGAAGTCTTTCTTCAGGAGTGAGCTCGGTTTCACCTTTCGGGGTGACTTTGCCGACAAGGATATCTCCCGGTCTGACATCGGCACCTACCATGATGACTCCGTCTTCATCCAGGTATTTCACTGCATCTTCAGAAACGGATGGAAGTTCACGGGTAATGGATTCTTCACCCAGTTTTGTATCGCGGGCATCGCATTGATGTTCTTCAATGTGGATGGAGGTATAAAGGTCATCCTTGCAGAGACGTTCAGAAATCAGAACAGCATCTTCGTGGTTGTACCCTTCCCAGGATACAAAGGCAACGAGCACATTATGGCCGAGGGCCAGTTCTCCCTGGTCGGTAGCCATGCCATCAGCCAGAGTAGCTCCTGCTTCGACACGTTCACCGTTGGATACGCATGGACGCTGGTTAATACAGGTCGACTGGTTGGAGCGCTTGAATTTAATCAGTTCATAAGTATCCAGTTCACCATTATCTGCGCGGACAAGAATCTTATTTCCTGTGACGTGTTCAACAATACCACCGCGTTTGGCAAGGATGCAGACTCCGGAGTCCTGTCCGGCTACCCATTCCATACCGGTTCCGACAAGCGGTGCTTCCGGGCGGAGCAGCGGCACCGCCTGGCGCTGCATATTCGCACCCATGAGGGCACGGTTTGTGTCATCGTGTTCGAGGAACGGGATAAGGGATGTACCGATGGAAACGACCTGTTTTGGAGATACGTCCATGAGGTCTACTTCTTCCGGTTCTGCTTCCAGTACATCCGGACCTCTACGGCTCGCTACATTCTTATGTACGAAATGTCCGTCTTCATCCAGCGGTTCAGAGGCCTGCGCAATGATTTTATCTTCTTCAATATCAGCGGTTACGTACTTGCATTCATCACTAACTGCATGGGTGTCTTTATTGATCAGGCGGTACGGAGTTTCAATCAGGCCGTACTTGTTGATGATACCGTAGTTGGACAGGGAGGAAATCAGGCCGATGTTCGGACCTTCAGGGGTTTCTACCGGACACATACGGCCGTAATGGGAGTAATGAACGTCGCGAACTTCAAACCCTGCGCGTTCACGGGAAAGGCCGCCGGGGCCGAGAGCGGAAAGACGGCGCTTATGGGTCAGTTCAGCCAGCGGATTCGTCTGGTCCATGAACTGTGACAGCTGGGAGGAACCAAAGAATTCCTTGATGGCTGCCACTACGGGGCGGATATTAACGAGGGCCTGCGGGGTCATCTTGTCCTGGTCCTGGGTGGTCATTCTTTCACGAACGACACGTTCCATACGGGTCAGGCCGATACGGAACTGGTTCTGGAGCAGTTCTCCCACGCAGCGGACACGGCGGTTGCCGAGATGATCGATGTCGTCGCTCTTGCCGTAGCCCTGCATCATGTTCAGCAGGTAATCGATGCAGGCAATGATGTCGCACCGTTCAAGAATTCTGTAATTATCTTCACGATTGCCGGAAGAACAGATGACTTTGACCGGGGTACTGTCATCTTTCTGGGTCATCACTTCCACCTGGTCGAAGGAAGAGAATACGCCGCTTTCCTCAATCTTTGCAATGGCTTCATCATCGATGGTGGCATTACCCTCGATGACAACTTCACCGGTTTCCTGATTAACAATGGGTCCTTCAGTCTTGTGGCCGCGGAGGCGGTTCTTCCAGGCCAGCTTCTTGTTCAGCTTGTAGCGGCCTACCTTTGCCAGATCGTAACGGCGGGGATCATAGAAGAAATTATTCAGGAGTGTAGTACCGCTTTCTTCGGTAGCCGGTTCGCCCGGGCGCAGCTTATGGTAAATTTCAATAAGCGCGGTCTTGCGGTCAGTAGTATTATCCTTCTTCAGAGTTTCAATGATGTGGATATCGTGGTTAAAAAGTTCCAGAATTTCATCATTGGAGGAATATCCGAGCGCGCGGACAAGCACGGTAACCGGCATCTTGCGGTTACGATCGATGCGGACGGAAATGGAGCCGGACGGATCAGACTCCAGTTCGATCCAGGCGCCGCGGTTCGGAATCAGCTGGGCACTGTAGATTTCCTTATCAAAGGCATCTCTTTCTTTTTTGTAGTACACGCCGGGAGAACGGACCAGCTGGGATACGATGACACGTTCTGCACCATTGATAACGAACGTACCGGTATCGGTCATAATCGGGAAGTCTCCCATGAAGAGATCCTGTTCCTTTAGTTCACCGGTTTCCTTGTTCTGGAGGCAGACATTGACATAGAGAGGCGCAGAATAAGTCATATCCTTCTCTTTGCATCTTTCGATGCTGTATTTGCCTTCGCGGAACTCATAATTGCCAAAGTAAAGTGCCCACTTATGTGCACCATCTTCAATTGGCGAAATATCCGCAAATACATCCTTCAACCCTTCCTGGCAGAACCATTCGTAGGATTTGGTCTGCAGGTCGAGCAAATGCGGCATTTTCAGAACTTCCTGTGATCTGGCATAGGTGTATCTTTTCTTCTTACCAATCTGCACAGGTCTGAACATTTTGCTTTTGGGCATTCCTCGCCTCACCCTTTCGTAAAAAAATGACTTTCCGAAAGCTGCAGGGACCTGCATCTTTCTTTCAGCCTATTATATAAATAAATAAAAGAAGGAACGTTGCAAAATAAAATTTTACTACAAGTATAAAATAATTGCAATTGTTTCTTCTTGTTTAACATAAAGAAATATTGAATATCTGTATAACAATATTTTCTTTTATAAAATATTTTATTTGAGCTATAGAAATATTTTTGCGTCAAAAAATCTATTGATTTTTTCATACGCTTTGTTCCAGCGTATTGTAGCATGGTTCGTTTCAAATTGCAAGAGAAGATGAAGTCCTTTATGCCCAATCGGTAATTTTGTAAAGTGAAATCAAAAAAAGATTCATTGTAAGTGATAGAAGAAATATAATAAAAAAGGATATCCGTGCGGGGATATCCTTTTTTATTACATACTACTGGTCATTTATTCAATAACCATCAGCAGATCGCCGGATTCGATTCTCTGGCCCGCCTTGACATGAATTTCAGAAATAATACCGTCAATCGGTGCGGTGATGGTGGTTTCCATCTTCATGGCTTCGGTAACGATGACCGGCTGGCCCTTCTTCACGGAAGCGCCCTTGTCTGCCAGGAGTTTCACTACGGATCCGGAAAGGGTTGCGCCGACTTCCCCCGGTACATCCTTGTCCGCTTTTCTGGAAGTGGTAGCAGATTCAGCTACATGCTTGTCATGAATTTTCAGCTCACGGGGCATACCATTCAGTTCGAACTGGATTTCTCTATTTCCATCGCCGTCCGGCTTGGTGATATTGTCCAGTCTGACAAGAAGCATCTTGCCCGGTTCCACGTTGACCCGGATTTCTTCACCCGGTTTCATGCCGAAGAAGTAAGTCGGGGTATCGAGGATGGAAAGATCGCCATACTTGTGGTAACGTTCTACATAGTCGCTGAACACTTTCGGATAGATGCAATAGGAGGAAACGTCTTCTTCCCTGGTGGGAAGGTGTTTTTCCTTCATTTCCATCTTGACCTGTTCAAAATCTACATTGGCCGGTTTGCTTTCAAGATGAGGTTTCTTGCCGCGAAGAATGATCTGCTGCAGCTTTTCCGGGAAGCCGCCATAGGGGATGCCGAGCTTGCCATCGAAGAATTCAACCACAGACTGCGGGAAATCCAGGGTATCGCCCTTTTCATAAATATCTTCTTCCGTCAGATGGTTCTGCACCATAAAGAGCGTCATATCACCCACCACTTTGGAGGAAGGAGTAACCTTGATCATATCGCCAAAGAGCATGTTGACTCTGGAATACATATGGCATACTTCCGGCCACTGATCGCCAAGACCTACAGCGGTTGCCTGCTGGCGGAGGTTCGAATACTGGCCGCCGGGCATTTCATGCTGATACAGGGTGGTATTCGGGGAAGCCATCTTGGAGTCAACGCCCGCATAGTACGGACGAACGCCCTGCCAATAACGATCGATCGTTTCGAGAGCCTCAATATCAAGTTTCGGCTGGCGCGGATTATTCTGGAGTGCATAGTACATGGCAGTCATGGACGGCTGGCTCGTGCCGTTGGAGAAAGCAGAAGTTGCCACGTCCACGATATCCACACCTGCTTCGGCTGCCTTTGCATAGGTATAAAGGGTGCAGCCGCCGCCTTCATGGCTGTGAAGGTGAACCGGCAGATCCACCGCATCCTTCAGAGCGGATACAAGGACATAGGCCGCTTCCGGTTTCAGAAGGCCTGCCATATCCTTGATGGCAATGATGTTGGCGCCGGCGTTTTTCATTTCTTTTGCCAGGTCAGTGTAATATTTCAGAGAATATTTCTGGCGCTTCGGATCCATGATATCACCGGTATAGCAGAAGCAGGCCTCGGCGATTTTGCCCTTCTTGCGGACTTCATCAATGGATACGATCATGTGAGAAAGCTGGTTCAGGCAGTCAAAGATTCTAAATACGTCAATGCCGTTATCCGCTGCCTGGTCGATGAAGTGACGGACTACATTTTCTGCATAGTTGGTGTAACCGACGGTATTGGCGCCGCGGGTAAGCATCTGGAAGAGGATATTCGGAGCCGCTTCCCTCATCTGGCGCAGGCGGTTCCATGGAGATTCATCAAGGAAACGGTATGCCACGTCGAAAGTCGCGCCGCCCCAGTTTTCGAAGGAGAAAAGCTGCGGCACATGAACGGCGGTATAGTGAATGGCGTTCATGATATCGTGAGTCCTGACACGGGTAGCCAAAAGGGACTGATGAGCATCACGGTAGGTGGTATCCATGAACATGAGCTCTTTCTGATCCATTACCCATTTTGCGAATTTTTCCGGTCCCAGTTCATCAAGGAGCTGTTTGGTACCCCGGGGAGCTTCTTCTTTAGAAGCGTCGAGAGCCGGGAGAGGAACAAAATCCGGTTTATCCTGATGACCGGTACCTGCGTAACCGTTGACAGTGATATCAGCAATGTAGGACAGAAGACGGGTACCGCGGTCAGAAATGAGGTCCGGTTCCTGCAGGAGCCACGGGTTCCTGTCGATGTAGTTGACGTCGCACTTGCCTTCCTGGAAGTCACGGGTGCGAAGCATATTCTGGAGGAAATAAATATTTGTCTTTACGCCGGAAATGCGGAATTCATCAAGGCAGCGGAGCATCTTGTGGATGGTATCCTTCGGATGAAGCGCATGGGCAGTGACTTTGACGAGGAGGGAGTCATAGTATGGGGTGATAACTGCGCCCGTATAAGCGGTGCCTGCATCGAGACGGATACCCGGGCCGCCGCCGCTGCGGTAAGCGATAATCTTGCCGGTATCCGGCATGAAGTTATTCTGCGGATCTTCGGTGGTGATACGGCACTGGATAGCCACGCCTTTGTACCAGATTTCATTCTGCTGCCCGATGGCGATTTTCGGCCCATCGATAGCGTACCCTTCAGCGATAAGGATCTGGCTCTTGACGATATCAACGTCCGTAATCATTTCGGTAACGGTGTGTTCTACCTGGACGCGGGGGTTGACTTCGATGAAATAGAAATCCTTTTCATTCTGGTCTACCAGGAATTCGACAGTACCTGCATTCACATAATGAACATGCTTCATCAGCTTGACAGCCGCATTGCAGATGCGCTGGCGAAGTTCTGCCGGCAGAGACCAGGCCGGAGCCATTTCGATGACCTTCTGGTGGCGGCGCTGAATGGAGCAGTCACGTTCAAAAAGATGAACCACATTGCCATGTTCATCCCCCATAATCTGCACTTCGATGTGCTTTGGATTCATGATGCACTTTTCTACATACAGTTCTTCATCACCAAAAGCCATCTTGGCTTCAGACTTTGCGCGGTCATAGGCATCACGGAGATCTTCCATGCGGTCCACGTTTCTGATGCCGCGTCCGCCGCCGCCATTGACAGCCTTAATCATGATCGGGAATCCGTTCTTTTCGGCAAATTCCTTCACTTCTTCGAAATTCTTTACTGCGCCGTTGGTACCCGGAATCATGGGGATACCGGCTTTGGAAGCAGCGATACGGGAATTCACCTTATCGCCGAACATGATAAGATGTTCCACTTTCGGTCCGATGAATGTGATACCTTCTTCTTCGCAGCGCTTTGCAAGCTTTGCGTTTTCAGCGAGGAACCCGTAACCCGGATGGATGGCATCTACATTATGTTCCTTGCAGATGCGGATGATGTCTTCGATATCCAGATAAGCATCAACCGGCTTATCCCCGGCACCTACCAGGTATGCTTCATCCGCCTTATTGCGGTGAAGGGAAAGAATATCTTCCTTGGAATAAATGGCAACGGTGCGGATGCCCATTTCGTTACAGGCCCGGAAAATACGGATGGCGATTTCGCCTCTGTTGGCCACAAGGACCTTGCGGATGTGTTTCATAAAATCCTCCCTCAAGTTTTCATTGAACTGCCTTCAGGATGTACCGAAAGCGGTAATTCTTATAAACAACACGACATGGTGCCGCGGATGATTTCATTTTACAAAGGGAAATCTGAAAAATCAATAGCCTTTTCTGAATAAGTATAAATTTACCCACCGATTCATAAAAGTAATAGGTACATATTTTGAGATAAAATAATAAGAATTCATTTTATACGATTGTTTATCTATCATTTCGTATATTCATTTATTTTTATTTATTATTTTTCGCCGCAAAGATATCATTTTACCTTTAAATTTATTTATTTTATTTTATTATTTCAAATAATATAAATAAAATTATCGATGTGTAGAATTCATATATTTTTAAATAATTCGATATATTGGGGTATATGAGTTCTCTTTTCCCTGTTTCAATAAAAAAAGCCGCACCGGGAGGTGCAGCTCTTTTCAGGATTCCTTATTCTCCAAGAATCTTGTCGCCTTTTGCAATATTTACGCGGACAGTAGCGATGCATTCTTTGAAGCGCTTCATTTCATTTTCCGGAAGGTTGTATTCCATGACTTCTTCAACGCCATTGATGCCGATCACAGCAGGTACGCCGACAAATACATCCTTTTCGCCATATTCCCCATCCAGCTGGACTGAGCAGGGAAGAATTCTCTTTTCATCATGAAGGATGGTACGTACAAGAGTGGCTCCGGCCGAAGCGATGCCATATTCAGTGCAGAATTTGCCGGAGTAAGTCACCCAGCCGCCTTTAATAGCCTTCTGCTGAATCAGGTCTTTATCGAAAACGAAACGCGGATCTTCTTCCATTTCTGCCAGTGGTTTGCCATAGAAACTCATCTGGGACCATGCCACCATCTGGGCATTGCCATGTTCACCCATCATGAATGCGAAGAATCCGCGGCTGTCGAGGCCGGTAGCTGCAGAAATTTCATGGATGAGACGGGAAGAATCGAGAAGAGTACCGGTACCCATGACGCGTCCTCTCGGAAGTCCGGATTTACGCTGGATCAGGTTGGCAATGACATCGCAGGGATTGGTGATATTAACGAAGATGCCGTTGAAGCCGCCGGCCATCACCTTCGGTACATAATCGGCCACCTGCTTCACGCTGTTTTCCAGTTCATCATCCCGGTTGCCCGTAGCGCAGAGAGTGATATCGCCTACCGCATTGACAATGACATCGCAGTCTTTCAGTCCTGCATAATCTGCCACTTTATATACCGTATGATTCGGCATGTACATCACAGCATCATTCAGATCCTGACACTCACTGATTACCTTGGATTCTTTCAGATCGCAGAGAAGGACTTCGTCGGCAATCCCCATCATTCCCAGACAAAATGCCACGTGAGCGCCTACATGGCCCAATCCTACTACGCCTACTATTCTTTTCTTAGCCATAATTTATCCTCCTTCGACTAAATCACCCATTTTTTTAGAGGGTATTGTCAATACATATAACACATCCTTTATTTCCCTGTCAATCCCCCTGGGGAGGTGGCAGGAAATAGAAGATCATCCTGCGAAATCGTCTTTTACAGCTCTTCGTCGGAAATAAACTTGAAACACCCCTGTCCTGCATGAATGAAGCCCTGTCGACATAAAAGAGACACGCCCTCAGCAGGCCTTTTTCATTCCCCCGCAGTCTGCAGTGCGGAGAAGGGACTCAAAGTCAAGTCTCATTTCATGCCTCAGCTCAAAAAGTAATTTTATACTTTTTCAAAAAGTAGTTGAGTACTCAATAGGAAATATGGTATATTGATATAAATAAAATATTTCTTTTTATAAATAAGAGAAAGGAGTCTTCCCTCATGGGTATGCTCAAAGAATTCAAAGATTTCGCTCTCCGCGGCAACGTGGTAGACATGGCAGTCGGCGTAGTTATCGGCGCTGCTTTCGGTAAAATCGTATCCTCCCTCGTCAGCGACATCATTATGCCGCCGATTGGCGCCGTTCTGGGCGGGATTGATTTCTCCAACCTCTTCATTCCCCTCTCTTCCATTCCGGTAAGCACCCTGGCGGAAGCGAAAGAAGCAGGCGTACCGGTCATTGCTTATGGCTCCTTCATCAATAACGTCATCGACTTCCTCATCGTCGCATTTGCAATTTTCCTCTGCATCAAGCAGATCAACCACTTCTTCCCGAAAGCACCGGCCAAAGAACCGAGAAAATGCCCCTACTGCAAAGAAGTCATTGCTGATGATGCTACCCGCTGCCCGCACTGCACCGCAGAACTGAAGTAAGAATTGAGGCAATTGACGAATTAACGGTCTTTCCCATTCAGGATTTTCGTTATTCGTGATTCGTTGTTCGATAACGATTGCCCGCCAAAAACAGGAAAAGACGCCCCTCATCGGACGTCTTTTTTTGATTATTACTTTCAGAAATACGAATCCCCCAGTCTGTGCAAAGTCCCCATACAAAAATTGCGGTTCAACAGAGCCGCCACCTTCACGAAGAACGAACAACGAATCACGAAGAACGATTACCACAAATGACAATAACCGATAAAACGCTGAATGCGCCCATATAAAATGCGGCTCGCCAGAGCAGCAACCTTTACGGACCACGGACCACGATTCACGAATCACGAGCAGCACTATGTCTGCTCTATCATAAGAATGCCGGTTGACACAAGCCCCACGTCTAAAGCCTCCCTTGCGGGAGGCTTCTTTTGGAGACGTTGGATTGTGTAGAAAGATTGGTAACAATGAGCGGAATCACCACGGCCAATGGTGATTTCCTTTTTGTTTACGACTATAGGATACACCTTTGTTCTTATATTGTCAAGCTGTTTTCTTTTGAAAAATAACAATTATTTACAATCATTTTTCCTATTATGTCCTTCAACAGATTCCTGTAATCCATATCTCCTGCCTCTACAGAATCCCGGGATATCGGCTTCACATCAGTGATACATCGTCCTGCATGCATCAGGGTGATATCCGCTTTCTGTTTTCGTCAAAAGAAAAACCGGCCTGAAAGCCGGCTTTTCGATTACGGATTATTCTTCAAGGACTTCGAATTCCTCTTTCGGAGCGCCGCACATGGGGCAGATGTAATCTTCCGGAAGATCTTCAAATTTGGTGCCCGGTTCGATGCCGTTATCCGGATCACCTAAGGCTTCATCATAAATCCATCCACAGATTTTGCATACGTATTTTTTCATAACACGCCTCCATTTGCCTGCATGGCAGGACTTAATATGGCTTGCTGCCATTGATTTTCTCCATTATATCATATTTATCACCGAGTGCCGCTTCAGATTGGAAATTTTCGATTCTCATTCTTTATTAATGTTTGCTATTGATTTCAGGTATAGATATTACCGAATTTTTACTATATGCATTTTAGTTATTTCTAATCTTTACCTATATCAAACAGGAATGAGTCTACCCTTCTTCGAGAAATTACGATATAATATAGATGGAAAAAGTCAATAAGGAAAGACCCTGAAGTCCTGGGGAGCAGGCCGCTCTTTCCCGAATTTATTTTAAAGAAGGAGGAGATTCGAATGTTCCGTTTTACATTGCCCAGAGATATTTACGTCGGTTATGGAGCTATTGAAAAACTTTCAGTCCTGAAGGGCCATAAAAAGGCTTTCATCTGCACCGGCGGCCATTCCATGCGCCGCGGCGGTTTCCTGGATAAGGTAGAAAACACTTTGCACAGCGCGGGTATTGAGACCCGCACCATGGAAGGCATCGAACCGGACCCGTCCATCGAGAAGGTCAGGGAAGGTGCCGCCCTCATGGATGAATTCAAGCCCGATGTGATTGTGGCCATCGGCGGCGGTTCTCCGATTGATGCAGCCAAGGCCATGTGGATTTTCTATGAATATCCGGAAATCACTTTCGATGAAATCAAGACTCCCTTCTCTCTCCCGCCTCTCAGAAATAAGGCAATTTTCGTAGCCATCCCTTCTACTTCGGGGACTGCTACTGAGGTGACTGCTTTCTCTGTCATCACCGATTATTCTACCGGCATCAAGTATCCGCTGGCCGATTTCAATCTCACCCCGGACCTTGCCATCCTGGACCTGGATATCCCGCTCACCATGCCTCCCAAGCTTACTGCCCATACCGGTATGGATGCCCTGACCCATGCGACTGAAGCCTATGTTTCCACGGAAGCCAATGGTTTCACGGATCCTCTGGCCAAGCAGGCGGTGTCCGATATTTTCGACAATATTCTTGAATCCTATCATGGTGACAAAGAGGCCAGAGGCAAAATGCACATCGCCCAGTGCCTGGCAGGTATGGCCTTCTCCAACGGTCTCCTCGGTATCACGCATTCCCTGGCCCACAAGATTGGCGCAGTCTTCCACATCCCCCACGGCTGTGCAAATGCCATCCTCCTGCCTTATGTCATCCAGTTCAATAAGAAAGCCTGCATGACACGCTATGCCGATCTGGCCAGAGTCGCCGGCCTTCCGGGCCGCACCGATGCCCAGCTGGTGCTCTCTTATGAAGAGGCCATCCGCGAACTGGACAGGAAGCTTTCCATCCCGCTGTCCCTGAAAGATTACGGTATCGATGAAAAGCTTTATCTTGAACACAAAGATGCCATTGCCGCCAATGCGGAGCTCGATGCGTGCACGCCGGAAAATCCGAGAAAAGCGGATGCCGAAGCTCTCGGAAAGATTCTTGAATGCGCTTACTATGGGAAGACTGTTAATTTCTGAACGTTTGGCAATTAGCAGTCAGCCGTTAGCAGTTAGATAAGAAGGAGCAGCAGGACCCATTTTCTGCTGCTCTTTTCATTGAAATAAAAATTCACCAGTAGACTGTATCTCTATAAAAACCCGCGGCCCGTCAGGCCGCCTCCTTCACTTACCACTTTCCACTTATCACTTTTACGAAATATAAAAGACCGCAAAACAGCGTCTGTTCCGCGGTCAGCATGGTGCGAGCGAAGGGACTCGAACCCTTATGCATAAAGCGCAGGATCCTAAATCCTGTGCGTCTACCAGTTCCGCCACGCTCGCATGATTATTTTATTATATAAGACCGAATGGGGATGGTCAATAGGGGTATTCAGGGTTATGTTTCGGAAACGGCAGCCCGGATTTCAAAACCCGAAAAATAAATTTCTCTCAGATATGATTATTTCCATCAAAAAAGACATCCCGTCAGGAGATGTCTTTTTATCAACGAAAAGAATTATTCTTCTTCGTCTTCCGGAAGTTCTGCGTTGGTGTACACTTCCTGTACATCGTCCAGTTCTTCCAGTTCGCCGGTGAGGTGATTCATGGTTTCTGCTGCATCGCCTTCCAGCTTGACGTAGGTATCCGGAACCATAGCGACTTCAGATGCTTCTGCTTCGATGCCTTCTTTTTCGAGGGCTTCGGAAACGGTGAGGAAGTCTTCCGGAGTGGTGGTGATTTCGTAGCTGTCTTCGTTGGATGCCACGTCTTCAGCACCTGCGTCGAGAGCTACCATCATGACGGTATCTTCGTCGGCAGCTTCTTTGCTGACGATGATGGAGCCTTTTTTCTTGAACATCCAGGATACGCAGCCCGGGGTTCCTACGGAACCGCCGTGATGAGTAAATGCGTGACGGATGGCAGCGGCTGCCCTGTTTCTGTTATCGGTGTTGCATTCTACGATGACTGCCGCACCACCGGGGCCGTAGCCTTCATAGGTCACTTCATCGAAACCGGCGCCGGATGCTGCGCCTACGCCTTTGGCGATGGCTCTCTGAATATTTTCCTTCGGTACGTTGTTCTGCTTAGCCTTGGTGAGGGCCAGTTTCAGACGCATGTTGCCGACAGGATCTCCGCCGCCCATACGGGCAGCGATGGTAATTTCTTTGGAAATCTTAGTGGTGATTCTTGCGCGGATGGCATCAGTCTTGCCCTTTTTGCGCTTAATGTTTTCCCACTTGGAATGTCCGGACATATTATTCCTCCTTAGTATTCCACCAGGGTTCGCCGAGAAGGCGATCGAGGATGATGGCCACAGCGCTTCTCACGCAGAGGTGATTGTAAGTGCCTGCGCCATAAATTGGTTCCACGATATAATCAAACTGTTTCATCATTTCTTTGGTCATGCCGAAGCCTGTACCGAAGAGGATGAATATGGGTGTATCTTCCTCGTGGATTTTCCTGCGCATTTCTTTGTAGGTAACTGTATTTGGATACACTCTGGCGTCGGTGGTGACAATGGCCGGTTTCTTTCCCGTCTCTTTTTCAATCAGGGAAATGGCGTCTTCAAGGGCCGGGACAAGTTCCGTCTCTTCAAAGGCTTCTTTCCGGTTGGCATTGTAATGAACGCCGCCGCCTGTTTTCCAGTGTGTCATGATGCGGAGAGCCATTTCTCTCTGTGCTTTTACGGGATGCACGATGAAATATTTCTTCACGTCGTAGGTTTTTGCCGTTCTGGCAATATCATGGAGGTCATAATTGGTAAGCGCCGTAGTGACCACTTCCATGTGCTTGTTGTAAATGGGATAGTGGATAAGCCCTATGTATACAGGTGCCAAACTACTCGCCCCTCTCTTCTTCCAATATTTCCGCCATCAGTTTTTTATCTTCTTTGGAAAATTCCTGCCCGTTGAGCAGGTCGGGCCTGCATTTCAAGGTCCGCCGGAGAGCTTCTTTTCTCCTCCATCTGGCAATATTTGCGTGATGGCCGGAAAGGAGCACGTCCGGTACTTTCCACCCATTATATTCAGCCGGTTTCGTGTACTGGGGATACTCGAGAATCGGTTCGTAAAAGGAGTCGGAAGAGGCGCTGCCCGCGTCTCCCAGAACTCCCGGTACCATCCTGGCTACTGCGTCGGATATGACCATGGCGCCCAGTTCGCCGCCGGTCAGGACGTAGTCCCCGATGGAAATCAGTTCATCCGCCAGGTATTCTTCCACCCGGTGGTCCACCCCTTCATAGTGGCCGCAAATCAGGACAAGATGATCATAATCGCGGTAAAGCTCTTTCGCTTTATCCTGATTGAAAGTCTTTCCGGCGGGAGAAAGGAAGATCACCCGGTCTCTTTGACCCTTTTCGGGAAGCACATGATGGCAGGCGTCAAAAAGAGGCTGACACATCATGAGCATGCCTGCTCCGCCCCCGTAGATGGTGTCGTCTACCTGGCGGTGCCGGCTCTTTGTGAAGTCCCTGGGATTGGTAACCGCCATTTCGAGAAGGTTTCCCTCGAGAGCTCTTTTGATGATGCTCTGGTTGAAGAAAGCTTCCAGAAATTCTGGAAACAGGGACAGGATATCAATCTTCACGATGGGCTCCTTTGAATGGGAATCATTCCCACTCCGGCAGGCGCACCGTCATGCGTCCTGCATCGATATCTGTGGAGAGAACGCATGACGGTATGGCCGGAATCAGGATTTCCTTGTGATCTTCGCCTTCAATGACATAGACATTGTTGGCGCCGGTCTCCATGATTTCCTTCAAAGTTCCTACCTTCGTACCGTCTTCCGTAACTACGGCAAGGCCGATGAGCTGGAAATAATAATACGTTCCTTCCGGTCTCTTCGGGAGTTCGCTGAAGGGGACTTCCACGATTTTAGAGACCAGTGTTTCCGCCGTATTCCTGTCATCCACGCCTTCCACATGAAGGATGTAGACATTCTTGTGGGGACGGGCGGATTTCAGGGTATACGGTTTTTCTCCGATATAGATGGTTTTGAGTTTTTTAAAAATCTCCGGCCTGTCCGTATCGGGTAAAATACGCAAATCACCCCGCACACCATGCGGGGCTACGATTCGGCCGACGATTATTTTTTCATCGGGTTTCATATCAGTTACGGAAAGCGATGATCTTTCCGTCTTCAACCAGAATTTCGCCGCCGGTTAAAGCATTCATGTCATCCCCCACATGGATGGTGACAAGGCGGTTCATGGGCTGACGGTTGAGTTCAGCGCCGATGGCAAGTCTTTCGAGGTGATCCTTATCGGAAAGCAGCTTGTCCTTCACCTGCTGCATGCGGGCTTTCTGGGCCTCATACTGCGCGCGAAGGGGTGCTACTGCCTGGATATTGATCTTTGCCTGTTCAGCCAGTTTACCGTTGGCTTCAAATTCCAGCTGTGCCATATCATGTTCGACACGGCTGATATTCTGCCCGATTTCATTGAGCAGAGTGGTCTTCAGCGTCTCGGTGAGCTTGGATTTAACAGCCACCGGTACGAGAATCTGCATTTCTTCCATTGCTGCACCTCTCACATAATATCCACAGCCACTTTGCGGTTTTCACGCAGAGCGCCTGCTTTCACAACCGTGCGGATTGCATTGGCAATGCGGCCTTTTCTGCCGATGACTTTACCCATGTCTTCCGGAGCGACGCGTACCTGGTAAATTTCCAGGCTGCCCTTCTGGACGACAGTGACAGTCACGGCGTCAGGGTTCCTTACGAGAGCCTTGACAAGTGTTTCCACTAATTCTTTCATAGAGGGCCCCCATTATTTCTTTGCTTCTGCAAACTTGGCAAGGATGCCGTTCTTCTTCAGGATGGAACGAACGGTGTCGGTCGGCTGTGCGCCTTTGCCCAGCCAGGAAAGAACCTTTTCTTCATCAATCTTTACCGGAGCATCCAGTTTAGCCGGGTCATACCAGCCGATGGTATCGGTGGGAGCGCCGTTTCTTGCTTCTCTGGAATCGATAACTACGATGCGGTAGAACGGATTCTTCTTTGCGCCCATACGGGTCAGACGAATTTTTAACATTGAAATTTCACCTCCTTGAAATGATCTCGATTATTTATTGAACATCCCGGGGAAACCGGCAAGGCTTCCCAATTTGGATGGATCTAACTTTTTTCCGCCTTTGCCGCCCATTTTGCCTTTCATTTTCTTCATGGTTTTCTGCATTTCGGCAAACTGTTTCATCATGCGGTTTACATCCTGGATCTTCACACCTGCCCCGTTGGCTATACGCTTGCGGCGGCTGCCGTTCAGTATCCTTACGTCCGCCCTTTCTTCAGGGGTCATGGAAAGGATGATGGCTTCTATATGTTTAATTTCTTTTCCGTCAAGGTCAATATCTTTCAGCTGATCCTTGAACTTGCCCATGCCCGGCAGCATGCCGAGAATGGACTGGAAAGAACCGAGTTTTCGTATCTGTTTGAGCTGTTTCAGGAAATCATCCAGCGTGAACTCCCCTTTGCGGAGCTTGCTGGCTGCATCTTTCATAGAGTCTGCATCCATATTCCTCTGGGCTGTCTCGATCAATGTTTCGAGGTCCCCGAGGTCCAGGATTCTTCCTGCCATGCGGTCCGGATGGAAATCTTCCAGTCCGCCGTCCAGTTTTTCAGATACACCGATCATCTTGATCGGCTTGCCGGTGACTGTCTTGATGGAAAGGGCAGCACCGCCTCTGGCATCGCCGTCCATCTTTGTAAGGATGGTCCCGTCAATGCCAAGGTTGTCATCAAAGGCTTTGGCTGTAGTCACTGCATCCTGGCCGGTCATGGAATCCAGGACCAGGAGGATTTCGTGAGGATGAACTTCAGCCTTGATATTTCTAAGTTCCGCCATCAGCTTCTCATCAATGGTGAGACGGCCGGCGGTATCGAGAATCAGCACATCCCGGTTGTAGGCCTTTGCGGTATCTACTGCATAACTTGCGATATGGACAGGGTCCACATTGGGAGGCATGCGGTAAACAGGGACATCGGTCTGCTGGCCGAGGACTTCCAGCTGTTTAATAGCTGCCGGACGGTATACGTCGCAGGCTGCCATAATGGGACGATGGCCTTTTTTCTTGAACATCAGTGCCAGCTTGCCAGCGGTCGTCGTCTTACCGGCGCCCTGAAGGCCTACCAGCATGATGATGGTCAGTCCCGAAGGAGAAAGAGTGATCTTGCTCTGGATACCGCCCAGGAGCTCGGTCAGTTCTTCTTTAACGATTTTGATAACGGTCTGGTCCGGCTTCAGGCTGCCAAATACTTCCTCACCCATTGCCTTTTCGCGGACATGGGCGATGAAATCCTTGGCCACCTTGAAGTTGACATCGGCTTCCAGAAGGGCCCGCCGTACTTCACGGAGCGCTCCATCGATATCACTTTCGGAAAGCTTGCCTTTCCCCCGGAGATCCTTGAACGCGGACTGCAGTTTATCGCCTAAACTTTCAAACGGCATATGGTCACCTTCATTCCGACAAAACCTGTAACAACGTTTCGGCCTCTCCCTGCTTTTCAACAGGGATGAGACTCATGAGCTCCCTGGCGGCCTCTTCTTTCTTTTCCCTGAAAGAGACAAGATGAAGGGCTGCCTCATAGGCGAGGAGCGCCTCCTCGCCATGGCGCATGGCATCATGCACCGCCTGACGGGAAATATGGAAATGCTGGGCGATTTCCGCCAGCGTCAGATTTTCATTATAGTATAAGTCAAGGCAGTCTCTCTGCCTTTCCGTCAGAAGTGCTCCGTAACAGTCCAGGAGCTCTCCCTTCCAAACGATATTTTCTATAGACATAGCATCACCACGACGTGAAATATTATACTAGAACTTCAGATGCTTGTCAAGTGACTTTGCTTTACATAATTTTCTGAACTATATTTCCTGTTTTATATGGCAGTTTACCACGTACAGTCCGAAACAGGAAAGGATTTCATATCCGCCATTTGAAATTTTAAAAAATAAAAACAGGAAAACCACCGGTGCGATGGTTTCCCTGTTTCTTATTTTTACCTTATGATCATACCTGTCCAAGGAATGTCAGGATGACCTGCGCGATAACGGCAGAGCCCAGGTAGGTGCCGATGAAGACTACGCAGCTGATGAGCACGATACGCCAGGAGCTGTCTTTGAAGACGTCCAGATCTTTGCAGATGGAGATGCCCGCATAAGCGAGAATCGGTGTACAGAGCTGGAGGAAACCTACATGTTTAACGACAGAATTGACGAAATCAGCGCCGGGGAAGCCCGGGAAGCTGACGATGGTACCCAGGGTAACGACATAAGCTACGGCAGGAATATTTCCCGGAAGGACTTTGGCAAGGACGATCCCCGCAAGAGCAATAAAGACAAGGACGACCATGCCCAGAGCCCCGTCTACCAGGGTATTTTTTGTGCCAATAACATTGGCCACGAGGGAGAGGAGGCCTGTAATGATGAGGGCCAGTGTGATATCAGACAGTTTTGTCATTTTTTATCCCCCTTTTCTTCTGGATTTTCAACTGCATCGGCTGCTTCGCCTTTGCTGAGATCTCTGGTAACCGGAGCCGGCGGATTTTCGCCATATTTAATGCGATAGCATTTCTTGTAGAGCCATTCAGATACCGGCAGGCCCATCCAGATACTCATGTAAAGACCGTCAAGACCGGAGAGCATGTTGGATGCAGCGCCGAAGGCAGCCATATCTCCTGCCATATTCGGATAGAGGGCAGTAAGAGCGCCCACGGAAGCAGTCATCATGGAAGCAGAGCCTACACCGCTGGCCATGGCAAGGGCGAGTGGAGAAAGAGGTGTATAGGTAGCAATGACAGAAGCCATGAGGCCGAAGAAGATGGTGCCGATAACGGTACCGGAAATATATACGCCCATAACGCCCCGGCCTTCGGCAGAGTCAAGGCCGTATCTTTCGCCGATGAGGGCTACGTTCGGTTCACGGGCAATGGAGTGGGCAGCACCGATGGCTTCCCGCTTCAGACCGAGGAATACGGCCAGCGGAATGCCCAGGAAAATGGTACCCAGGTTGCCGAATTCCTGAAGGATCAGGGCCGGGGATGCGGCGAGAATCTTCGGAAGGGTCGGTCCTACAAGAGTACCGTAGCGGGCCATGAGGAGCATCAGGGTAACACCCAGTAGACTCCCGGCTGCCTTGATTTCTTTATCTGTGGAAATTTTTGTGAAACGGGGCGCAGTGAGTACGCCGAGGATAAGCGCATACATCATAGGCAGGAGGACGATTTTCCCAATGCCTACGTTGAATACGTAGGTGCCGATAAATTCGGATACGATGACCAGCACCAGGACTGTGATATGAAGCCTGAGGTCTTTCATAATTTTTCTCCTTGAATCCGGAAATCCGGAGATTTCCATTTCTACTCTTCTACTATTCTTCTGAACCGCTGAAGTAGCTGTCCATCTTTGCCAGATATTCTTCCTTGGTGAGGATATTCTTGTGTTCGGCAAGAACTTTCTTTCCTAATTTTGCATCATCGTAAAGCAGGTCGATGATGGTCATAGCAAAAGCTTTGCCCGGTGAAAGGAATGCTGCTTCATAATCGGTCACCACGAAGTCCTTTGTATGAAGGCCTCCGTCTGCGCCTCCGATGTATGGATGAATGGCAGGCATGAGATGGGAAATATCGCCCATGTCCGTGGATGCACTGAAGTGGCCGGCATTTTTGATTTCCGTTCCCGGCGCTTCTTCCAGAATATTATCAACGAAGAGTTTGTTCAGATTTTCATCGCAGGAAAGCGGAAGCATGCCCGGAAGGGTATCGATTTCCACTTTGGCTCCGATGGCATCTCCTCCTGCCTTGAGAGCTGCATCTACCCGGTGATGGGTGCGGTCAATGGCATCCATGGTTGCTGCACGAACATAAAGTTCCATGCGCACATCTGCCGGTACGCTGTTTACAAAATCGCCGCCTTTGGTGATGATAGGATGTACCCGCACATGATCTTCATCCTTAAAGGTCTCGCGCAGGGAATTGATGCCCATGATGCCGAGGCATGCCGCATTGAGCGCATTGATTCCATCAAAAGGCGCATTGGCCGCATGGGCCTGTTTTCCGATGTAGCGGACGGTCTTGCCTACAAAGCCGTTGCTGGATTGTCCGATGTACACGGATTTTTCCGGAGCATTGCCCTGGGAGTGCATCATCATGGCCATATCCACATCATCGAAACAGCCGCGGTATACGAGTTCGCTCTTGCCGCCGAGGAAATGAATCTTCCCTTCTTTGCGGAGTTTCTTGCGATAGTCGATTTCGATGTATTCTTCCGCCGGAACAGCAAAGAATACGGCAGTACCTGCCAGTTCCTTCATAACGCCTGCTTTGGCAATACCTGTAAGAGCTGCCAGCATGGCACCCATCTGCAGGAAATGGCCGCAGGTGTGGGCAGCGCCGGTCAAAGGATCCGCCTTTGGGCTGTCCGGCGTGCCTACTGCATCCAGTTCTGCCAGGATGGCTACTGCCGGGCCGTCTTTAGCCCCGTGAATTTCCCCCTTCACTCCATTAATGGCGAGGCCCGTTTCAGGGTCAAGTCCCATTTTTCTCATGTAGGCAGCCATCTTTGCAGCGGTTTTCGTTTCCTTCCAGCCCAGTTCCGGCTCTGCTTCTACGGAAAGTATTTCCCGGATCAGATCGTCTCTCGACGTATCAATGGCTGCACATACAGCTTTTTTCATTTCTTCTTTTGTCATATAAGCCCTCCCCTGAATCAGAAGAAGCCACCCCCTGTGTCTTTTCATCCCCTCCCCATTGACCGGTCTAACGGTTTTGCCGGAGATGTCCCTTCCTTCTGATTTAAAAATCCGCTAAAGTAAAAAGAGCACAAAAAAACGTGGAGTGCACCTTCGCACTTTAGCGTATTAAATTCTGTTTTAATTATACTACTATGAATAATTACATTCAATGGGTACACATTGATAATGGTACTTTCTAAATGAAATAAAAAGGACCGGGGTACTCTGCCCGAACCGGCAAAAGGCCTCCCGCCGCACCATAGAAGGAAAATCCGGTGCCGGGAGGTTCATTTTATGGAAATACCCTGAGTTTTATCAGATTTCCTGCTGTACCCGTTTCGAATAGCCGACTCTCTTTATTTCCATTTTCTTATCCGGTTTCAGGGTAAAAGCGAATACGGCTCCCGGAATGGCCACGACCCATAGAATCTGGAGAGCAGGGACAAGGCCAAAAGTATTGGCAGCCCGGCCGATAACGGGAGTGACGAGTCCGCTGAAGGTGGTAGAAAGGCCAAGGGTAATGCCCGAAGCAAAGGCCACATTCTTTCCCGGGTAATCCTGCCCCAGCACTACGCTTGCACTGAAAGGTGCAAAAAGGGCAAAGGCTGCAGGAAACAGAAAAATCATAGCTGCCGCAATATTTTCGGTATTGATGAGGAGGAACATGGCAGGAATCATAGAGAGGAAAGAGATGCGGAGCATCCGGACACATCCGAGGCGGTCCGCCAGAAGGCCGCCGAACCAGGTGATCACCGTTCCCAGGGAGAAAAGGATGGTGAGGATGAAACTTCCTTCCGAAGGGGAAGCATGCAGGACCTGAATCCAGAAAATAGGAATGAATGTATTGCACACAGTGAAACCGATAGACCGTGCAAAGATGAGGACCGTGAGCTTTCCAAAAGAATTCCAGTTCATTTATGCTGCCTCGGGAAGCCTCACCGTACACACCCTTTCAGAAACCCTGCAGCTTTCAGAAGGGGAAGCTTTATACCTGGGGCCGGAAATCATTCACCGCATCGAAGCTTCGGTAGACACCCATTATTACAATTTCCTTTTTCCTGCCGGAATGCTCCGTTTCTACCCTTCCTGTCCGGCCAATGAAGATCTTTCCAGCTTTTTTGCTGAAAACTCTTTTTCCTTTGCCCACTTGTCCCCGAAGGTTCCCTGGGCTCAAGAATCACTGGAAATATTGAAAGACCTCTCCCGCTTTGAAGAGGACAAGCCCCATTTCTATGCTTATGAAGTACTTCTGCGCCTGTTCAAGCTTCTTCTCCTGAAAAAGCACTCGACCGGCAAAGAGACTCCCCGGCAAGGCGCCAATGCAGAAAAAGCAAAAATCATCCTGAAGTTCATCGCAGACCATTATGACGAAGATATTTCCCTTAAAGATATGGCAGAGAGCACACATCTTAGCGAGTCCGGATGCCTTCGGGCTTTCCGCCTTTCCATGCATACCACCCCCTATCAATACCTGCTCGAATACCGTTTGCAGAAGGCGGCTGAAAAACTCCTTGCCACCGATCTTTCCATAGGGCAAATCGCCCTGGACACCGGTTTTCGTCAGGTCAGCCTCTTTGGAAAATATTTCAAAGCAAAAACAGGCTTCACTCCGAAAGAATACCGGGCCGCCCGGTCATGAAAATCATCCGCACGGAAAATACGAACCGCTCTATTTCTTATAAGGAGACAGGTTATTTTCACATAAAAAAATTTTATAAATAAAAAGAGAAAATAAAATAAGCTTTTTGTACTATATAGATGAAGGGACGGAAAGGGCCCCTGGGAAATCCTTCATAAACCTGTGTGCACAATCGATCGAAACGGGCGGAAGGACGGAACAGATTAATTTCCTCTCTTCTTTGCCGGCAAAACAAAAAATTCCCCCGGTCGAAAGTGAGCGGGAACCAGAAAGCAATCCATCACGACATGAAAAACTTGTAGACCACCTCCGTTCATACGGCAGCTCCGTCCCTGCGTGTACAGGTCAAAGTCCCTGCAGCCGATTGATTCATACTGCTCTTTTCAGGTTACCCCCAGCTCAGACGGCCGGGGGAATTTTTTTTGCCCGTTTCCGGTATAAAAAGAATTTCTTTCCAATTGTACAGCCTGCTGCCGGTCTTATAAAATTTCCGTCCTGACCCGCCATGGGAAATACAGGGAGCAGGCCATAAGCTGTGATTTTTATTTCCTGTTACTCTTTATAAATCATTTCAATACATGCGTTAGTAAAAATGTATTTTATAATATATAAGGTATGTCATTCCGTTTATTTCAAAGGAGAAACCTATGAAAAAATCCATCCTTGCTTTAACGATTGCCGCACTGATTTCAAGCGGCACAGCCTTTGCCGCGGAAACGCCGCGGGATAACTTTTACTGGCTCGGCCAGATTAATAAAGCCTCGGACATCATCAATACGTCCGAAGGACTCCTGACGCCGGAGGAAGGAAGAAATATTGCCCAGGGCATCCGGAAGGTCCTCGCCGACGGCTCCCGCCCCGGCGCGCCAAGACCGTCCAACGTAGTCGCTTTCGAGCCATACCTCATCAAGGCTGCCGGCCCCCAGGTGACGAAAATCCATGCAGGCCGTTCCTCCCAGGATATGCTCACCACCGTAGGCATCATGGAACAGAGAGAGCATCTCCTCGATATGGCAAAAGAGCTGAACAAAGTACAGGCCGACCTCATCCGTCTGGCGGAAGAAAATAAAGAAACCGTCATTCCGAACTATACGAACGGCGTACAGGCCCAGCCGAACAGCCTCGCCCACTACCTCATCGCCTATGCCAATGCCTACAACCGTGATATGCAGCGGACCCGCGAATATTACGCCCGCCTCAACCGCTCCCCCATGGGCTCCACCGTTTTAAACGGCACCGGCTGGCCACTTAACCGTGACCGTATGGCCGCCTACCTTGGCTTTGACGGCCTTGCCTACAATACTTACGATGCAGGACAGGTCTTCCCTCAGGAAGCGCCCATTGAAACCGGCGGCATTACCAACTGCATTGCCATCCATACCACTTCCTTCATTGAAGAAATCATGCAGCAGTATGCCCAGCCCCGCCCCTGGATCCTCCTGAAAGAAGGCGGTGGAAATACATACGTATCTTCCGCTATGCCCCAGAAGCGGAACCCCGGCATCCTGAACTCCTGCCGCGGAGAAGCTTCCACCCTTCTCGGCATGAGCATGGAAGCCGCTTTCCGCTCCCACAATATCCCCGCCGGCATGGCTGACGGAAGGCTGAACGGAAGGCGCGACCTCATGCCCCAGGGCACGAAAGTCCTCTCCGGTCTGGACAGGATTCTGAACAATCTGGTCATTAAACCGGAAAGGTCTCTCGAAGAACTGGACCTCGACTGGACCTGCTCCCAGGAAATCGCCGATGAACTGATGAAGAATCACGGCATCCCCTTCCGCACGGGCCATCACTTTGCCAGCGAAATCGTGACCTACGCAAGAGCCAACAACATCACCCCGAAAGACTTCACCTATGATAAAGCGCAGATGGTCTATGCGAACCTTGCCAAAGACGATCCGGTCCTCCCGAAATCCTTCCCTATGACCGAAGAAGAATGGAACCATGCCAAAGACCCCGTAGCCATCGTGCACAACAGAAAAGTCAAAGGCGGACCCCAGCCGGCAGAACTTGACAAGATGATTTCCATGGCACAGAAAGACCTCGCCGATAACGAAAACTGGGTCTCCCGGCAGGAAGAAAAACTCTCCGCTGCAGAAAATAAACTGAATGCAGACTTTCAGGAGATGCTGAAATAGCGTCAGGCTCCTGCTTGTGGGTTGAGTCAGTTGCGGTTTTCGTGAGTTAGCCCCACCGGGACTTGAACCGCTATTCTCAGGCTCGTGCGATCGTGGTTCGTGATTCGTGATTCGGGTCGTCAGGCTCCTGCTATTGACCTCTGTCACTAACGAATCGTGAGTCAGCCCTGCCGGGACTTGAAACGATATTCTCAGGCTCGCGCGATTGTGATTCGTGAAGGTGGCGCCTTCTACTGTTGCGCCGCAGCTTCACTTACACTTATCACTTACTACTTTCACCAATAAAAAAGCTGCACAGTCTCACAATGACTGTACAGCTTTTTTGCTGATAACTAACGGCTGGCGGCTAATTATTCTTCTTCATTTTCGTCATCTTCTGCGGAAAGCACGTCGATGGAGGCGATTCTGTCTCCTTCTTCGAGTCTCTGGAGGATGACGCCCTGGCCGCCTCTTGATTTCTTGGAGAGGATCTGGCTGGCTTTTGTCTTGATGGTGATGCCCTGTTCGGATACGCCTACCAGTTCATCATCGTCGTCGGCTGCCACGAGGGCTACCACTTCGTAGCCTTTCTTGAAGTTGCGGACGCCTGTGCCATTCCGGCCCTGGAGTCTGTAGGCATCGGCTTTATTTCTCTTTGCATTACCGTCTGCGGAAATGGTGAAGATATCCTTTTCGTCGGCAATAGCTGCGCCTACCACTTCATCTCCTTCGTTCAGGCGGATACCGTGAACGCCGGCTGCCGCGCGGCCCACAGCCCGGATTTCTTCTGTGGAAATACGGATGGCCATACCCCATTTGGTACCGAGGATGAGATCTTCGTCTCCCTTAATGCGGAGCACCTGGGCCAGTTCGTCCCCTTCGTTGATACGTACGGCAATAAGGCCGTTTTTATTGATATTTCCATATTCGGAAATTTCGGTCTTCTTTACATAGCCAAGTTTGGTGACCATGAGGAGGAATTTCGTTTCTTCCCCTGCTGCATCGATATCGAGGAGCTCCGTCACTCTTTCACCGGAAGAGAGTCCCGGAATATAGTTGATGATAGCGCTGCCCCTTGCGGTCCTGCCTGATTTCGGGAAGTCTACGGCCGTCTTCATGTAGACCTTGCCCTTATTCGTGAAGAAGAGGATGCGGTTGTGGGTGGACGTATTGAGCAGCTTCCATACATAGTCGCCGTCTTTCATCTTCATGCCGGATACGCCGCGGCCGCCTTTCCGCTGTACGCGGATGTCGGAAGAATCCATGCGCTTGATGTAATTCTGTTTCGTCATGGTGATGGTCATGGGTTCATCCGGCACGAGGTCGGTGATGGTGAATTCTTCCTGTGCTTCGGAAATTTCCGTCCTTCTGTCATCACCAAAGTTGGCTTTTTCGTCCTGCAGTTCTTCTTTCACCACGCCCATGATCTTATCCCTGCTGGAGAGCAGGTCTTCCAGGTATGCGATTGTTTCTTTCACGTCTTTATAGTCCGCTTCCAGTTTATCTCTTTCGAGACCTGTCAGTCTTCTGAGTCTCATATCGAGAATGGCGAGAGACTGCTTTTCAGACAGGTCAAATCTCGTCATCAATGCATCTTTTGCAATGACGTCGGTGCGGGATTCACGAATGGTGCGGATTACTTCATCGATATGGTCGAGGGCGATGAGGAGTCCTTCCAGGATATGCGCCTTGGCTTTTGCCTTGTCCAGTTCGAACCGGCTTCTCCTGGTAATGACTTCTTCCTGATGTTTCAGGTAGTAGTAAAGGATCTGCTTCAGGTTCAGTACCCGCGGATGGCCGTCAACCAGGGCCAGCATGATGGCTCCAAAGTTCATCTGCATCTGGGTATGCTTGAAGAGGTTGTTCAGCATGATTTCCGGGCTCACATCGGCACGGAGTTCGATAGCGATTCTCATACCCGTGCGGTCTGATTCATCGCGGAGCATAGTGATACCGTCCAGTACTTTCTGGCGCTGGAGATCGGCAATGGAGGAAATAAGGCGGGCTTTATTCACCTGGTACGGGATTTCAGTGACTACGATCCGGTGTTTGCCGTGAGGCATATCCTCGATTTCCGTCTTTGCGCGGACGGTGATGGAACCGCGTCCTGTGCGGTAGGTATCTTCAATGCCCCGGTGTCCCAGGATGATGCCGGCCGTCGGGAAATCCGGGCCTTTGATGTATTTCATCAGTTCATTGATGGAAATTTCCGGATTGTCAATCATGGCACAGCAGCCATCGACCACTTCGCCTAAATTGTGGGGAGGAATATTCGTAGCCATGCCTACCGCTATACCATAGGAACCATTGACCAGAAGATTCGGGATGCGGGACGGGAGGACCACCGGTTCCTGCAGGGAGCCGTCGTAGTTCGGCATGAAATCGACCGTATTCTTGTCGATATCCCGCAGCATTTCCAGAGTGATCTTTGCCATGCGCATTTCGGTATAACGCATAGCGGCCGGAGAGTCGCCGTCCACGGAGCCAAAGTTGCCGTGGCCGTCTACCAGCATGTAGCGGGTGGAGAAATCCTGAGCCATGCGGACAGCCGATTCATAAACCGCCGTATCGCCGTGAGGATGAAATTTACCGAGAACGTCGCCCACGATTCGGGCGGATTTTTTATAAGGCTTATTGGGAAGCATTCCCGCTTCATTCATGGCATAGAGAATGCGGCGGTGCACCGGCTTCAGCCCGTCCCGCACATCAGGCAGCGCTCTGGTGACGATGACGCTCATGGCATAGTCGATGTAGGAATTCTTCATCTGCCCCTCGAGAGGGGTATTGACGATTTTACCTTCTTTCCACTCCATAAGGACTCCTTTGTTTCAAACATAAAAATAAGACCCGAAAGCCCCGGGTCCCGTTGGAACTTTTTATATATTATACCATGAAATCGCTAAAAAAGCCATTTAAGGCCGTTTTTAAGCAGATTTACTGTTTCTTATACAGAAAATAAATTTCGTTTGACTGAAAATAAAGCCATTTTTGTAAAATTCCCGCTGAAGAAAGGTAAAATAAAATTCAAAAAACACCTTCCTTTATTTGTCTGTTTTTTATATAATTAACTTGTATACTCTCTATTTCCCTAAGGACGTGTAATCATGAAAAAACTGGCACTTTTACTCATTGCCATTATCATACTTATAGCAGGCGGATTCTTTATTTTTGTTCACTTCATCAGCGGCGGTCCCTGGCAGGGCACCTGGTGGGGCGTGCAGGACGCAGGGATCAACTGGTCCGGCGATAATATCCGCAATCTGGAAACCATCAATTTCACAAAGAACGAGGATGGAACCATCAATGTAGACCATAAAGTCCAGCAGGGCAGCCGTGAAGTGGACGGATCTCTGGCAGGCACTGGCGTAGTCGATGGCGGAAGGCTCGTAGTGACCCCGAAAAAAGGCGGCAAAGATCTCGCGCTCTCTTACAATACAATCTCCAAGACCATGGATACCCCTTTCACCAATGCAGATGGTTCCACCGTCACCCTCAAGCCCCTCACTCAGGACAACAACGATGAAATGGAACGGATCCGCAGTGAAATCGTGCAGATTTCCCAGAAACCGGAAAATAAGATCGATACGACAATCTCTACGGCGAAGAGCTGAGTTCTGACAAATTCTCCATGAACGAGGGGAAAGGGGAACGGGAAAAGGGAAAAGGAAAGGATATGGTTTTCCTGCGGAAAACCAATCTTATGTATGAAGCCTTCGGCTCCCGGTCAGTGCCCCCATTGACAAATTTATTTTCCTGTCTATTCCAAAATAAAAGCTTTCATTGAATTTCCATTCAGTGAAAGCTTTTTATTTTAGCACTGCAGAGTCTTTAAGCCCTGCCTGTGAAAAGTCCCCATACAAACTCGCGCCGCCGGGCGGCGTCACCTTCCCTTATCCCTTTCCTCTTATCCCTTTCCCTTGCCAGGCTCTCTAAATGTATGATTCTATTTTCTATGAAATGTGATAATGACCAGTTCCCTGGGGCAGGAGAAGCGGAAGGGAAACCAGCTGGCGCTGCCTCTGGAGACGTAGCCGGGATGGGTACCGTCGGAGTAAAGGCCGCGGGTGAATTTGAAAGGCGTAATGATGGGCCGTCCGAAAAGGCCGAACTGGGTACCGTGGGTATGGCCCGTCAGGGTGAGGATGGCTCCCCGTGCAAAACCTTCATCGATGAAAGAGGAATTATGGGCGAGCAGGATGACTTTCGCATCCTTCGGAATTCCTTCATAGGCCCATTCGGTCATGTCTTTCCGCTGGCGCTGGAAGGCTTTGCTCCGTTCACCCCGTACCCAGGGATAGTCAACGCCTGCTACATACAGGGATTCTCCATTCCTGGTAATCTTCATGTGTTCATTTTCCAGAATCTTTACAGGCGTCTGGTTCAGGAAACCATGAATATAGGCCTGGCCCCGGTAATATTCGTGATTGCCCCAGACATAAATGATTCCGTCTTCAAAATCCTTATATTTCTCAGAAAGGGTACCGGCCGCTTCCGGCATATGGCGCACATCATCGATAAGGTCGCCCGTGAAGAAGACCACCTGCGCCCCCTCTTCCCTGGCCCGGTCGAATTCATGGGGGAGATCCTCCGCCCGGAAATAGGGTCCGATGTGGGTATCCGTGAGCTGGGCCGCCTTGTAGCCGTCAAAGGCTTCCGGAAGGCCTTCCACATAGACATCCAGATACTCCGTCACTTCCCGACGGTTTCCGTCGACAGCTCCGAAAATGCCGATGAAGAGCGCTGCCGCCAGGGCCGCCAGAGACAGGTATTGGGCAGGTTTTTTCAGTTTCTTTGAAATCGTGAAGAAGGGAAGAATGACATAGGCAGGAAATAAAACAATCTGGCTCACCATGAGGCCGCAGAAAAGGTAGCCCAGCCACAGGGACCAGGTTCCCAGCCCGTCATAGCCTTTCGCATACCATACGAAATATCCCGCCGAAGCGAGCCCTATAAGGAATCCGCCAAAAGTGTAACGGAAAAAATTCCGCCTCCTCATGATGAGCGCAAAAAGAGAGCCATTCAGGAGACCCAGAATGGAAAAAATCATAAGTATCATGCGCTCGAACATGGGGGACTCCTTTCGGGGGGGGGAAAACTGAGATTTCTGCTGATGGGTAATGGGTAATAGCTGTTAGCCATCAGCCGTTGAATCGGGGTGCGGGATACGGGGTGCGGGGTGCGGGATTATCGGGAAGGTGGCGGCCCTGATGGGCCGCGAGTTTTGTATGGGGATTTTGCTTCAAGGTGCTGATTCTTTTATCTCTCAATCGGAATCGAGATTTATAGAATCATATTTGTTATATAAAGATTTTGCGGCGCTTTTTACTATTGCGCCGCACCACCCCGAAACTCCCGGGATTCCCGAAACAAAGGCTTTTAAACCGGCAGGTTCCCTTATGCACTTTAAGTTTGTGAAAGGATATATACAGTTTTCCGAAGGACAGTCTCCTTCGGAATAAAGTTCCCAGACAATCAGCCATTAGCTATTCGCCATTAGCCATTTCCAGTAACTTTGAGGATTGCTAACTGCTATCGGCTAACTACTAAGGGCTCAAAAAGTTCTTCCGCTTTTATTGTATCAGAAGTCTCCTTCTTCCCGTAACAGTTTTTCCGTGAAGGCTGCCAGCTTTGCGTGAGGGCCTGCGAGGGGGATTTCTTTGTATTCTTCTGCGGTAAACCAGCGGTACTCTCCTTTTGGTACTACGCAGCTTTTCATGGTATAGGCTTTCATCATCCAGATGCGGTGGGTGAAGACATGTTTATATTTCCACACCAGTTCTTCCGCCTCTGACTGAAGGAGTGATTCCAGTTCAGCCCGGGAAGTTTCCGCCGATTCCGAAAGGATCATGGGAAATTCCCACATGGAGGCCAGCATGCCGCGGGAGGGCCTTTTGTGAAGGAGCACCTTTCCTTCTTTCATGATGATTCCGCAGGCCGCTTCCTGAAGGAGCTGTGGTTTCTTTTTCGTGCGAAGGGGCAGTTTATCCTGCAAACCCTTTTCAAAGGCCATGCATTCGCCCCGGAGAGGACATTCCCTGCAGCGGGGGGATTTGGGAATGCACACATCTGCCCCGAGATCCATCAAGGCTTCATTGAAGTCCCCTGCCCTTTCCGGCAGCGTCTTTTCCACCAGGGAGGCGATGGCCTTTTTTCCCCTGCTCTTTAAAATATCTTCTTCAATTTGATAAAGTCTTGCATAGACGCGGAGCACATTGCCATCGATGGCTCCTTCTTTTTTTCCGTAAGCCATGGAGAGGATGGCGCCTGCCGTATAGTCCCCGATGCCGGGAAGGCTGCGGATTTCTTCTTTGTCCTGAGGAAGCCGGGCGCCGTATTTTTCTTCCATTTCCCTTGCCGCTTTATGGATATTCCTTGCCCGGCTGTAATAGCCAAGGCCCTGCCACTGGTGGAGGACTTCCGCTTCCGAAGCCTTTGCAAGATCATGAATGGTTGGAAATTTTTCCATCCAGGAATGGAAATAGGGCTTCACCGCTTCGGTCCGCGTCTGCTGCAGCATGATTTCCGAAATCCATACGTGATAGGGATTCCGTGGCTTGTCTTCCCTCCAGGGAAGGTCCCTTTTATGGTCATCAAACCAGGCAAGGAGCTTTCCGGTCCACTTGTCAGATGGTTTCATTCCATTTCCCTGAATTCGTAATCATAGACGGTTTCCCCGTCTTCTGCAAAGTAGATGATGCCCCGTATTTTCCGTCCCGAAAGGACGAGTGGAAGCCACACTTTGTCGGCCATCCACATTTCCTCATAGGGAAATTCTTCCGGTGAAAACCAGCGGGGTTCCATTTCTTCCGAAAGGCAGGGGATTCCCATCCATTTCTTCGCAAAGTACACAATGCCTGCATGGGACCATTCAAGAGCTGATGGCTGATGGAAATAGAGGTCTGCCACCATTTCCAGATCTTCCGTATTGGAACGCAGGCCGCACTCTTCGTAGAGCTCTCTTGCGGCGCACTCGCGCATGGTTTCACCGGCTTCGATTTTTCCGCCGAAGCCGTTCCATTTCCCATAGCCCATGCCCCGCCGCTTGCGGCCAAGAAGGATTTTCCCGTCTCCCCGGAACGGGTAAACGAGTGAAGTATCTCTCATTCTTTTCCTGCCTTGTAATCCTCAAAATACAGTTCTTCAAAAATCCGCTTCCCAGCAGTCGTCTTGTAAAGGCGGTGATAGAGCGCTTCATTCTGTTTCCGCGGAGCATTGTCTTCATACTGGTTGACCAGCATATCCGCTTCCGCCAGGATCTGCGCATCCGGACCGTCGATGGAGCCATAGGAGTGATGATGGGCCACCAGCCACAAGATGCGTTCGATATCCTCTTCATCAAAGGAAAGGGCTTCCAGCATGGGACGGGATTCTCCCGGTCCCAGTTCCTGCTGGATCATGCCGTCGTTTCTGCCGAAACGCCTCTCCCCTTCGTGAATACCGATATCATGTACATAGGCTGCCGCTTCCAGGCGGAAGAGCGTCTTTTCATCAAGTCCTTCTTCCAGGCCGATCTGGCGGGCGAAGGCGTGAACTTTCAGGAAATGATGAATGCGGCGGACGTCGCCTTTATCATAGGTAATCATGGCTTTGCAAAGTAGAGACAGCTTATCCATTCTTTTTCCCTCCCGGTAAGAAAAAACGGTGCAGCCATGGGCTGCACCGTTTCCGGAATCAATTATTTTGCCAGTTTCTGAGCAACCGCAGAGGTTACATCTACACCGCCGTCAACGACAGCAGCCTGTTCCAGAATGACATCCAGGCTCTTTTCCTGACGAACCTGCTGGATAGCTTTGATCACATCAGTACGGATCGGTGTAATCAGGGATCTTTCTTTTTCCTGCAGTTCTTTGTCCAGGTCGGTTGCAATCTGCTGTTTTTCCTGATCGGTCTTGCCGGCAGCTTTGCTCCTGAAAGTTTCAGAAGCTTTCTGAGCGGCAGCCTTGAAGTCCAGCTGAGCTTTCTGCATCTTCGGATGAGAATTCATGAGGTAGTCAAAATTCACATAACCGATTCCTGCTGCAGAAGCAGAAAATACGGAACCAAATGCAATCATACCAGCAGCGATGGCTGCGACAGCTTTATTCATTTTCATATTGTCCTCCTAACTCGCCCTCAAATTGGGGGTAAAAGCAAGTATGTATTAATTTTAATCAAAGAATTCGTCCATGTCAATGGGAAAGTCATGGTTTTCAGTCAGCTTTACAATGTTTACGATTGGGAGAAATGGCTGTGAGATTTGCGTTTCCTCAAATATCGATATCGTTATTCGTTCTTCGTTTAGGCGGCGCCCTGCGGGCAGTTTTATATGGGCTTTGGGGGGCATCCCATGAACGATGCGTACTATATAAGATTGGTTTCCAGCAGGGAAACCCTATCCTTCACGGGTCACGATTCACGGCTGCAATAAAAGAGCTGCGGAAAAATTATATTTCCACAGCTCTCCGTACTCACGCCTTATCCCCTTTTGCTTCGATAGCTGCCGTTTCCGCTTCTTCCTGCATGGCCTGTTTGGCTTCCTTCAGGGCAGCTTCGCGGACTTCCGCTTTCTTTTCTTTCTTCTTTGTGAAATGGGATACCACTTCCGGCACCATATTGAGGACTTTATCGATAGTTCCATTGGGCGTAGCATTCTTGATGGAGAAGAGTTCCACTCTTTCCCCTTTCATGATGAGGACTGCCGTAGGCGTTACTTTGCCGCCGCCTGCGCCGCCGGAAGCGCCGCTCCCCGTGTGGGAACCGCTGCCGAAGCCGAAGGAAATATCCACAAAGGGGACGATGGTTGCGTCTCCCAGGTAAATCGGTTCACCTACTACCGATTCCGTGGTTACCATTTTTTTGAAATCATCAAAAATCTGCTTTCTTACTTCATCATCCATTCTGTTTTCCCCCTTGTCTGAAATGCCAGAATTCTCTTGCTTCTTTTGATACCGCAAGTTTGAGTAGAATATAAAGTACATAGAGAGGAATGAGCCGTCCCCGGCCACGCCCCTTTAAAGTGAAAACGGTTTCCAGATAATCCCATTCGATCTCTTCCGCCGCCCCGGGGAGGGTGGCGTACAGGAGCCCCTGGAACACCCCGGTATACATGGGGTCCGGAAGGCCCAGCTTTCCTTCCACCTGCCAGCGGCGGGGAAAGCCATGGTCAATGATTTTGGCTGCTGCAATGAGCACAAGCTTTATAAGTCCATTATCCAATGCAAAGCGTCCCTGCGCAAGAAGGGAAGGCTTATTTTTTTTATTTTTCTTTGATTCCTCTTTTTGAGGTTCCTCTTTTTCCTCTTCCTCCGGCTTTTTCTCCGCAGGCCGGCTTTCCGCGGACGTCGGACTTTTCTCGTCTGTCTTTATTTCAAGAGGTTCTTCCGGCATGATGGGGCCTGTTTTGCCGGATACCGATTCGTCCAGTTCGTCCAGCGCTTCATCCAGTTCTTCTGCCGATTCTTCCGATTCTTTCTTTTTCTTCTTCATGGGATCGATTTCTATCACTTTGGAAATCAGCCCGAAGAGGGCCCCCACCCTGACCGTGAGTTTCCATTTTTCAAAGGAAATGGAATAGGTAAGGGGAATGAGGAGCAGAAGAAGGATGACCAGAAGAATCCCGACAATTATTTTCACTGCTGTCATGATGAGCCATAGAGGCGGACAAGTCCATCTGCCGCCTCCCTCACCTCTTTTGCCAGGAACGAAGGTGAAAGGATCTTCACCAGCGGCGCATGCTTCAGGGCCCAGGCCTTCAGTGCTTCCGTCTGGATCGTGATTTCCACCAGCACCAGATTCTGCCTGGCGGAGACCAGGCGGGCCGATTTGCCGAAATCGCTGATGATATCGCTCATCAGGTGCCAGTCGGCCTCAAAGGTGCATAGCATGGGCGAGCCCGTATAAATATCGCTGGTCGAGGAAACCCAGTCGGAAAGCCTGCCTCCCTTCTCCAGTACGGGGATGGAAGTCTGCAGTCTCGCCGGTTCGTCGAGAATCAGGATATCCGCCATAAGGTCTACCCGGAATATGGATATTTCCTCGCTCCCCTCCAGATTGCACAGGAGAATATACCGGTCGTCGGATGCGATGATCTGGTAGGGACTGGCCCGGTAAAGACGGGCATTGCCGGAAATCGTATACCCGTGATGGCGCTTCCCGTCAGCTTCATAATGATCATAAAAGAAAGAAATCATCTTTTTCTGGCTGCAGGCCCTGGAAATCAGATTCAGCACTTCATCACAGCCGGCCGTCCTGGCAGCCGATGGAAGGTTTCGGATATTTCCTTTCCCGTCTTCAAAAGAGCTGCTCTGGATTTTTTTCAGTTTGTCCGCCAGCTGACGGACCTGCTGGCTTGGCAGATGGGAGAAATAAAGAAGGTCAATGAGTGTCTTAAGCTCTTCCTGGTTCAGCACATGGTCCCAGTACCAGTCAAGAGAGAGGGGTGCCTCTTTACCGTTGATCACCCGGGTCACCTCCCGGCACATCACCGGAAGGCCTGCCTCCTTCAGCCGGTTCAGGTTCCGGCTGACTGACTTCCTGCTCACCGTCATGCCGTATTTTTCTTCCAGCATCCTTAATATTTCCTGCTGCGTCAGCGGGTGGTCCTTATCCGATTCACGAAGGAGCACCTGGACGATGCGCATAATGGACATTTTGCTTCCGTTTTCTACGGATTCTGCCATCTCACCGCCCCCTGACCTTCATTACCAGCACATCGCTGATGAAAGAAGCAATGAGGGCAATGGGATTAAAAAAGTGAATCACCGAAGGACGGTGGAAAAGGAAGTGCACCATGCCGGCCAGCGTAAATCCGCCGAGAAGGTCCGTAGGATAATGCATACCCGAAAAGAGGCGGGAAAAGGCAAGAATACCCGCGAGGAGCGTCATGAGCCAGGAGCCTTTGAAACGGTACCTCAGAAGTTCCATGGCAATGAGAGATCCATGCATGGTGTGATTGCTGGGGAAGGATGCATTGGCCTTATGGCCTGTAAAATTCCAGATGGCAGGATCCCTTGTAAAAGGGCGCTTCCTGAACCAGACCTTGCCGATGATAAAGGAAATAAGGGATGCCACAATGACTTCCGTGAAAATAATGAGGCAGGACCGGCGCCTTTTCTCCCGGTCACTCCCCGGAGCAAACCAGAGAAGAAGTCCGTAAATCACAAAAGCCCAGTGGCCGTAACGGGTAAAAAGATCCATGGCCAGGTCAAAAGGACGCACCTTCCCGGCCAGGCCATTGATTTTCTTTACCAGTTCCATATCAGGATTCATGACAGTCACCTCTTTTTCCGAAGTGCCAGAAATCAGAATTTGATTTCTGTGGTTATTTCTCATTTTAGCATACTAATGGAAATTTGACAAAAAATGGGAAGTTTTTGGCCTTTCTTTTCGACTTGAGCTGCAGAGGATTTCGGGCCTGGGCCTTTTGGGTATTCGTATGGCCCGCCGGTCCGACTTGCGCTTTAGAGGCTTTTGCGCCTGGAACTTTGAGGTATTCGCTGGGCCTGCCCGTCCGACTTGATCTTTCGAGGCGTTTGTGCCTGGAACTTTGGGGTATTCGCTGGGCCTGCCCGTCCGACTTGAGCTGCAGAGGCTTTTATGCCTGGGCCTTTGGGGTATTCGTTTGGCCTGCCGATCCGTCTTGAGCTGAAGAGGCGTTTGTGCCTGAAACTTTGGGGTATTCGTTTGGCCTGCCGGTCCGTCTTGAGCTTTCGAGGCTTTCGTGCAGACAGCTTATTTGTATTCGTGGGTTACTCCGATTAACCATTAACCCCAATGTACGGTTTCACGCAAGATGGCCATCCTTCGGATGACAGCTCTCCATTCATTAACCATTAACCCCAATGCACAGTTTTCCGTAAGGCAGCCACCCTTCAAAAGACAGTTCCCCGTTCATTAACCATTAACTCCAATGTACAGTTTCATGCAAGACAGTTATCCCTTCTGAAGAAAGTTTCCCTATTATCTATTCCCTATTAGCTATTACCTGTTAGCTATTCCCCATTTGCCCCAAAAGCACAATAAAAAAAGCCCTCCCCGGGGCAATTTTTATTTCTTTTCTTTTTCTGCTTTTTCCTCTTCCATTTTCTTTATGGCTTCTTCCTTTTTCTTCTGGGCCCGGGCGTAGGCGCCGCTTCTGTTTAGAGCCATGGAGATGACGGCCACAATGGCACAGAGAAGGATGAAAAGGTTGATGGTTGTGAAGCCCACCGTTGCTATGCGGTAAACGGCATAAATGAGGACAAGGACGAGGAGCATATCCTGGAATTTGGCAAACATGGGAACCTCCGCTTTGAATCAATTACTATATCTACATTAATGGAAGAGAGCCATTCCGTCAAGAGGGAGAGTTTTGATATTCGCCGTTAGCAGTTAGCCGTTAGTGGAGAAAGGCTCATGAAAGCAAGTCGGAATCCATTTTCCATGACCGGTACCGCGGGCCGCAAATCAAAAATTTTTCGAAAATAAAAATACCGCGGCATACCATTATGACGAATGCCGGACCTTTCTAAAACTAACAAAAAGAGACTCTAAACAATTGTCAGAGTCTCTTTCTTTATAAGGCCAAAGCTTCTGTCTGTTAAACAAATCAGCAGGTATGGCAGATTTCGTACAGTCCTTTTTCTTTCAGCAGTTTAATGACTGTATCACCGATGTCGGCTACGGTATTGGCTACCGGAATGCCTACGGCTTCCAGGGCTGCAATCTTTTCAGCAGCTGTGCCTTTGCCTCCGGTAATGATAGCGCCTGCATGGCCCATGCGCTTTCCTGGAGGCGCCTGACGGCCTGCGATGAAGGCTGCTACCGGTTTTCTCATATTTTCATGAATCCACTTTGCTGCCTGTTCTTCCGCATTGCCACCGATTTCACCGATCATGAGGACTGCTTCGGTATCTTCATCATCGTTATAAAGCTTCAATACATCGATGAAATCAGTACCTTTGATCGGGTCGCCGCCGATGCCGACAGCTCCGGTCTGGCCGATACCTGCCTTGGTGAGCTGGAAAGTGGCTTCATAGGTGAGGGTGCCGGAACGGGAAACGACGCCTACATGACCTTTTTTGAAAATCTGGGCCGGAATGATGCCGATATTGCTTTCATCCACGCAGAGGAGCCCCGGGCAGTTCGGCCCGATGAGTCTTGTCTTCTTCCCTTCCATATACCGGTGTACGCGCACCATCTGTTCTACCGGAATATGCTCGGTAATGCAGACGACGAGATCCATTTCCGCTTCTACGGCTTCCATAATGGCATCTGCTGCAAATGCTGCAGGGACGAAAATGACAGAAGTCCTGGCGCCGGTTGCTTTTGCTGCATCACGGACTGTATTGAAAACCGGTACGCCGCAGCAGAGTTCTCCGGCCTTGCCGGGAGCTGTACCTCCGACGATTCTGGTACCGTCGGCCTGCATCTGGGCTGTATGGAAACGGGCAGCCTTGCCGGTAATGCCCTGTACAATGACTTTTGTACCTCTATTGATTAAAATGCTCATAAGCCCTCCTTATTTCTTATTTTCCTTAACAAGACGAATAACCTTCTTGGCTCCGTCATCCATATCAGATGCGGGGTAAAGGTTCTTGATATTTGCCTCTTCAAGAATCTGGCGTCCCCTTTCCACGTTTCTGCCTTCGAGGCGGACAACTACAGGAATGGGGAATTCTTCTTTGCCGCCGGAGAGGAGAGCCGCAGCCTGTGCGATGCCGGTAGCAATGACATCGCATTTATTAATTCCGCCGAAAATATTGATCAGAATACCATGCACCTGATCATCTTCCAGCATAATCTGGAAGGCAGCCACGATTTTTTCAGGTGTGGAATCGCCGCCTACGTCGAGGAAGTTGGCCGGTTCGCCGCCATTTTCCTTGATAATATCCACAGTTGCCATAGCCAGGCCTGCACCATTGACCATGCAGGCTACGTCGCCGCCCAGGTTGACGTAGTTCAAACCTTCTGCAGCTGCTTTCATTTCCTTATCATCTTCTTCGGTGATATCGCGAAGTGCCAGGATTTCCGGATGACGGGAGAGGGTGCTGTCATCGAAATTCAGCTTGGCATCCAGGGCCATGACATCACCTTCATCGGTAACGACCATGGGGTTCGTTTCGGCCAGGGAGCAGTCTTTTTCTACAAAAATCTTGTACAGGCATTTCATGAACTTGGCTGCTTTATTCACGACTGCCGGTTCGAAATGAAGGCTGAATGCCATACGCCGTGCCTGGAAATCAGCAAGGCCGATGACGGGGTCGATGTATTCACGGATGATTTTTTCCGGAGTTTTAGCCGCAATATCTTCAATAGACATGCCGCCTGCCTCGGAACCCATCATAACGACGCATTCGCTCTGGCGGTCCACAACGAAGGAGAGGTAGTATTCCTTTTTGATATGACAGCCGGCTTCAATAAGAAGTCTGTTTACTTTCTTGCCTTTCGGTCCGGTCTGGCGGGTCACAAGGGTGGAGCCGAGAAGTTCTTTCGCATATTTACGGACTTCTTCTTCGTTGTGCGCCAGTTTGACGCCGCCTGCCTCACCACGTCCGCCGGCATGAATCTGTGCTTTGACAACGACTACCGGTGTCCCAAGACGTCTGGCTGCTATCGAAGCATCGGAAACGGTAAATGCAGAATACCCTTCCGGCACGTGAATGCCATATTCTTTCATAAGGGCTTTTGCCTGATATTCATGAATATTCATAAAAATCCTCCCTTCCAATCAAGGAAATAACGATTGCCTGGATGTTCAGTCTCACTCATCATACCACTTTATGTATAAACAAAAAAGGTACATTTATTCAATTAGCATACTCTTTGCAAAAATAGTATAGTTTTATAGGAGTATATTGCAAAAAAGGTATGAGTGACTCCCCTGTGGCATCATAAGCGTTCCATCAGCTTTGTTTCTGATGGAAACCAGGCTGATTCCATGCAGGGGTACAGAGAAAAAGCCCCGCTTTCGCGGGGCTTTTTCCCTGTGAAATTGTCTATACCAGGCGCATTGGCCGTGGCTGCTTAACCGAGGAAGGCCATGGATTCTTTCCAGGCCGATGCAGTCTCTTTCATCTCTGCAATGACTTTTTCGCCATGTGCCTGCTGACGGGCCACGGACTTTGGTCCTGTACCGCCATAGCTTTCGCGATTCTTCACGCAGTTTTCAATCTTCAGCGTTTCCAGAATATCTTCTTCAAAGAGAGGAGATAAGGATTTCAGTTCTTCCATGGAAAGGTCCAGAAGCACTTTGTGATGTTCTATGCAGTAATGCACCGCATTTCCCACCACGGCATGGGCTTTCCGGAAAGGAAGACCTTTCTTTGCCAGGTAGTCTGCCATATCGGTGGCATTGGAGAAGTCATGCTCCAGCACTTCCCTCGTGTGACTGCCGTTGACGGTCATGGTATTGATCATGCCTGCATAAATATCGAGAGCAAAGTACAGGTTGTCAATGGCATCAAAGACTCCCTCTTTATCTTCCTGCATATCCTTGTCATAGGCAAGGGGCAGGCCTTTCATAACGGTCAGAAGGCCCATAAGGCTTCCGTAAATACGGCCGGTCTTTCCGCGGATGAGCTCGCACATATCCGGATTTTTCTTCTGGGGCATAATGGAGCTGCCCGTGGAATACCCGTCGTCCAGCTCGATGAACTGGAATTCGCTGGTACTCCAGTAAATGAATTCTTCCGAAAGCCGGGAAAGGTGCATGGCGCAGATAGCGGCAAAGGAAAGGAACTGAAGGAGGTAATCCCTGTCAGAAACGGCATCCAGGCTGTTTCCATAGATTTTTCCGAAATGGAGCGCTTCTCTCTCTTCTTCCGGAGCCGTGGGATAGGTGGTGCCGGCCAGGGCACAGGCGCCGATGGGAGACATGTCCGTCATTTCATAACAGTCCATGAGCCGCCTGAAATCCCGCTCCAGCATAGCGAAGTAGCAGAGCATATGGTGGGCGAAGAGTACCGGCTGGGCCCGCTGCATGTGGGTATAACCGGGAAGAATCACATCTTTGTATTTCTTCGAAGCAGAAAGCAGCGCTTCTTCCAGGGCGATGAGCTTGTCTGCCAGGCGTCCCATATTTCTCTTCATATACATATGAAGATCCAGGGCACACTGGTCATTCCGGCTCCGCGCCGTATGGAGGCGGGCGCCGGCATCGCCTATATCATCGGTGAGCCGTTTTTCCACATTCATGTGAATGTCTTCCAGCTCGATGGAGAAATCAAATTTCCCCTCATCGATTTCCTTCTTGATCTTTTTGAGACCCTCAGTAATTTTTTGTGAGTCCTCTTTGGAAATAATTCCTTGATTTGCCAGCATGGCCGCATGGGCCATGGATCCGGCAATATCTTCTTTATACATACGGCAGTCAAAGGAAATGGATGCGTTGAAATCGAGGGCGTTTTTCTCTTCTGCTTTCGTGAAGCGTCCGCCCCACATCATTTCACTCATTTGCTGTTTTTCTCCTTCATCAGGGCTCTGATAGTAAGCGGCAGTCCGAAGAGGTTGATGAAGCCTTCTGCATCGGCCTGGTTGTATACATCATCTTCGCCAAAGGTTACGAATTCTTCATTGTACAGGGAGTACGGGCTTTCAGCGCCATGGGACATGATATTTCCTTTATAGAGGCGAAGCGTAACTTTACCGGTTACGGTTTCAGAGGTCTTCTCTGCAAAGGCCTGCAGCGCTTCTCTCAGAGGAGCAAACCACATACCGTCATAAACGAGTTCGGAATATTTCACAGCCGTTACCTGTTTGAAATGGAAGGTTGCCCGGTCGAGGCAGAGTCTTTCCAGTTCGGTATGAGCATAGAAGAGGATGGAACCGCAGGGATTTTCATAAACCCCTCTGGATTTCATGCCTACCAGTCTGTTTTCCACAAGATCGTCGATACCGATGCCGTTTCTGGCCCCGATTTCATTCAGGGTATTCACCAGTTCCACCCCGTCCATCTTCTTGCCATTTACAGCCACCGGTACGCCTTTTTCAAATTCGATGGTCACCAGTTCATCCTTGTCCGGAGCGTCTGCCGGATCGCAGGTAACGAGGTACATATCTTTATGAGGCGCATTGGCCGGATTTTCCAGATCATCCCCTTCGTGGGAAAGGTGCCACATATTCCAGTCCATGGAGTACGGATATTTCTGGGCTGCTTTTTCTTCATCCGTCTGTTTTTCGTCGTATTTGTCAATCGGTACGCCATGGGCTTCCGCATAAGCCATTTCATCTTCTCTGGACTTCATATCCCAGATTCTCCAGGGAGCGATGATCTTCATGTGGGGAGCCAGAGCCTTTACAGTCAGTTCGAAACGGACCTGGTCATTGCCCTTGCCGGTAGCGCCGTGGCAGATGGCATCTGCGCCATATTTCTTGGCCATGTCCACCAGGCATTTGCCGATGAGCGGACGGGCAAAGGAAGTGCCCAGCAGGTACTTGCCTTCATACTGACCGTCAGCCTGAAGGACTTTGTAGGCATATTCTTCAATGAATTCTTTGCGTACATCCAGGGTTTCCGCATAGGATGCGCCGGAAGCCAGCGCTTTTTTATGAATGGCATCGAAATCTTCCGGCTGCCCCAGGTTTACGGTGCAGGCAATGACTTCGCAGCCATAATTTTCTTTCAGCCAGGGAATGATGACGGAAGTATCGAGACCACCGGAATAAGCAAGAACTACTTTTTTAACATTTTTTACATCAGCCATAATAATGCCGCCTTTCTTAAGGAAATAGACAATTTCACAGCCCTTCACAGCGGGCTTCTCAAACTGTGATAATTATACAGCTTTATGTATATTATTGCAAGCGTAATTTTGAAATATTTCCTTTTATCCGATAAATTATAAAAATGTATATCTGTTTTTTATCGATAATTTCTGGCTTTGCAGGATTTTTCAGTCACTAACGCGTTACTCATTTTTATACAAAATATACAATTATATATGTATAGAAGCGGCAAAACCATCCATCTGCCGGAAAGAGGGACGCCTTCCGAAGATGTACCTGAAAAATGAAAAGCAGACCTGTAAAATCCGTGAAATAAGGAGGTCCCGCCCTCTCTTCTCTCTCAAAACAGAATCGGTTATAATAAAGAATATAATATGTACGAAAAAATTTTCACAAGGAGGTACCACTATGAATCTTGAACTTAAGAATGCAGCGACCGGCGCAAAAGTAGAAAACTGCCTGCTCACTGCTTCCAACCTGTGGAACACGCCCCTTTCTCTCTGGGGCCTTTCGCGGATTGATATTCCGGAGGATGCGGAAATCCTTGATATCGGATGCTGCGGCGGAAAAAATCTGGAACGGCTGACAAAGCTGGCCCCCAAAGGCCACGTGAGCGGTATGGATGAATCGTTCCGGGCGGTGGACTTCGCATTCCGCCTCAATGAAGAAGCCATTGGTGAGGGCCGCTGCCAGGTCTATGAAGGATCCGCAGACATTCTCCCATTCGGTGCAGGCAAATTTGATCTTGTAGTCGTGGAGGATACATTCTTTTTCTGGGAAGATCCCGCCAAATGTTTCAAGGAAATTTCCCGTGTCATGAAGGCGGAAGGAAAGATTCTGCTCCTCCTTTCCAAGGGAGGCCTTGCTCCGCTGGACAAGTTCTTTGCAGCCCTGATTCCCGGCATGCAGGCCTATGGCCGGGACGATATCAGAGACCTTCTCGAAGATGCCGGTTTCCGGGATGTGGAAACAGCTTCCCGCCTGGGCGCACTTGTCGTCACTGCAGTAAAGCCCCTGTCCCTTCCCGCACGGGCAAAACGCAGACTGAATCTGCCGGATACGATTCCTTACAGCAAGCTGGCTGTCGCAGCTCTGGGCGTCCTGGCCCTTGGCGCTGCTGCCGCCGCTGCCGCTTCTAAAAAGAAGGAATAAATCATTTCAGAAATCCTCAAGGATTGTATCTTTTCTTTCTTCCTGCTGACGCTTCCTGTCCGCGCTGAACAGACGTCATGGAAATATATGGATCTTCCGGGTAGATGCAAATTATTTCCATCATTCCTTCCCGGCCGGTTAAAAGAACCGGGACAGGCAACTTTTGTGTTATGACTCATTGACTTTCCTCATGGAACCTCGTATAATTAAATACATTCTAAAACGTATTTTATATGTTTTGGAACAGGTATCTTCCCTGCGCGGTTTATCTGCCCCATGAAGAGACGGCTCCTGCCCTAACCTGGAGCGGTGTCCCTACGCCGACTCCGGCCGGATCCCCATCCGGTACGGGATGCTGTCCTTCTCCACGCACGGAAGAAATGAAGGAGCGGGATTCCCCTAAATCCCGCTCCTTTCCTTTTTCATTCAGAAATTAAAGGTATCTCTATTCATGTTTCCCATGATATAAAGAGATACCTTTTTTATTCAGTTATCGAATATTTTTATAAACTTTCAAATTTAACTGTTTTGACAGTGAATCCTGTTTGACAGTAAGGACTATTCTCTTTTATAATAATCCTAAGTTAGGGGGGGTAAGTGCATATTAAAATTTGCATGAAATATATACATTTTTAGTTAGGGGTAAAGTGAGGTATATATGGCAAAATCAGAAAAAAGGGCAGTGCACATGCAGGGGGTGCGGGAAAAAATCCTGACTACCGCGGAAAAACTTTTCCTTAGCCAGGGATATAAAAATACCACCATCCGGCAGATTGTGCAGATGTCCGGCATCACCTCCGGCAGCATCTACAATATCTTTGAGGACAAGGAGCACCTGTTCTCGGCGCTGGTGGACAAATTTATGGATATCATCCAGGACAGTGTGGATAAGGAATTGAAGGGTGAGGACGGCCTGCACAGGCTGGCAGGCCTGATTTACGTCGAGCTGTACTGCGCCCAGCTGAACCCGGTAATGCGGGAAATGATGGCCGCCTCCCATGTATCACCGATCCTTCTCGAGGATATTATAGCGCGCCATGAAAGAGTGATTTACGCAGTCACGGGGAATACGAAACAGGATGAAAGCTTCAGGTCGGATCTTCTTCTGGCAGAAGGGTCGGTAGGGGCGTACCTTTTTGCTTTTGAATTCAATGTGAAGCCGAATCCATCTGTGCTTCGTGAAAAAGTGGTTTGCGATGTTTTCCGTGCCATGGGGCTTGAGGCAGAGGAAATCGCTCTACTGATTCGTTTCGTAAGAGAAAAAGAACCGGTTTGGAAAAAAATTGCGGGCTCCATCCTGAAGCCGTCGGATGTATGAACTCTTCGAATCAATAAAAAAAGGCTGCATCTTTTCATGCGGCCTTTTATAAATAATAAATAAATGCTGTGCATGGACAGGGTATCGTCTGCACAGCATTTTTTTATTTCTAAAAACTGATTGTACCTTTAAACAGGAGATTCCTGATGAAGTTCGGAAGGATAAAGCAGCTTTTCTGGATTCCTTCGTTATAGTACTTCATGGGGGCAGGCACGTCTTTCCTGGGTTCCGTCGTAAGGGGATCATATTTCTTGGATGCCATCATGAAAGAGTGCAGGCATGCCGGGTAGATGGGTACATGGGAGTAATACATGCGCACAATGGGAAATACATCGCCCATGGCTTCGTACACATCATGAACGATATGCTGCTGCACGATGGGAGATTCGGTCTGCTGTACGATGAGTCCGTCTTCCCTCAGGGCATCGAAAGCGCTCCTGTAGAAATCCCGGGTGAAGAGGCCTTCTCCCGGACCGATGGGATCAGAGCAGTCGATGATGATGATATCGTAAAAATCTTTCACCGCTTTCGCAAAAGCAATTCCGTCCCCCACATGGATGTGGAGCTTTGCCGGCGGGTCATTCAGCACTTTGGAAATAGTAGGGAAATATTTCTTTGAAAGTTCGATGACCCTTCCGTCGATGTCACAGAGGTCTACCTGTTTGACGCACTCGTGGCGGCATACTTCCCGTGCTACCCCGCCGTCTCCGCCTCCGATGATGAGCACCCTCTCCGGATGGGGATGAAGCATGAGGGGCACGTGGGAAATCATCTCATGATAGGTCCACTCATCCTTGACGGACGTCTGGAATACACCGTCCAGGATAAGGATACGGCCATACTGAAGGGTATCCGCAATCTGGATATGCTGGAAAGGCGTCTTTTCTTCATGAAGCATCTTCGTGATTTTCAGGGTGAGCCCCAGGTTTTCATTGGCCCACTCCGTTACGTATGCGTTATCCATACTCAATCCTTCGGTTCTTCCGAGGAAGCCACGGTCTCTCTCGCCTGATCAAAAAGGTTGCCGGAATAAGGATCTTCCTCGGTTGCTTCTTCGGCAGAAGTCGTTTCACCGGGAGCCTGGAGAGGAGAAGCCTGTTCAGAAGCCGGTTTCATCCCGTCTTCCACGGGCTGCGGCGCCTGTACTGCCTTGGCCGCTTCAATCATGGCAAGAGCCGATTTGCAGTTGGACAGGAGTTTGGCAATATAAAGGTTCATATCCCCTTCTGCCTTCAGAAGGTCTTCATTCATTTTCCGGCGGGCCGCTTCTGCATCAGCCACGATTTTATGGGCTTCGCTCTGGGCTTCCTTGATGGACAGATCCGCTTCTTTGTGCGCAATCTTTTTCAGATTGTCTGCCGTCTCCTGGGCCATGATCAGGGTATTGGACATGGTGGATTCCATTTTCTCATAATTCCGAAGCTTTGTACGGATACCATCCATTTCCTCTTCCATTTCACGGTGTTCACGATAAATTTTCTCATAGTCCGAAGCCAGTTCTTCGAGGAATGCATTGACTTCCTCCTGGGAATAGCCGCGGAGCTGGCGGGAAAACGTCTTATTGTGAATATCCATCGGTGTAATCATGTGTTTCTCCTTTTTATAACAACTTGAATTCCATAAAATACGGTTACTATAGGTGAGAAGTTATCAGTTGCATTCAGCTCAGGCGGGAGGCAGAATTTTCATCTCAAATACGCACTGAGAGTGGTTAGCCATTAGCTATCAGCCATCAGCGATGAGCCGATCTGAAAACTAACTGCTACTTATATCGATTAATGAGCAGCCCGATCCTGCCTTTCCGGCTCACACCGGTCTGTTCCACGATTTCTATGCGGCCGCGGCCCCTGATGCTGATGATATCCCCCGGTTTTACGGCCTGCGAGGCGCTTTTGGCAGGGACCCAGTTCACTTCGGTCCTTTCATCATCCACTGCCTGGGCCATTTTGGAACGGGAAATGCCAAATCCGGCGGCCCCCACCGCATCAAGGCGCAGGGATGCCACAGTGGCCCTCACTTCTTTAGCAGTCTGTTTCGGAGGCTGTATTTCCGAAAGCGGAATTTCTTTGACTTCTACCGGTACCATGGCCACTTTATGGAAATTATCGATGAGCCAGCCTGCCATGGTTTTATCGCAGATCACCTGGCAGCCGGAGCCCTGCATGAGGATATCTCCCAGGATAGACCGGTCGATACCAAGACCCATCAGGCTTCCCAGCACATCCCGGTGACCGATGAGACGGTACCTGCCGTCCCAGGTAACGGAAAGAAGGGAAACTCCATAATCCACAGGGCCTTCATAATCATTGCTTTTGAAAGAAATGCGGACTCGTTCTGCTTCATGAAATCCGCCAAAGCCGGCGGATGTGACGGTCTTCATATGCGCCGCGATGGTCTGGCCGATCTGCCTTCCGTAGGGAGCCATGAAAGGACCAACGGCAAAAGGCCTGCCCCGCTCTACAGAATCTGCCAGATCCAGCAGGCGGATGGCCATTTCTTTTGCCTCATCACCGCCGGCCGCAAAAAACTTAAGAATTTTTTCTCTATCTTTCATTTCATCCTCTTTCCTGAAATGAGATCATATATTGTTCCTGTAAAGGTCGTATGGCTTTGCAGCCCTTCCCTTCACTGATGGAAGTATTCCAAAAACGAGCCGCCGCCTGGGGAATTCCTCTCCGGGCGGCGGACGGTTATTCACAAAATAAAATCCGCAAACCGGGTTTTATTTCCTTTATTTCTTCGCCATAGCGTCTGATTTATCGAGGCAGGCTTTCACTCCATCGATCAGGGCGGCCCGGAGGCCTCCTTTCTCCATGGCATAAATACCGGCAATGGTCGTGCCGCCCGGGCTTGTCACCTGGTCGCGCAGTTCGGCTGGATGTTTACCTGTTTCCAGTACCATTTTCGCTGCACCATACAGAGTCTGTGCAGCGGCTTCAATAGCCAGTTTCCTGGGCAGTCCCACAAGTACGCCTGCATCAGAAAGGGCATCAATGATAACGAAGGCATATCCCGGGCCTGCGCCGGAAAGGGCGCCCAGTTCATCGAGCTGCCGTTCCGTGACTACTGCCGCTTTGCCAAGTGCATTGAAAATATCGACTGCATCTTTCAGGAATTCATCACCTGCAAGGGTGCCTTTCGCAATGGCAGCCATGCCCTCCCCTACGGATGCCGGGGTGTTTGGCATGCAGCGGATTACTTCCGTTCCTTTGGGAAGACTTTTTTCCAGTGTTTCCAGAGTCACGGCTGCTGCAATGGAAAGTACGCGACGAGGTTTATATCTGGAAATTTCTTCCAGTACAGACGGTACTACATTCGGCTTTACTGCCACAATGACCATATCTGCTTCAGCAGCCACACTGCCATCAGCAGATACGCCGACCCCGTAGCGGGCTGCTTTTTCTTCTGAAGCCTCGAGGGAGTGTTCCTTGAGGAAGACCTCCTCCTTCTTCCAGAGCCCTTTGGCAAGGCAGCCGGAAAGAATGGCGCCTCCCATGGCCCCGCAGCCGATGAGCAGTATTTTCTTCATATTACGGTCCTTTCCAGGTAGGAATGCCCGATACAAAAGCCAGTCTGTCTTCATGCAGGTCAACCGTATCAGGGACACAGATGAGCACATCATCACCGATCAGGGTGATATCCCCATGGCACATGCAGACGGCTCCGCTCATGAAATCTACGAAGCGGCTGGCCACTTCATCATTCACATTATCTGAGAGTACAACCATGACGGATTTGCCCTGCTCCAGTGTCTCTACGGCACGGCGGGCATCGCCATAAGAGCCGGGAACCATGATGACAACCTGCTGGGGACGAATAGCCCTCGCCGGCAGCGCGCCTGCCGCGGGCACATCATCGCCATCTTCATCATAGCTTCCCTCTGCTTCCTCATAACCGGCTTCTTCATCGGTATCTTCAAACTGGTTTTTGAACCACTGAAGACCGTTTGAAAGGAAGGACATTAAGCCTGTGGTGCCCCAGAGTCCTGAGGCTGAGCGTTCCACTGGGGAGCAGCCGGTGCCTGCTGGTCAGAGTAAGCTGCAAAATTTTCACGGGATACGCTCATATTATTCGGCGCGCAGAGATAAATGCTTTCGGAAATCTGGTCAATTCTGCCATCCAGCGCATACATGATGCCCTGTACGAAATCGACGATACGCTGTGCTTCATCAGCATCGGTTTTTTCCATATTCATGACTACCGGGCGCATGGCTTTCAGATGGTCACCGATCTTTTCAGCATCTGCATAGCTCTTCGGATTCACAACGACCATGGTGTAGGGTTTAGCAGCCTGACGGGGAGCCGCACTGCGGCCGACGGGTCTTGCAGGATTGACGGCTGCCGGACGGGGCGGGACGGGTGCTGCCGGGCTAACGGCTTCTTCTTCCTCATCCAGTTCTTCTTCGTCTTCTCTTTCATCATCATCGCGGTCTACAAACTGGTCCTTAAATTTATCAAGTAAGCTCATGCTTTCTCCTCCTAATACTGTCTTGGCCCGAATATGGCCGTACCGATGCGCACCATGGTGGCACCCTCTTCAATTGCTATTTCAAAATCATGGGTCATGCCCATAGATAATATTGAAATCTGTCCTTTGGGAAATTTTTCTTTCAGTTCTTCAAAAAGCCGGCGGCCTTCCCTGAATACGGGCCGTGTCTTTTCCACATCCTCATATTCCGGAGCCATGCACATGAGGCCTTTCACGCGGATGTGCTGAAGTTCCTTCGCTTTATTGACAGCTTCTTCCATAGCCGAAGGTTCAAGTCCGGTTTTTGATTCCTCTCCGGAAATATTGAACTCCAGAAGCACTTCCTGTACCTTGCCGATTTCTCCTGCCCGCCGGTCGATTTCCTGCATGATTTCCAAGGAATCCACGGACTGGATGAGATCCGCCATGGCTACCGCTTTTTTCACTTTGTTCTTCTGCAAATGCCCCTGCAGGTTCCAGACGACAGGAAGCGTGAGGACTTTATGTTTTTCTTCCATTTCCTGAACCCGGTTTTCTCCCACCTGTGTCACGCCGAGACGGATGGCTTCTTCCATATCCTGAAGAGGATGGAATTTCGTCACTGCCACCAGCTGTACTTCCTGACCATAGGGAGACCGCTTTTCCGCGGACCGGATCCGGTCCCTGACCCGGGCTAACCTTGTCTCTATCTCTGACATAGCCCCGCCTTCTTTATCTGTTTTTCGTATATTCCTCATGACGATAATTTGGGATATACCTGTTAAGTATTATACATCATCGGGATATTGACATTCCAGTAAATTTGTTGATTTTGTTTGAATTTTTGATGAAGAAAATTCCTGATTTGAATCAGTAATTTTTACGATTTACCGGTAAATAGAAATGGCGCCTGCAAACAGGCGCCATGTTCAGGAAAGACGAATCACGAGATATTCCTCTCTATGTCTGCGCAGCCTGGTCTTCCAGGTTGACTCCTGCTCACACCATCTGCGCTTTCTTCGCTATTTCTTCCGGAATCGTGATTCCCAGGGTTTCAGCAGTTTTCTTGTTGATCACGATGGGGAATTCTTTCTGGTGCTCAATAGCCCTCGTTTCCGGTTTACTCTTGCCGTCCAGGATATCGGCAGCCATGTGGCCGGTCTGGATGCCAAGTTTGTAATAGTCCACGGAGAGGGAAGCCAGAGCCCCGTCTTTGGCCATGATTTCAGCGCCTGCAAAGACAGGAATCTTATGTGGATCCGTAATCTTCACGAGGTTTGCCATGGCGGAAGCCACCGTATTGTCTGTGGGGACATAGATGATGTCTACTTTTCCGATGAGGGATTCTGCCACCTGCTGAATGTCATTGACATTGTGAATGGTCCTTTCTTCCACAGTCAGATCATGGGTTTTGCAGTAATCCCTGAGCATATTGGCCTGAACCTCGGAATTGACTTCACTGGCCGTGTAGATCAGACCCACTTTCTTTGTATTCGGTGCCAGTGAAAGAGCCAGCTTCATCTGGGGTTCGATAGGCGTCAGGTTGGAGACGCCGGTGACATTACCGCCGGGAGCATCATTTGTCTTGACCAGCTTCGCTGTAACGTAGTCGGTGATGCAGGTGCCCACGATGGGGATGTCCCTGATTTCATTGGCCATGGTCTGGGCTGCCGGTGTAGTGATGGCACAGACAAGTTTCGGTTTCTCCGAAGCAAAACGGGAAGCAATGGATTTCAGATTGGCCTGATCCCCCTGTGCGTTCTGCTGATCGAAGTGGACTTTATCCTCTGTATAGCCTCTTTCTTTCATGCCTTCCATGAATCCCTTATTGGCAAGATCCAGGGAACCGTGTTCCACGAGCTGTACTACGGCTACGATTGGTTTTCCTGAAGATGCGGCGGAGGATCCTGCCCCTTTATCACTGCCGCAGCCTCCGTAAATCAGGGCTGATGCCGCAAGCACAGCCGCCATTCCAAGTTTCATCCATTTCTTCATAAATATTCTCCTATCCTACCATCCCATTTTTAATTCCGGCCTGCTTACCTTCCATTTTATCTGCCGGTTTGGGAAATAGACTTAATCCGGGGTCCGTTTCCCCTTTTTCGTTCACCGGTATCCGGAAACGAAATATTTCTTACTTAAACCATCTGTGCTTTCTTTGCGATTTCTTCCGGAATCCTGATTCCCAGAATTTCTGCATCTTTCTTGTTGATCATGATGGTATATTCTTTCTGGTGCTGGATTGGCGCGGTTTCCGGCTTGATTTTGCCATCCAGGATGTCCGCCGCCATCTGGCCTGTCTGTATGCCCAGCTTGTAGTAATCTACGGAAAGAGCTGCCAGAGCTCCGTCTTTAGCCATAATATCGGCCCCTACAATGACCGGTATCTTATGGGCATCGGTAATCTTCATAAGGGTGGGAATCGCCGAGGCCAGTGTATTATCGGTGGGGACATAGATGAAATCTACTTTGCCTGCCAGGGATTCAGCTACCTGCTGGATATCATTGACACTGTTTACGGTCCTTTCTTCCACTGCCAGATTATTTCTCTTGCAATAATCCTTCATCATATTGGCCTGCACTTCGGAATTGACTTCGGAAGAGCAGTAGATGAGGCCGATATTTTTCGCACCCGGTACAAGGGCCCTTCCCAGATCCATCTGGGCATCGATGGAGGCCAGGTCGGATACGCCGGTGACATTGCCGCCAGGCTTTTCATCATTCTTCACCAGTTTGGCAGTGGTGTAATCAGTGATGGCTGTGCCGACAATCGGGATATCCTTGATTTCATTGGCTACCGCCTGGGCTGCAGGCGTAGCAATGGCACAGATGAGCTTCGGTTTTTCAGAAGCAAATCTGGATGCGATGGTCTTCAGATTGGACTGGTCGCCCTGGGCATTCTGCTGATCGAAAGTAACTTTGCTTTCATCATAGCCCCTCTGCTTCAGGCCATCCACGAATCCCTTGTTTGCCTGGTCAAGGGAACCATGCTGTACGATCTGGACTATGCCGATGATTGGTTTATCCGAAGGAGGCAGCTGCTGTTTGCCGCCCTGTCCTCCTCCGCCGCAGCCTCCATAAAGGAGCGCTGCCGCCGCGATGGCTGCTGCCATACCGATTTTCATCCACTGTCTCATATATGTTCCTCCCGTTTCCCTTATTTAATATATTTATCTTCCAGTTCTTCCATGGTACCGGTCGTTTCCATTTCTGCCAGGAAGAAGTTCACATAGTTCAGGAAATCCTGGTCTCCCTTTTCCATCAGGGCACCGAAGCGGCTCTTTGTGAAAGGTTCATCCACAAGGGGCGCCGCCAGTTTTTTATTGAGCTTCACATAGCGGTTGGCTTCCATGGTTTCCGTAATCATCACGTCTGCTTTGCCTTCTGCAATGAGGCCCGGTATTTCTGCATTCTGTTCATGAATGAGGAGTGTGGCTTTCGGCAGGTTGGCTTTGGCGAATTTTTCGTTCGTTCCGCCCGGATTGACCATGACTTTCACTTCCGGCCGGTTCAGATCTGCCAGGGATTTGTATTTCCCTTCCTCACCTTTGCGGCAGAGAATGGTCTTCCCGAAAAGAAGATACCCGTCGGACATGGTCAGTGTCCTTTCACGGTCAAAGGTGCGGGTAATGCCGCAGAGCGCAAGGTCGAATTTACCTGCGGCCGTATCGGCGGAAAGTGTCTTCCATGTGGTGGGCACGAATTCCACCTGTACATGAAGGGAATCGGCCAGTTTCTGTGAAAGCTCCACGTCGAAGCCTTCATACTGACCCGTTTCCCTGTCTTTATAGGACATGGGCCGGTAATCGCCCGTGGTGCCTACGCGGATGGTCCCGCGGGCTGCAATATCTTCCAGATGAGCCGCCATGGCATCCATTCCTCCTGCCATGAGCAGTCCTGCTGCCATAAGGGCAGCTGCCTTCCATTTCAAACCTTTCATTTGAATCCTCCTCTTCTTCCGGTACCATCAAAAAATCCCCGCTTCATTGCTGAAGCAGGGACGAAATTTTTCGCGGTACCACCCTTCTTATCTGATTTGAAACAAAAAGGGTGGTACCAAAGGGACGGATTATCCGTGGTACCACCCAAATTATCTTCATCAGATCAACTCTCTGCCCTGTAACGGGGGCTCTACGTCAGGGCCTACTGTCATTTCAGCTCTGCAGTTCAGGAAAGAACTTCCTCATTTCTCCGCTGCCGGTTCTCACCAGTCCGGCTCTCTTTGAAACTTCTGAAACAAGTACTTTTTTCCATCAGCACTTTTTACGTGTTGCATACATTTTAGCGAATGAGGTCCTTTTTGTCAAGACAGGGATTTTTTATTCCGGATCCCGTTCATGAGCACATCGTAGGCCTGGGTCATGTAGGATTCTTCGGAAATATCTTCTTCCACCTCAAACCGTTTCTTGATTTCATTCATCAGGTAGTAGTATACCACCATGCCGGCCCAGGATATGCAGACTTCCGTGGGCTTCAGGTCTTTCCGGAAACAGCCTTCTTCCATGCCTTCCGTCAATGCGCCGCGCAGCACCATGAGCACCATGGCGAACCGTTCCTTCCCGATGGAAGCAAAGACATCGGTGGGATGGATCATTTCCCAGGAAAAAATGCGGAGGATGTACGGCCGGTCCTCCATGAGGCGGAAGAAGAAATGAGCATACATTTCCATGACTTCCGTAGGGCTCCTTGTGCCGTCTGCCGCTTTTTCCACAAAGTCTACCAGAAGGTTGGAGCCTTTTTCCAGAATGTCCGCATACAGCTCCCGTTTGCCGCCGAAGTAATAGGAAATAGCCGCACTGTTGACCCCTGCTTCTTTTCCTATATCCCGGATGGATACGTCTGAATAGCCTTTCAGCGCAAAGAGCCGAATGGCGGCATCCCGGATCTGTTTTTTCTTGTCCGGCACTGTTTCTTCCTTCGACTTTGGAAATAGTTCCTGATACAGTTCTTCCTTGGTTCCAAAATAATAAGAAATAGAGGACACATTCACTCCTGCCTCGCGGCTGATATCCCGGAGCGATGTGTCCTGGTAACCATTCTCTTTAAAGAGCTTCTTTGCCGCTTTGCGGATCTGCTCTTTCTTTGTCAATACCATAGTCCTCTCCCCAAAATGAAATGAAATTGATTATTGTTATTATTATTTCCTATATTATAACTCTTTCGGGAGAAAATTGGAACGTGAGAATTGAACGATTGAACTGTTTTAACTGGAACGTAATAATCGATTCACCTGTTCAGCACCAGGGAAATAGTGGCCGGGAAAGTGTCTCTTCAACTGCCTCTTTTGTAATGGGTGAAAAGTAAACGCGAAGGAGACAAAGACCTTCTGCAGGGGCGGTCATTCCCAGCTCCTTCCGGTCTTTTAATGCGAGGATCCTCGTGATATCGTCCGGCGACAATGCCCCGGTTCCTGCATCGACAAGGGCACCGGCAATATTTCTCACCATATGGTAAAGGAACCCTTCCCCGGTGACGAAAATCCGGACATAAGGTCCATCTTTTGCGATTCGGATTTGATTGATTTTCCGGACGGGAGAAGAAGGGACCGAATTGTTCCCGCGGAAAGAAGTGAAATCGTGAGTGCCTTCCAGCACTTCAGCCGCCTTTTCCATCAGGGAAAGATCCAGATTCTTCCCGGTCCTCCAGATATAGCGCTTCAGGAAGGGCGGACATTCCCTCTCCTCTGTCAGAAGATACCCATAGGTCTTTCCGAAATTTCCTTTCCGCACGGAAAAATCCATATCTGCTTCCATGCTTCTCGTCACGCGGATATCGTAGGGCAGCACTGCATTCATGGCATAGATGAAGCGATCTCCCGGAATGGTGGATTCCGTATAAAATGTACATTCCTGTCCATAGGCATGGACGCCGGCATCGGTGCGGGCCACAAAATAAAGGGTGGTTTTCACTCCGGTAATCTGAAGGAGGCAGTTCTCCACCATCTCCTGCACGGTCATTCGGTTTTCCTGCCGCTGGAAACCGGCGTAATTTGTGCCCTCATAAGAGAGGGTAATCCAGATATTTTTCATATAGCCTCGGATTTGTAGATGGGTAATGAGTAAGGGGTAATAGTTAATGGGTATCGGTTATAGTTGGCAGCTGCATTGTACACAGGCGAGCGGCGGTGCGATCGTACTATATTTCCTATCCGCGGAGATTTTCCCACAATCAGGCAAAGGCTCTGTAAAATGAAGTCAAATCAGCCATTCGCCATCAGCAGTCCCACGGATGAGAAACCAATGGAAACTGCGAAATGATCACTAAACAAAAATTGGCAGGAGTATTTCCCGCCAATTTTTTATCTGAAATAAATATAAAGCACGATTAAAGCCACGGTCACAATAACTACGGCAAGGAATGCATTCCTGTCCCGCCAGGTGTAGGCCAGCTGATGCATTTTCGTCCTGCCTTCACCGCCCCGATAACAGCGGGCTTCCATGGCCGTAGCCAGGTCATCGGCCCGGCGAAAGGCGGAAATGAAGAGCGGTACCAGAAGAGGCACCATGTTTTTGGCCCTCTGCCAGAGATTGCCGTTCACAAAGTCCGCGCCCCTGGAGGACTGTGCCTTCATGATACGGTCTGTTTCCTGAAGAAGGGTCGGGATGAAACGGAGCGCGATGGTCATCATCATGGCCAGTTCATGAGCAGGCACGCCGAAACGGCGGAAGGGCATGAGAAGCGCTTCGATGCCATCGGTGAGGACAATCGGGCTGGTCGTATAGGTCAGGAGGGAGGAAAAAGCGATAAGGAAAACGAGACGGAGCGTCATGATGAGACCGTTCGTAATACCTTCCTGGCTGATATGGATGAATTTCCAGGTGAAGAATTCATTGCCCGGGGTGGTGAGCATGTGAATGACCATGGTAAAGACGAGAATGATCCAGAGCGGTTTGATGGCTTTCCAGATAAGTTTTGACGGTACGCCGGATTTGGCGATGGCCGCAAAAGTAAAAGCCGCCACAAGGACATAGGAGAAAAGGTTATTGGCAAGGAAAATGGCAATGATGAAAATCATGGTACACAGGATCTTTGCCCTGGGATCCATGCGGTGAAGGAAGGAATCACCGGGATAATACTGGCCGAGAGTGATATCTGTAAGCATCTTATTTACCTCCCAGCATTTTGTACATACGATCCACGGCTTCCTGAACAGTCTTCGCGTCTTCCGGTACAGGGATGCCTTTTTCTTTCAGATAGAGCAGCGTCTGGGTAAGAGGCGGCGCATCTACGCCGCAATCCTTAAGTTCCTTCCTGTGATGGAGGAAAATATCCATGGGCTTTCCATCAAGTACGAGGTGTCCCTTGTGCATGACAAGGAGCCTGGTCGCCAGGCGGGCGATATCATCCATATTATGAGAAACAAGGATGACGGAAAATACGCCTTTTTTATACCAGCTCTGGATGCGGGCAAAAATTTCCCTTCTGCCGATTGGGTCAAGTCCTGCGGAAGGTTCATCAAGGATGAGGAAATCCGGGTGCATGGCAATGACTCCGGCAATGGCTACACGTCGCTGCTGGCCGCCGGACAGGCGGAATGGCGAACGCTGCCCGAAAGTTTCATAATCAAGGCCTGCAAATTTCATGGCGCTCTTTACGCGCTTTTCCGTTTCTGCCTCATCGCAGCCCAGGTTTCTGGGCCCGAAGGCAATGTCTTTGGCCACTGTTTCCTCAAAGAGCTGGTGTTCCGGATACTGGAAAACCATGCCTACGGAATGACGCTTCTTCACTACTTCTTTCGATTTGGCCGAAAGGTCAATACCATCGATGGTGACTTTGCCGGTCGTAGGATGAATGAGGCCGTTCAGGTGCTGGATCAGGGTAGATTTGCCACTTCCCGTATGGCCGATGATTCCGATGAATTCTCCTTTCTCAATGGTAAAGCTGATATTTTCCAGCGCCACCTTTTCAAAAGGAGAACCCTTGCTGTAGACGCAGCTTACATTTTCGACACATATGGACATAATGCTTCTCCCAGCTCCTCATCTGTCATACAATCTTCAGGAATGGAAAGTCCCTTCTTTCGAAGGCCATAGGCAAGGTCGGCTGCCACCGGCACATCAAGCCCCCAGGCCGTCAGCTTTTCCGCCTGGGAAAATACTTCCTTCGGGGTGCCTTCCATGCGAAGCTCTCCTTTTTCAACGACCATCACATGGTCTGCAGTCACCGCTTCTTCCATGAAATGGGTGATGAGGACGATGGTAATCCCTTCTTTTTCATTCAGTCCGTGAATGGTATCCATCACTTCCCGGCGTCCTTTGGGATCCAGCATGGCCGTCGGTTCATCAAGAACGATGCAGTCCGGTTTCATGGCAAGGATGCCTGCGATGGCGATTCTCTGTTTCTGTCCGCCGGAAAGCATGGCGGGGGAATAGGTACGGCAGGCCGTCATGCCCACCTTTTCCAGCGCATCATCTACACGCTTCCTGATTTCTTCAGAAGGCACGCCGATATTTTCCGGGCCGAAGGCCACATCTTCTTCCACGATGGCTGCCACCAGCTGGTTGTCCGGATTCTGGAAGACCATGCCCACCTTCTGGCGGATATCCCAGATATGGGAAAAATCAGAAGTCTTCATGCCTTCCACGTAAAGTTCCCCATCCGTAGGGATAAGGAGCGCATTCAAGTGACGGGCCAGGGTGGATTTACCGCTTCCGTTAGTGCCGATAATAGCCGTAAAGGAGCCCTTTTTTATGGTCGCCGTAACGTCCTTCAATGCATCAAACTTCTTCCCGTCCTCCATTTCAAAGGTATGGGTTAAATGACGGATGTCAAAAAGGACTTCCTCTTTTCCATCCTTCAGTTTTTCTGTATCCATATTTCCTCTTTTCAAATCAAGAAATACAAAAATTCACTGATACTTTATGATAGCAGAAGTGAACCTTTGACGTCAATGGGAAATTGTAAATGTAAAATACACATTTAGATTAACAAACAAGCGCTGTCCCTGACAAGAACCGGCCATCAGCTTGAGGCGCACCATGCGTGGACGGGCAGAAATTTTTCAAACTGAAAACTCCCCGTTCGCACGAACGGAGAGTCTCATCCATTTTATCCATAAAAGGACAGTTGCTGCTTCAGATCCACCCGAAATGCCTGCATGCATTATATATCCCATCTTCATCTGCCCGGGAAGTGATATATTTCGCCAGTTCCTTCAGCTGCGGCTTCGCATTGCCCATGGCCACGCTCATCCACTCAGGACGGAACATGGTACGGTCATTCATACCATCACCAAAGACGATGATATCCTGATCGGAAATACCGTATCGTTTCTGTATTTCCAGGATTCCTCTCTCTTTGTGGACCGGTTCCACCAGCATGGTATCTGCCGAAAACCACACGTGAGGCAGCGTATAGAGAGGAATATCCTCCTGTTCTGCTTTCGTGCAGGCAATGAAAATTTTGTGAATGACATCCACAGAAGGGATATAGAAATCAGGAATCACTGCCGTTTCATAATACCGGTCCTTCACTTTTTCCAGATATTTCGTGGTTCTGGTGATACGGAATTTCCTGTTATAGGGGCAGAAGGCGAAAGGATGCTTTTCTTCGTCAATTTCAGAAAGGGTGCGGATGCAGGCATCGAGGGGAAGGCCTTCATCATAGAGGATTTTTCCGTCGATGGTCACCGCATTTCCCCCATCGGAAACGATGGAAGAAATACCGAGGGTCCTTCCCACTCTGGCCGCATCAGACTGCATGCGGCCCGTGGCAATGGCCACGAAATGGCCTTTTTCCTTGAGCAGGCGCACCGCTTCCCTGGTGCTGTCCGGATAATCCGCCGTAAGCGGCGTAGTCAGCGTCCCGTCGATATCAAAGAAAAAATATTTCCTCATGCCCTGCCTCCTTTACTACATATTATAGTATCATATTTTGTCGTCCGGGAAACATTAGAAATGCGTCACACATGCCTTCCGGCTCTCATATGATTCATGATCCGCCGATGTCTGACAACGAATCACTAAATGCCCATACAAAAGGCGCGCCTCATCTCTGATGCGCGCCACAATTACTTTTCGCTTATCACTGCTTTCACAACAGTTTTTCAATTTCTGCCGCTATGACCTCCGGTGTTTTTGTCGGTTCAAAGCGGGCAATGACTTTTCCATCCCGGTCAATGAGGAATTTCGTGAAGTTCCACTTGATATCGTCCCCTTCCAGGAATTCGGGGAAGTTCTTCTTCAGGAAATCAGTGAGTCCCTTTGCATTGGGATGATCCATGTCAAAGCCTTTAAAGCCCTTTTCGCCGGTCAGGTACTTGAAGAGAGGCTGCGCCGTTTCTCCCCGCACATCCCCTTTTTTGAACAGGGGAAAGGATACGCCGTAATTCAGCCGGCAGAACTGCTCAATCTCCCCGTCGCTTCCCGGATCCTGTCCGGCAAACTGGTTGCATGGAAAGCCTAAGACCACGAGACCTTTGTCTTTATAAGTTTTATACAGGGCTTCGAGTCCTTCATACTGGGGCGTAAAGCCGCATTTGCTGGCCGTATTCACGATAAGAAGGACCTTGCCTTTGTAATCAGACAAAGAGATTTCCTTTCCTCTATTGGTAATGACCTTGAAATCATAAATGTTCATAGTATGCCTCCTTTTATCAATGATAGTTTCTATGCCTTTATTATATCGAATATAATCGAATTAATCAAACAAAAAAAGAAGCGACGATTGGGCCGCTTCAAAAGGGGTTGGAGCAAACGCTCCATGAGAACCTGTATAATAACATCTCATCGATGCTATTATCAAAAAGTATTGAGAGTGATGAGGGATTTCTCCCTCATCACTCAGGGAGGAAAACAGGGCATCGCCCATAAGATCAGGAAAAACTCAGTTCCCTATAGGACTTCCATGGAGGGAAGGATTTTGAAAAAGGTGGTGATGATCATATTTCCCTTTACAACCATCACCTGAGGGAGATGAATCACGGGGCTAAGCCCCGGCTGTATAGTCACTTCACGCGGAAGTATCTGTAAAAGGGGGCGATGGTTATATTTCCCTGTTATAACCCTCGCACAAAAGGAAGAAGAACCATGGGGCCAAGCCCCGGAGGTGCAGCGCACCATATAGTCACTTCATAGAGAAGTATTAGTAAAAAGGGAGGGTGATGATCAGTCCACCATCACCCGAAGGGAGATGAATCTGCGGGAATGCTGCCTGAAGCAGTCCCCGATATATAGGCACTTCACAAGGAAGTTACTGGAAAAAGGGTGGGGTGATGATCGTATTTCCCTGTTACTACCATCACCCGAAGGAGATGAACCATGGGAGGAAATCCCACAGGTATATGTAAAGCCCTTTCGGGCGATACACCGATGTTTAGAGCTATAAGAAAAACCGCGGAGGATGATGTTTCCCTTCACCATCCTCAGATCATCCCCGGGGATCCTCATTCCCGGAAATAGAAAATCCACCTTTCGCGCAGGACAAAGGTGGACAATTGTACCCTAAAAGTACATATATTCACACCTTCCCATCGCTCGTAGGTCAAACGGTGATTCCAAAACAGGCAGTTCTCCTGACTCTGCTTCCTCGCTCCTCCAGCCTTCCCAATATCCTCAGTGACTTTTGTTGGATTCGCTCCGCATTACAGTGGCGGGACCGTGCCGGCATTTCACCGGTCTTCCCTATTAAGCCCTTCTGGGCACCTGTCTTACGTATGTAGTTCGCTCCTCAATAACCGATTCACCAATAAAAAACCTCTTTACACGAACGTAAAGAGACATCTTGATTAGACATCCCCTTCCCATCGCTCGTGGGTTCAAACGGTGATTTAAGACAGGCAGTTCTCCTGACTCTGCTTCCTCGCTCCTCCGTCTTCCCGATTTCTCAGTGACATCTAGATTCGCTCTGCATTACAGTGGCGGGACCGTGCCGGCATTTCACCGGTCTTCCCTATTAAGCCCTTTTGGGCACCTGACTTTTCTTATTCGGTTGTATTTATAGTAGCACCGTCAAGGACCCCTGTCAATCTGTAAATGAGGATTTAAGGTACTTTTTATTATGATTTCTTAATCAGCATAACAGAATAGGTTGATTATAACATTTAGTCATATCTAAATTTTACGCTTTATATGAAGATTCATCAATGGAGGATAACTTCTCTTTGTAATCACTTTTATGGAAAGTAAGACCCTGGCATTAGAAAAGCCATGCCGGTGAGTTGCAGCCGGCATGGCAGACACTGAAATGATGTTATTGATTTACAGGTTCAATGGTTCCCAGTTTTTCCAGGAGCGGGATATTGATGGGTGTGTACGTACCGGGATGGCTTCGGAGATAGAATTGTTCCTCCTCCGGTGCCGGATAGAAATTTTCCAGCGGTTTTGCTTCTGTGCGGATCGGTGGCAGATGCTTTCCTTCCCCTTCGTACTCATTGACGATAAAGCTGGACTCTGTCATCCTTCTCGATACGCCCCGGTTCTGAAGAAATACCAGGTAGTAGCTGATCTGCATCGTATCTTCATGGCTGGTATAGTAAACACCGCTTCTAAACTGTGGTCCCACTGCTTTCCCCTGAATCCCGTCAGTATGTGGATTGATAATGGTGAAAAACAGGGATAAAAGGCTGACGATATCAATCTTTTTCGGATTATATATGACTCGGATGCATTCTCTGCCTTCCACTTTTCCGCTATATATATCGTCTTTTGAGGGATTGGGAGCACTGCAGTTGGCAAAGCCCGCCTCTACCCGGGCCACTCCTTTTACACGGGAAAAGACTTCCTGGAGCCCGTAATAGGGACCGCCGGCAAGGTACAGCTCTTTCATAAATGCCCCGTTAATATACATAGAAAGACCTCTCTTTGCAAGCTCTAATGAGCAGAATACAGGGATAGGGGCGCAGCAGTGCCGCGCCCCTTCCTGTAATACAATGAAGCTTATTATTTGATTGATTCCAGATGGCGGGCTGCGGCCCGGTCAAGATCAAAGGTCTTGATGAGCTCGGCCACTGCCTGGCTGGGCGATACCACTCCTGCAAGGACTGCTGCGCGGACTTCCGGGATCCGTCCTTTGATGACAGGATCTTCATAGAAGAGATTGTGCAGATGTTCCTCGATCATGGTCTTCACCCATTCGATAATCTGGCGCTGGCGGCGGTTTTCGAAAGCGCCGGATTTTTTCGTCACTTTCTCAAATTCACGCATGACAGCCCAGAGTTCCAGGAGCCCGGTCTTCTTTAGAGCGGAGCAGCGATACGCATGGGTCTTCCATCCTTCCGTGGCCGGACGGATGAATTCCACCATTCTTTCGTATTCGCCCTGAGTGACTTTGGCTCTTTCCAGGTTATCGCCATCAGCCTTGTTGACCACAATGGCATCTGCCAGTTCCATGATACCTTTCTTGATGCCCTGCAGGTCATCACCGGCACCGGTTAAGACTACGAGCATGAAGAAGTCAACCATGGAACGGACTGTGGTTTCGGACTGGCCTACACCTACCGTTTCCACCAGGATAACATCACATCCTGCGGCTTCGCAGAGCATCATGGTTTCACGGCTCTTCCTGGCAACCCCGCCGAGGGTTCCGCCGGAAGGAGAAGGACGAATGAAACAGTTTGGCTCACGGGAGAGCTTCTGCATTCTTGTCTTATCCCCCAGAATGGACCCGCCGGTGATGGAGCTGGTGGGGTCTACGGCCAGGACTGCCACTTTATAGCCCTGCTGGCAGAGGAGCTGGCCGAAAGCTTCAATAAATGTACTTTTCCCTGCACCTGGGACACCGGTAATCCCTACGCGGAGGGAATGACCGGTCCTGGGCAGTAATGCCTGCAATACTTTCTGGGCCTTGTCAAAGTCCTTCGGGGCATTACTTTCGATGAGAGTAATAGCCTTGGAAAGAATCATTCGGTCGCCGCGTTCCACGCCTTTCACGTATTCTTCTACGGAAAGTTTCTTCCGGAGCGGAACTCTGCGGAGAGGTTCCTTCGGGACGTACTTGATATCGGTCACGCTGTTGACAGCACTGTCGATACCACGCATCACGGAACAGGCAAATTCAGGATTCTTTTCTTTCGGGACCCAGCTTGGCCGGAGATCATCATCGTTTTCAGGCATATACGCTTACCTTAACCTTCCTTGGCTTCAGCTTTAGCGCGGTCTACAAGGATCTGCAGTAACTGGATGCAGCACTTCGGGATATTGGTGCCTGGTCCGAAGATGGCGGTTGCGCCATGGTCGTAGAGGAATTCATAATCCTGTGGAGGAATTACGCCACCGATGCAGACGAGGATATCGTCACGGCCGCGTTTCTTCAGTTCATCTACGATAGCCGGAAGCAGTGTCTTGTGGCCTGCTGCCAGAGAGGAGAAACCAACAATATGAACATCGTTATCTACCGCATCCTGAGCAGCTTCTTCCGGAGTCTGGAAGAGCGGGCCTACGTCGACATCCCAGCCCATATCTGCGAAGGAGGAGGACAGGACTTTCTGGCCTCTGTCGTGACCATCCTGGCCCATCTTGCAGAAGAAGATACGCGGACGACGGCCTTCGAGGGATTCGAATTCGTCAACCAGTTTCTTTGCCTTTTCGAAGGAACCATCATCCTGGTATTCGGAGGAGTAAACGCCGGATACGGTGTGGATGGTTGCATTGTAACGGCCGGAAACTTTTTCAACGGCATCGGAAATTTCACCCAGGGATGCACGGTCATGAGCTGCCTGAACGGCTGCGTCAAGCAGGTTGCCGTTTTCGCGGCTTTCTGCGCACTTGGTGATATGTTCGAGGTCGATTGCAACCTTTTCCGGATCGCGGATGGAGCGGAGTTTTTCCAGTCTCTTGATCTGTGCGTTACGAACAGCGGTGTTATCAATGGACAGTACGTTCAGCGGATCTTCCTTAGCCAGTCTGTACTTGTTCAGGCCGACAATGGTTTCCTTGCCGGAGTCGATATCTGCCTGACGACGGGCAGCGCATTCTTCGATACGCATTTTCGGAAGACCGGTAGCGATAGCCTTTGCCATGCCGCCCAGGGATTCGACTTCCTGGATGTGTGCCCAGGACCGTTTGATCATTTCGTTGGTCAGGTATTCTACATAGTAGGAACCGCCCCACGGATCAATGATCTTGCAGCTCTTTGTTTCATCCTGAATATACAGCTGGGTATTACGAGCCAGGCGGGCAGAGAAGTCCGTCGGCAGAGCGATAGCTTCATCAAGCGCATTGGTATGGAGGGACTGGGTGTGGCCAAGAGCCGCAGACATAGCTTCCATACAGGTTCTTGTGATGTTGTTGAATGGATCCTGTTCGGTGAGGGACCAGCCGGAGGTCTGGGAGTGGGTACGGAGAGCCATGGATTTCGGGTTCTTTGCGCCGAAGCCTTTGAGGATCTTTGCCCAGAGGACACGGGCAGCACGCATCTTTGCGATTTCCATGAAGTAGTTCTTGCCCTGATCCCAGAAGAAGGAAAGTCTCTTTGCGAAGGCATCGACCGGCAGGCCTGCTTTTTCGCCGCAGCGGATGTATTCCATGCCGTCTGCCAGGGTGTAGCCCAGTTCCAGGTCGCAGGTAGCGCCGCATTCCTGGATATGGTAGCCGGAAATGGAAATGGAGTTGAATTTCGGCATGTACTTGGTGGTGTATTCGAAGATATCACCGATGATACGCATGGACATAGCCGGCGGGTAAATGTAGGTGTTACGAACCATGAATTCCTTCAGAATATCGTTCTGAATGGTGCCCTGGAGGATTTTCTTATCTACGCCCTGTTCGATGCCGGCAGAAATGAAGAATGCCAGAATCGGAAGTACGGCGCCGTTCATGGTCATGGATACGGACATCTGGTCCAGCGGAATACCATCGAAGAGGATGTTCATATCGAGCATGGAGCAAACGGATACGCCTGCCTTACCAACGTCGCCTACTACACGGGGGTTATCAGCATCGTAACCGCGGTGGGTCGGAAGGTCGAATGCAATGGACAGGCCTTTCTGACCTGCTGCCAGGTTTCTCTTGTAGAATGCGTTGGATTCTTCAGCGGTGGAGAAGCCTGCGTACTGACGGACGGTCCATGGACGGAATACGTACATGGTGGAGTACGGTCCGCGGAGGAACGGAGGAATACCGCTCATGAAATCCAGGTGGTTGCAGTCTTTGTATACGTCCTGGGTATAGAGAGGACCTACCGGGATACGTTCCAGGGTGGTGTCATAGAGGTCGTCATATTTCTTGCCTGTTTCGCTTTCCAGAGCTTCTCTCCACTGATCGTAGTCACAACTTGGATGAGCTTCCAGGTTCAGTTTTGTAAAATCAGGATTTGTTGCCATATTATTTTACCTCCTCTTCCGTAATCTTCATGCCTTTTGCTCTCTGAAGTTCACGGATGATTTCGTAGCAGTTAGCCTTGACGGAGATGAAATCATCTACGCCGGCTTCACGGTATTTTGCTTCCATATCTTTCGGAGCTGCGCCTGCCAGGAAGAGTTTGCCGCTGCCCAGGACTTCTTTCAGTCTCGGAGCGAGAGCTGGTACGTCTTCCGGATAGGTATCATCCTTGGAGCAGATGACTGCACAGTCATATGGAGTGCCTTTATCATCAAAGCCGGCTTTAAGTGCTTCCACGCATTTATCCCAGCGGGAGCCCGGTTTGCCTTCATCATCCTGGAAGCCGGTGTTCAGGTGAACGTTGAATTCACCAACCTGCAGGAAGGAGGTGGAGAAATCGGCTCTTGCTTTATGCTGCGGAATGCGGCCCATGTTTGCCAGGAATACTTCCACATTCTTGCCGGTTTCTTTCTTGTAGTTTTCGGTATCGAAACGGAGTCTTTCGAAACGTTCGGTCCAGCGGTGTTCAGTGATGACGCGTACTGCTTCAGATTCGCCGTCAACGTCCAGTGCTTTTCCGACTTCACCCTGAGTTGCGCCTGCGGAGAATGCTTCGATGGCTTTATCCAGTTTTGCATCAGCAGGAGCTGCTTCGAGTTCTTCCAGTTTCTTGCCGAGGAATTCTTTATCAATGTCTTTCTTGTAAGCTTCAACGCCGTCTACAAGGATCTTCTTCAGAGCCGGGGTATCTTCCGGTCTCGGTTCGATCAGTTCTTCAGCCATGTTCGGATACATGTTGTTGCCTACGGAACGGTCTTTACGGAAGTCAAGAGCCTTGAAGCGCTGTTTCAGGATATCCAGGATCTGTTCCTGCGGATATTCAGCTTCCAGAGCCTTGGTGAAACCGCCCATGGATTCAATCTTCTGGAATTCAGCCCAGATATGATTTGCCATTTCAGTGGTCAGGTGTTCAATGCCCCAGGAGCCGCCGGCCGGATCGATCGGGCGGAGCATACCGAATTCTTCCTGCAGAATGATGTGAGCGTTTCTTGCGATACGACGGGAGAATACGTCGCCTTTACGAACGGTTTCATCATATGGTTCATTTTCGTAGGTATCTACGCCGCCAACTACGGAAGAGAACATGGCAGTGCAGTTACGAAGCATGTTAACGCCTGCATCGAAAATGGTGCGGAAGAAATATGCCGGTCTTGCATGAATCTTTGCACTTCTGTCAGCGCCTTCAGCTCCGAAGGCTTTCATGATGTTTGCCCATACTTCACGAGCTGCACGAACCTTGGCGATTTCCAGGAAGAATACTTCGCCGGTGTTGAAGCCAAAGTTGATGGACTGAGCGATATCATGAATGGAAATTCCTCTCTTTTCCATTTCACGGATATATTCTACAGCCATAGCAAAGGTGTAAGCGACTTCCTGTACGGAGTTTGCGCCGCCTCTGGAGAATACTTCGGATCTCGGCATAATGGTGCGCAGGCCCGGAGCGTTCTTTCTTGCCCAGCAGATGGTTTCAGCCATTTCATCATAGTAAGCAGCAAGCGGTTTAGCCAGTTTGCCATTCTTTGCAAGCTGGGACAGCGGGTTGGCGCCGATAACGCCATGAAGTTTGCTGGTATCTTTTCCCTTGGCTTTCAGAGCAGCAGCTACCAGCGCGAGCATCTTCAGAGAAGATGCTCCGCAGTACATCATGAATGGATATTTTTCAAGGTCCAGTCCATCAAGCATCTGAGCCATATCTTCCAGAGTGGTGATGGATACGCCGGTATCACCCGGTTTTTCAGCATCTTTCACATCGATGCCTTCGGTGGATGCGGAGTCAAGACGAACGTTGTAAACGGTGGAACCTTTAGCGATTTCATCTTTCAGAAGTTCATTATTTTCCTTCGGAAGGGTTTCATCGCATGCCTGCGCGATGCCCCAGGGAGCTTCCTTGTAGCCATGAGCGGTGGATCCGCGAAGGAAATCGCCCATGCCCGGGTAGTCGTCAGCCGGAAGTTTTCCTTCCATGGCAACCGGTCCGGTATGGAGTGTATAAATAGGATCAAAGGTAATGCCTTCGTAAGTCTTTGTATACATGAGTTTATCGAAAGGTTTACCCTTCAGCAGAGCGTTGCAGGCATCAACCCATTCTTCCCATGTAGGTGGTGTAAATTCATCAAATTTGACTGCCGGGAAATCAGTTTTTCCTTCAGATTTTTTAAGGATTGCTTCCAATTCTTTATCGGTAAGCTGTTTTACTGGTTCCTGGGATTTCTGTTCATCCATGAATAGTTCCTCCTTTAATAATTTTAGACAATTTCACGTATTAACGGGGTTCACCTCCTTCAAAGGTTATTTTGTTTTGACATGAAAAAAGCCGGCACCTGAAATGGCAGCCGGTTATGAGACCTTTGTCCCAAATCCCCTTCCCATCGCTCGCAGGTTTAACGGTGATTCATTGACAGATAGTTCTCCTGGCTTGGATTCATCGTCCTGTCCGCCTTCCCAGGTTTCCCCAGTGACATAATGGACAGGTCTCCTCCTTACAGTGGCGGGACCGCTCCGGCTTATACCGGATTCTCTTTTATGCTTTCGCATCTGTCAGGAATATGAAATTGTCTAAATGATTACAGTATCAGTATAATTCATCATATTCTAAGTGTCAAATATTTTATTATAATTTTATTCCAATTTTCTTGTCTTAAATCAATAATTTAATAAAATTATTATGGATAAAATTCTTGCGTGAGTTTATAATAATACTAGCATTAGTATTAAATTTGTGTAATCTTTAGTAAGGAGTATAGTATGGATAAAGAGTTTGACAAAGACAGGGAAGAGTCAATCGCATTGAGCAGAAAATTTGCAGATCTGGAAGGACGGCGCCCCCGCATCTACGTACCGGAAATGGAAGATGACGGATGTGGTGAAAAGAGAAGGCTTGCCGCCAGTGCCTTTGCAGACTGCGGCTGGGATGTAGACGTAGACTCCCTCCAGTCCCCTGAAGAATCAGCCAGGAATGCGGTAGATAATGACGATTATTATATTTACTATTATTCTGAAAGCGAAAAAACTGCCGGTCTGCTGATCCGTCTGGAACAATCTCTTGCCATGTATGGAAGGGACGATATCCTTGTGGCAGCCGGTCCGGTAGAAAATGAGGAAACGAAAGAAAAACTTTTCCGCTATGGCCTTACTGCCCTGTTTCCAAAAGATTACTCCGCCTATAAAGCTAGTCTTACCATGCTGAGGCTTCTTATTACAAGAAGTATAGATGAGGAATCTGATTTATAAATTCCGCTTCAAAAGGGAACCTGTCTGATTAACAATAATAAATAAAGAAAAGGCTTATGATTATTATTATCACATCATAAGCCTTTTAAAATGTTTATATACAATAATAAAGAATTAAAGGTAGAACAAAAAAGGCAGTGCATATGCACTGCCTTTTCAGACTGTTCAAGCAGATTCCTGATAGGAATTAGCCAACGGTGAACAGCGGATCGCCGCCCTGTACGGACTGGCCTTCGGAAACCTGCATGGAGGTAACCTTGCCATCGCATGGAGCCATGATCGGGTTGCCCATCTTCATAGCTTCGAGAACGAGAACTTCGTCGCCGGAAGCAACTGCATCGCCAACGTGTTTATTGATGCGGATTACTTTGCCCGGCATCGGAGCTTCTACGGATTCGCCTGCACCTGCAGGTGCTGCTGCCGGAGCCGGAGCCGGAGCCGGAGCCGGTGCTGGAGCCGGAGCTGGAGCCGGAGCTGCTGCCGGAGCTGGAGCTGCTTTCGGAGCCGGAGCTGCTGCCGGAGCCGGAGCTGCTGCTGCTGCGCCGCCGTCTTCTACTACTACGTCGTATTTCTGGCCGTTAACTGTTACAGTAAATTTTCTCATTGTCTTTCCTCCTAAATGATTGATAGTTCAACTTTCAATTAGAACTGCTGGGAACCAGCTACACCTGCAATGCGGGAAGCGCTGGTCCAGCCGGATCTAGCTGCCGGACGGATGGAGACGATTTCGCCGCCACCCATAGCAACGATAGCAGCAGCGATTGCTGCTACGACTGCACCGTTGTCAGCAGCTGGTGCTGCTGCCTTCGGAGCTGCAGCTGCTTTCTTAGGAGCTGCGGCCGGTGCCGGTGCTGCGGACTGATTGAGAGATGAACGTACCTGCCAGATCATGATCAGGGCAATTACAGCCACTACAAGGCCTGCAACTGCGATATACATAACTGTGTCGTTACCCATCTGTACCCATCCTTTCAATTAGTGATTTAAGCAGCAAATATTACAGCGGAATGTTGCCGTGTTTCTTTGCCGGATGTACTTCGTGTTTGGAAGCGAGCATCTTCAGAGCATTGATGATTGTCGGACGAGTGTTTCTCGGATCGATAACTGCGTCTACATAGCCGCGTTCTGCAGCTTTGTAAGGAGTAGCGAATTCCTCTACATATTCCTTTGTACGCTGTTCTTTCTGCGGATCTTTCTTGAAGATGATGTTAGCTGCGCCTGCAGGTCCCATTACAGCGATTTCAGCGGTCGGCCAAGCAAATACCTGGTCAGCGCCCTGTTCACGGGAGCACATAGCGATGTAGGAACCGCCGTAAGCTTTACGGAGAATCATGGTAACCTTCGGAACGGTAGCTTCGCAGTATGCAAACAGCATCTTAGCGCCGTGACGAATTACGCCGGCATATTCCTGCTGACGGCCCGGGAGGAACCCAGGAACATCGACAACGTTCAGAACCGGAATGTTGAAGCAGTCGCAGAAACGAATGAAGCGAGCTGCTTTATCGGATGCGTTGTAGTCAAGGCAGCCTGCCATGAATGCCGGCTGGTTAGCAATGATACCAACAGTCTGTCCGTCCATACGAGCGAAGCAGGTGATGATGTTCTTTGCCCATTCTTTAGCTACATCGTAGTATTCGCCATTATCGACAATGGATTTAATTACATCGTACATGTTGTACGGAGCGTTGGAGTTTTCTGGCATGAGGGTATCGAGAGCCGGATCGGTTCTGGTCGGATCATCGCCAGTTTCAACGATTGGAGCGTCTTCCATGTTGTTGGAAGGCAGGAAGGAGAGCAGATAACGAATCTGTTTAATGCAGTCTTCGTCGTTCTTTGCTCTGAACTGAGCAACACCGGAGGTGGTGTTGTGGGTCTTAGCGCCGCCGAGTGCTTCAGCGGTGATCTTTTCACCGGTTACAGATTCAACTACTGCCGGGCCGGTCAGGAACATCTGAGAGGTCTTGTCAACCATGTAGATGAAGTCGGTCAGAGCCGGGGAATAAACAGCGCCGCCTGCAGATGGTCCCATGATAGCGGAAATCTGAGGAATTACGCCGGATGCAATGGTGTTGCACCAGAAGATCTTGCCGTAGCCAGAGAGTGCATCTACTGCTTCCTGAATACGAGCGCCGCCGGAATCGTTCAGGCCTACGCAAGGAGCACCGACTTTGAGAGCCAGTTCGTTTACGTGAACGATTTTAGCTGCGTGCATTTCGCCGAGGGAGCCGCCTTCAACGGTGAAGTCCTGAGCGAATGCGAATACGAGTCTGCCATCGACAGTACCGTAACCAGTTACTACGCCTTCACCAGGAAGATCTTTCTTTTCCTGGCCGAAGTTGTGGCAGCGGGATTTAACAAGAGCATTGACTTCTACGAAAGTGCCTTCATCAAACAGAAGAGCAAGTCTTTCACGAGCGGTCAGTTTGCCTTTTGCATGCTGTTTTTCAACACGTTTTTCCCCACCCATAGCCTCTACATGCGCGAGGTTTTTGTGGAGAAGTTCAATTCTTTCTGCAACAGTTGCCATTCTTACACCTCCAAAAATTCTAGGGATCCCCCTAGAGGGGGATGATTTACCCGAATGGGTAAATCATATACCATCATTCAAATTAAGCTTTGAAGGATGGGCCGCCGGGACGTTCAGTCAGTTCCAGCAGAAGGCCGGTTGCTTTTGGATGCAGGAATGCGATGTGGCAGCCACCTGCACCAACGCGGAACTTCTTGTCGATGAGCGGAACTTCTTTAGCCTGCAGATCAGCGAGGCAAGCTTCGATGTCGTCTACGCGAAGTGCTACATGCTGGAAGCCGTTCTTGCCGCCGTTAGCTTTTTCGATGAAACGAGCGATCGGGCCGTCCGGAGTGGTGGAACCCAGGAATTCGAGTTCGCAAGCTTCGGTCTGAGCGGACGGTTTGTAGAAGCTGGTTGTTACATGCTGTTCTTCTACAGTTTCATCCGGCAGAGAAGGTTCGAGTCCGAAAATGTCTTTCATCTGCTGTTTAATCTTCTGGAGATCTTTAACAGCTACGCCAACATGATCGACAGTTAAAACTTTAAATGCCATAATAACTCCTCCTTTAAAATTATTTGAATATTTTGCCTACAATGGAATCAACGACTGTGAACGGATCAGTTTCACGTTCAAATACCTGTTCCACGTAGTCAGCAAATTCACCCGTGTTCGCGATGTCACTCTCGATCTTACGGGAAATGCGGTCGTGAATCATCTCAAGCATTTCGCTTCTTGCTCTCTCGCGTCTGCGTTCTTCAAGAATGCCGGATTCTTCCAGATACTTGCGATGATCACCCAGGGCTGCTACTACATCTTCTACACCCTGGTCTTTATTCGCGATCGTTCTTTCAATCGGAGGACGCCAGTTCTGAGCTTCGCCCAGATCGAGCATCATTTCGATTTCAACATTTAAACGATCAGCGCCGTCGCGGTCGCATTTATTAATGACGAATACGTCACCAATTTCAAGGATACCTGCTTTAATAGCCTGAATATCGTCACCTAGTCCAGGTACGAGCACAACAAGTGTTGTATCCGCATTTTTAACGATATCTACTTCTGACTGTCCTACGCCTACTGTTTCGATGAAAATCACATCGAAGCCGAAAGCATCCATCAGTTTAACCGCATCTGCAGTCTTGCGGGAAAGTCCGCCAAGGCTGCCACGCGTGCCCATACTACGGATATAAACACCCTTATCCAAGGTCAGATCGTTCATTCTGATACGGTCGCCGAGAATGGCGCCGCCGGAGAATGGTGAGGTAGGATCGACAGCAACGATACCTACAGTTTTACCCTGTTGACGGAATTTCTTGATCAGGGCATCTGACAGTGTGCTCTTACCCGCACCAGGTGCACCAGTAATACCGATGACCTGTGCACGACCGGTATGATGATAGATATCTTTCATGATATCTTCAAATCCATCCCGTTCGTCTTCAACGATGGTAATTGCTCTCGCTAAGGCACGTCTGTTTCCATTCCAAAAGTCTTTCATAGAAAATTCCATGGATAGATACACCGCCTTTTCGAAGAGTAAGTAATATATAGAAATAATATAGTGCCGGGGCCGGGAGTCCTCCCGGTCCCGGGCAGCTACATTAAACCTACCGTATTAAATGACCAGATAAGTCTGATTATTTCTTAACGTTTCCGTTAATGAAATCAATAACTTCTTTGGTTGGGGTGCCAGGGGTGAAGATAGCCTTTACGCCTGCTTCTTTCAGACCCGGGATATCGCCTGCAGGGATTACGCCGCCGCCGATAACCAGAACGTCGCCCATTCCTTTAGCTTTCAGTGCTTCAACAACTTCCGGGAAAAGGGTGTTGTGAGCGCCAGAGAGCAGGGACAGAGCTACTACATCAACGTCTTCTGCGTCTGCTGCTTCAACGATCTGAGCAACGGTCTGACGAAGACCGGTGTAAATAACTTCCATACCAGCATCGCGGAGTGCACGAGCGATAACTTTTGCACCACGATCATGTCCATCAAGGCCCGGTTTTGCTACGAGAACTCTAATTGCCATTATAGATTACCTCCAAGAAAGTATATGTCTAAGATTCTATGTCTGAAATTCAGTTATGAATTAAAGAGTGTTGTGCGGTTTGTATTCGCCGAATACTTTACGCAGAACGCCGCAGATTTCGCCTTCGGAGCAGTAAGCGCGTACGCAGTCGAGGATGACTGGCATCAGGTTTACAGATTCGTCAGCTGCTGCAACTTCGAGTTTCTTCAGTTCTTCCTGAACTTTTGCGTTGTCGCGTTCAGCCTTAACTTTAGCGAGTTTGTTCTTCTGGAATACGCCAGCGGATGCATCAACCTTCAGCAGGCCCTGAACCGGTGGTTCTTCCATGGTGAACTTGTTGACGCCGACGATGGTTCTTTCGCCGGATTCAACGGACATCTGCCAAGCATAAGCAGAATCCTGAATTTCTTTCTGGATGTAGCCTTTATCAATAGCTTCTACAGCGCCGCCCATTTCATCAATCTTGCGGATGTATTCTTTAGCTTCAGCTTCGATAGCATTGGTCATAGCTTCTACATAGTAGGAACCGCCGAGTGGATCGATTACGTCAGCCAGGCCGGATTCGTAAGCAACGATCTGCTGGGTACGAAGAGCGATGGTTACGGATTCAGTGGTCGGAAGAGCCAGAGCTTCATCGCGGGAGTTGGTGTGCAGGGACTGGGTGCCGCCCATAACTGCTGCTGCGGTCTGCAGAGCAACACGAACGATGTTGTTGTTCGGCTGCTGAGCGGTCAGCATGGAGCCAGCGGTCTGGGTGTGGAAACGGAGTTTCAGGGACTTCGGGTTTTCTGCGTGGAATCTTTCTTTCAGGATAGAAGCCCACAGACGACGGGAAGCACGGAATTTAGCAACTTCTTCGAGTACGTTGTTGTGAGCGTTCCAGAAGAAGGACAGACGTGGAGCGAACTGATCTACATGCATGCCAGCTTTCAGAGCTGCTTCGATGTATGCGATACCATCAGCGATGGTGAATGCAACTTCCTGAGCAGCGGTGGAACCTGCTTCACGGATGTGGTAGCCGGAAATGGAAATGGTGTTCCACTTCGGTACGTTCTTGGAGCAGTATTCGAAAATGTTGGTGATCAGACGCATGGACGGTTTAACCGGGAAAATGTAGGTGCCGCGTGCGGAGTATTCCTTCAGAATATCGTTCTGAATGGTGCCGCGCAGTGCGGAAGCCGGTACACCCTGTTTTTCAGCTACAGCGATGTACATAGCGAGCAGTACGGAAGCCGGTGCGTTGATGGTCATGGAGGTGGAAACTTTGCCGAGGTCGATCTGGTCGAACAGGATTTCCATATCCTTCAGGGTATCAATAGCAACGCCTACTTTACCAACTTCGCCTTCAGCCATCTTATCATCGGAGTCATAGCCGATCTGGGTCGGAAGGTCGAATGCGCAGGACAGGCCGGAGCCGCCGTTTGCAATCAGGTAACGATAACGTTTGTTGGATTCTTCAGCGGTAGCGAAGCCAGCGTACATACGCATGGTCCAGAGTTTGCCGCGATACATGGTCGGCTGTACGCCACGGGTGTATGGATATTCGCCCGGGAAACCGAGGTCTCTTTCATAGTCGAAGCCTTCGATATCCAGAGGGGTGTACAGGTTTTTGTGTTTCAGGCCAACTCTTTCCGGATGTTTTGCGGTCTGTGCTGCATATTCAGCATTGTACTTTTCAAGTTTAGCTTTCAGGGATTCGTTAGACATGAGTTCATCTTCCTCCTAAAAAAGTAAGAATGTAATATCTGGAAACCTGGTTCATCACGCAGATGACGGCGGCTTTTCGCTCTTCTCATTCACCGGTTTTCGAATCAGTTTCCGTCAGGGTTCCGCAAAGCCTTTCGCTGCCGCAGTGTTCGTTGGGGAATCTTATTGCAGCAGCTTTCGGACTCTTGCGAGACCCATGTATATGACACTGTCTTCTGACAGTCATCACCATAGGTTATTATACAATATTCTGATTATTTGTAAAGCATTAAGATGCTTCAAATTTCAGATTATTTGGAAAAATGCATATCGCCGGTTTCAGCGAGGCTTTCATGGAATTTGAATGCTTCTTTGAGGATATGCGGGGTCTGGCTGCCTTTGCATGCCACAACTGCTCTTTCATAGTAGTCCATGAGCTGATCTCTGAAGGACGGATGAGCAACGTTGTTGATGATAACCTTTGCTCTTTCTTTCGGGGACAGGCCGCGAACATCTGCAACACCCTGTTCAGAAATGAATACATGGGTATCATGTTCGGTGTGGTCAACATGAGAGCACATCGGAACTACTGCGGAAATCTTGCCGCCCTTGGTGGTGCTGTGGCAGAAGAAGCAGGACAGGAATGCGTTACGAGCGAAGTCGCCGGAGCCGCCGATACCATTCATCAGTTTGGTGCCGGTTACATGGGTGGAGTTAACGTGACCATAGATATCCATTTCCAGAGCGGTGTTCATGCCGATTACGCCGATACGACGAACAACTTCACCGTTGTTGGAAATTTCCTGCGGACGAAGGATGATCTTCTTGCTGTATTTGTCAATGTTAGCATAGAAGCGTTTCAGTCCGTCCGGGGATGGGGACAGGGAAGTACCGGAAATCATGTCAATCTTGTCTTTGTCGATCAGGTCGAACATGCCATCCTGAATAACTTCGGTATATACGGAAAGGTTCTTGAAGTCGGATTCAACGAGGCCATGGATAACTGCGTTAGCAACGTTGCCTACGCCGGACTGCAGCGGGAGCAGGTTTTCCGGAAGTCTGCCATGAGCGACTTCATTCTTCAGGAAGCTTACGAGGTTGTTGCCCATTGCTTCAGCATCGTCATCGAGCGGAGCCAGTGCACGGGTAACATCCGGCAGATCGCATGGAACTACTGCGATGATCTTTTCCGGATCGCAAGGAATGTACGGGGTGCCTACACGGTCACCTGCATGAACGATCGGAATCGGTTCACAGAATGGCGGGTTCTTTCTCATGTAGATATCTGCCATGCCAACGAGTCCCAGCGGCTGGGTGGTGTTGACTTCTACAATGACTTTCTTTGCAGTATCAACATATACCGGGGAGTTGCCGATTGCAGTGGTGGTGTAGAGTTCGCCGTTCGGTCCGATCTTGCATACTTCTACTACTGCAATGTCCGGTCCGTAAACGCGTTCACCTTTAGCGTTGGTGAAGAAGCCTGCACGAACCTGCTGAGCAACATGGGACAGGTGGAGATCAAAATAGTTTACCTGGCCTGCATTGATTGCTTTTCTCAGGTTTGCGTTGGTCTGGTATGGCATACGGTTACGAACGCCGTTTACAGCAACCAGTTCGCCATCGATCTGGGAACCGGTGGAAGCGCCGGTCCAGATATCTACCTGGAACGGGGTTTCTTTCATACGTTCAGCCAGTTCATGCATGGTGATTTTCGGATAGCCGCAGGGCGTAAAGCCGGAAATACCAAGGATGTCGCCAGGATTAATCATGGCAGCTGCTGCTTTGCCGTCGCATACTTTGGAGAGAAGGGCTTTGTCTTCAATTCTGCTCAGGAATTCGCTATCATTGGTGTCGATCATTACTATCATCCTCCCAAAAATAAAAATAAATATTGAAAAGTCCGCAGCCTCAGATGTCTTTTACCCACAATGCCGCAGAACTTTTTACCGTAAAAAAAGGCAGCCCCTCTTATTTCCCCGATAGTAAAAGGTTCAGCTTAAGATTAGTCACGTTCACTTTGTACACGAACATAATCATAAGTCTAAACCCTCCAATCATTGAATAAGCTGACTGCTTCGGCGGCTCTTCAGTCACCGATATTATTATAGCACACTTTCTCCGGATGGAACCTCAAAAAGAGGCCCTTTTACTTACAAATTCCCTTTCAGGGGTTATAGATAATTCCTATTAGACAAATTATAGTTTTCGTGACCCATAACCTTCTATTTACAAATACCCCTATTTATTGGCAAAGCCATATCAGAAATTTTCTATACCATTCCCTTTTAGTGAATGTTTCAGTATTTTGTAAAGTCCATGTTCCGGAATTATTTCTATTCCGTAGAAATAAAATGTTTCAATTTGAAATATGTTATTAGATAAATTTAATTCTATATTTCCTCCCATGACTTAACTTCCCGCCCATTAAAAAGAGCCCCCTCAGGAGCTCTGCATTTATCCTATATCCTTTTCTCCTTCTGTCACCGCATAGTCCGAAACGCACAGGGCTGAGAGGCTCCAGAAGCAGAAGGAGACAGACCGGCTGAAAAGGACGTGATCTCCCAGGCTGATGACGGCTATGGCCATGACCATGAGGAGTCCCCCAAGGCCAAGGGATTTCGAAAAGCTGTCTTTTCCATGGCGGTAAATGCGGCAGGAAAGAAGGCCCTGCGCAAAAAAGGCGGCAAGGAAAGCAATGCCTCCCGGGATGCCCACTTCCGCCGGCATATTGAGGTACATATCATGGGCATGGAAAATAAGTACATGTTCATCCTGGATGAAGAAATTATATTCCGGATAAGCGAGGAAATAACTCCCCCAGCCGATGCCCAGAAGCGGATGCTCTTCAATCATGGCCTCCGTCGATTCCCAGAGCGCAAAGCGCAGCCCTACAGACGTATCTTCACCGGAGAACAGGGAAAGGAACCTTTCCGTAATCTGTCCGTGATAGAAGAAAAGTATAAGCGGTATAAAAAGGAAAAGGATACCGAACCGTTTATCATAAAAAAGAGTGAGGCCCAGCACGATGGCTGCCAGGGAGACCCATGCGCCCCTGGAATAGGTAAGGGCAAGGCAGAGCACAAAAACGACGAGCAGTATGCCGAATGCCGCCTGTCTCTTTCCCCTCTCCCTGAGGAAGAAAGGAGTAAGCAGGCTGATGATCATGAGGAGGTAGGCGCCAAAAAGATTCGGGTTTTCCAACGTGGAATACATACGCCGCCGGAGGAGGGGGAACCTTTCAGGATCCACCCAGCTCTGTGCCGCCATATCGGCCGCCATATCCTTTGCATCCGCATACTGGAAAAAGCCATAGGCCGCAGTCACCAGGGCTCCTGCAAGGAATACATAAAGAGCCGTTTCCTTTTCCTTCCTTGTTTCGCTCATGGTAAAAACAAGGAGGTACAAAGCCGCATACATAAGCGGCTGAAATGCCCAGTTCATCAGCGAAAAAGCGGTATCCGGCGACACGAATCCCGAAAGAAAGGCCGCTATAAGAAATATGGCTCCCGGCTGCCACAGGGGAGGCCGCCGGAATGAGACTTCCCCTGCCCACCTGTAATTCACAAGCCAGCCCAGTACCAGGGGCACCAGGGTCACATAAAAAAGCATGGGGTGAAGCGGCAGCAGAAAAAGCGTCGCATATAACAGATATAATAAATGCCTGCGGGAACAGATACGCCCCGGAAGACTCCCATTTTCCATGATTACCCTCCATCACAGGATGATGAGTGAAACGTATTTCTATTATTATATAAGAGAAAATAAAAAGGGGCAATGAATTTAAAGCTCTTTTTATTTCCCCTGTTTTCAAAAACGTATGAACCATCCTCTCCCACAGACAGAAAACCTCTCCCGCAGGCTGTCAAAAAAATTTAAGAATTTCTAATAAAATAAATTCCTTTTTCTGTACTATATACGCAGAGGCAAAGATAAAGGCCAAAGCAGCCCGCCAGGATATCCTGCATCCCGGGAAGGATAAAGCGGCGGATCTGCTTACATGTATGTCTTTTCCTCTGCTGCGCAGCTTCCTCATTCATAAGTCGTTCATCAAAAGAAAATCCTCCGACAGACCGGAACATCATAAGTAATCCTTCTTCTGCCCTGTTTCACGGGGTGCATACGTCCCGCTAACGATTCCTGCGGCCGATTGATCAGGCAGAGCATGGATTCTATCCCTCCGCACAGTGCGGAGGATTTTCTGCTGCCAAAAGGGCCCGAAGTCACTTCCGGGCCCTTTTGGCGTGGTTTTACCGTTTCATTCATGAATCATTAACTTCCATGAAAAAATCCGGACTTCCCTTCAAATCAGAATCTTTTATTTCCTAATGAAAAAAGCCGGCCGCCTTTTTCAAATAGAGTCTCTCCTTCTCCCGTATGCTAGAATAAAGAAAAACGATTCCCCCGGAGGTCCTTATGAAAAAACGCATCCTCATCGATATCCTTATGCTCATCCTTTTCCTCGTCATGATGGATTACCGGCTCATCCGGAATTTCTGGCATGAAACGCTGGGAGCGCTGCTCTTTTTCGTGGTCCTCTATCACAACTGGCTGAACCGCAGCTGGTACAAATCCCTCTTCCGGGGCCGGTGGACCGTGGAAAGAACCATCACCCTTCTCGTCAATATGGTGCTGATCTTTTCCATCCTTTCCGCCATCTGGAGCGGTATCTTCATTTCCAAGAATCTTCCCCACTTGATCGGAAAGGCCCCCCGCTGGATTCATTATCTCCATCACATCGGAGGTTACCTCATGCTGATTTCCCTGGGCTTTCACCTGGGACTTCACTGGAAGCCCATGCTTTCCCGGCTGGAGCGAATATTGGGATTTTCGAAATCAAAAGTCCTTCCATGGGTAGAACGGCTCCCCGTTCTCGGAATCATTGCCTGCGGCATTTATTTCTCCAACTACTACAGCATCGGAAGCCGCCTCTTCTTCCGGCCCATCCCCAATGCCAGGTCCCTTCCCATCACGCTCTGGACTTTCACCTTCGGGTACCTCATGATTATTTCCACTTATGGAGTCATTGCCTACTACGGGATGGAGATGCTGAGAAAAATAAAGCGGAGGAAATAGTTTTTAGTTATTAGTGGTTAGTGGTTAGTTTCAATATCATTAACTTAACAGCTGCTAAAGTGCTTCCAAATCGAAATTTCTCTATTGCGTTTAAAGGAAATAGGGCCTTATTCACCCTGTTCGGAGTAAA
>OMVW01000058.1 GCA_900314595.1 uncultured Dialister sp. | reverse complement strand
ACTATCTGAGCTTAAGGAATAGATGTAACAATGTAGCGCCGTATACGAGGACCGTACGTACGGTGCAATGGGAGGGCTAATAACTCTACCCTATTTGGGGCTTTGCACAGGCGGAGTTGAAAAGAACTTTTCGAGGAATTAACAGGCGGGGGAAATTGACTTTTGTGACGCCTAAGCAGGGAATCGATAGTGGCGTGCTCCCCGCGTCCGGGGAGCTCCCGATAGGGTGAGGGGGCGTACGATGGTATGTATCGAAGTGGACTGTAAATGGTCCATGCGTAACGGACTGATTTGAGGTTTTGGGCAGTTACTATGGAATGAGGAACATACGGTATTCGTGAGTCAGCAAACCTCGGCGAGCCCCGATAAGGTGTTGTCGCTGATGAGCCAACGATTTTTATATGGGGGCTCTGCACTGGCTTGTTTCTAATGAACAAAAGCCATCTCCCTTGGGAGATGGCTTTATGGCTGTCGTGTGGTGTTTTCGGAATCCTTCAGTTGCATCAGGGCGCATGAGGTGATTCGTCTTTTCTGTATCTTTTATTTTGTTTCCATATAAAAAGAAGTCAGGATTTGCGCTCCGTGGCGGGAGGCAGCGCAGTAGCAGTCGATGGTTTTCATAAGTTCTTCCATAATAGTGTATCTACACTGTGTACATACACTACACGAGAATATATGGATTTTGTCAAGGACATATTTCAAAAGGAATCTGAATTGGCCATATGAGGCAGGTCATGATATACTTTTTCTATCTGAAAGGAGGTGAAGGCATGGAAATCCTATGGACCTGCGGGGAAGATGATGAGGGGCGGGTGGTGAAGGATATTGCAAGGAAGAGACTTCATTTATCCGGCGCTCTCTGGAAAAGAATCAAATGGAATGGTATTTTTTCTTTGAACGGGGAAGCGCTGCACAATGCGAAGACTCCAGTGAAGGCGGGGGACGTGCTGCGCTTTTCCTGGAGCGAGGAGTCTGATATCGTTCCGTCTGATATTCCTCTGGATATTTTATATGAGGATAAAGAGCTTCTCATCGTGAACAAGGGCCCGGGCATGATTATTCATCCCACGTCGAAAGAAGCCCATGATACGCTGGTGAATGCGGTGGCCGGCTATTTCCAGAAGAAAGGGGAAGAGTCCGGCATTCATCCGGTGTACCGGCTGGACAGGAATACTACAGGAATCGTAGTGGTGGCCAAGTCGGCCAAAGGGCAGTATGAATTGTCAAAGTCCCACGATGTGCTTTACCGGGAGTACCTGGCTCTTGTCTCCGGAAATATGGAAGGAGAGGGGACCATCGAAGCTCCCATCGGGCGCAGACCGGGTTCCATCGTGGAATGGATGGTGCGGGAAGATGGCAAATGGGCGGCCACGGAGTACAAAGTGCTGGCTTCATCGGAAAAGGCAAGTCTTTTGAGACTTCATCTCCTTTCGGGAAGGACCCACCAGATCCGGGTCCACTGCACGCACCTCGGTCATCCCCTTCTGGGAGATACCCTGTATGGGGGTCCCCTGGATCTCATGGGCCGGCAGGGACTCCATGCTTTCACTGTGACTTTTCATCATCCGGAAACAGGGGAGAAATTATATTTCAAGGCTCCCCTTCCGGAAGATATGAAACGTGTCATTTCCGCCTTATGGCCGGATTTTGATTTTATAAAGGAGGGACTCCTGTGATTTGCGGAAATCAGATTCCTTATCTTTCTTTTACTATATATAAGAACCTGCCCGTTAAGGCAGCTGTTTCCACCAGGAAGGGCGGCGTGAGCGTTTCTCCTTATGACAGTCTCAATATGGGTCTGCATACGGGGGATTCTCTGGAAAATGTGCTGGAAAACCGTCGCCGTTTCTTTCATGAACTGGGCCTTGATGCAAAGCAGCTCATCAACTGCCGCCAGGTTCACGGGACCCACATCGAAATCGTGACGAAAAAAGACTGCGGGCGGGGCGCCCTGTCTCTGGAAAGTTCCATTCCCGGAACCGACGGACTTATTACGGATGAACCGGCTGTGCCCCTGACCATGAATTATGCGGACTGCACCCCTCTTTTCTTCTTTGACCCTGTGAGAAAAGTCATCGGCCTTTCCCATGGAGGCTGGCGGGGGACCGCAGGAAATATCGTGGGAAAGACAGTGGACCTGATGGTGGAAAAATTTGGCTGTGATCCAAAAGATATCCTGGGAGCCATCGGTCCGGCCATCGGTTTTGAAAATTTTGAGGTGGGCGGAGAAGTGGTGGAAGCCATGCGGCCTCTTTTCACGCCTTCTGAATTTGAAAAACTGTATCAAACGAAGCCCAATGGGAAATACCTCTTTGCCCTGGCAGAAGCGAACCATGTACTGATGAAAAAGGCGGGCCTTTCGGAAAATCACATCGAGGACTGTCATTTCTGCACCTGGGACAGGGACGATCTTTTCTATTCCTATCGCAAGGATCACGGAGATACGGGCCGCCATATGGCGGTGCTGATGATGGAATCATGAAAATTGCCATCGTTACCGGCGCTTCCTCGGGTCTGGGCCGGGAATTCGTGAAAGAGCTGGCAGCAGAAAAGAAATATGAGGAAATATGGGTCATGGCCCGCAGGAAAGAGGAACTGCTCTCTCTGGCACAGAAGGGACTTCGTCTGCGCGTACTGCCGCTGGATCTTACAAAGGAGGAAAGCTTCGAAAAAATTTCCGGACTTCTTCAAAAAGAAAAGCCGGAAGTGAGACTTCTCATCAATAATGCAGGCTTCGGCCATGTCATTTCCTTTGAGGAAGAGAAGTCGGAAGAAATCATTTCCATGGTCCGCCTCCATAATGAAGCGCCTTTGAGGCTCATCAGACTCTGCCTGCCTTATATGAAAAGGAAAAGCGCCATCATCAATGTGTGCTCCGCAGCCGCTTTCGTGCCTCTTCCGAAGCTTTCCGTCTACAGCGCCTCAAAAAGTTTCCTCTTACGATTCTCGAGGGCCCTTGCCAAAGAGCTCAAACCCAGAGGCATTACAGTGACTTCCCTCTGCCCTTACTGGATTGGAGATACCGAATTCATTTCGAAGGCCGAAGGACCGAAGAATCCTTTTGGAGCCCTCAAAGCGGCGGATGTGGCAAAAGATGCTCTGTCTGCGGCCCGGAAAGGAGAATCTCTCTGCATTCCCGGATTCATGGGAAAGCTGACGTACCTGGGCGCCCGTTTCCTGCCGCTCCCGGTGCTGCTTCCCTTTCAGAAATTATTCAAAGCATAAAAAAGCTGTACAGTTATGTATTCATAGCTGTACAGCTTTTTTAGTGCATAGTGCTTAGAGAAATTTTCCTGTAAAAAGGTCTTTAAAATAAAAGTGCGCCCTTTTCGTGAAGGGGCGCACGGCGATTTTACTAAAAACTAACAACTAAAAACTAACCACTCATCACTCACAATGTCCTCTCCCCAAATACCGGATGTCTGACCATGCGGAGGCTTCTCTTTTCAATCACCGAGAGGGCCTCTTCCATGGAAAGGTCAGAATGGCCTTCTTCCGTTTCGTAGACGAGGACGGGATTTTCCGCACCCAGTTCGCTTCCCGGGAGGTAGACATATTCGTGATTCCTGTTGTCTCCGTAGATGCAGCCGGCAAGGAGCCTGCTTTCTGCCAGTCTATGCATGAGGCGCCTCCAGATCACAGATATAGTAAGGCTTGAAATCAAGGTAGTCCGCACTGGTGAGGTGAAGTTTTATGCCTTCCAGCTCATCCGGAAGATTCACGAAATTGGGTGCCCCGTGGATATGGCCGTAGATGCAGTCTGTCACATGATGTTTCTTCATGATTTCCAGCATGGACGAAGGATTTCTGTTTTCATCAAAAGGCGGGTAATGAAGCACTGCCATGATGCGGGGCGTATTCATTTTTTCTGCCAGCTCCAGGGACCTTTCCAGTCTGCCTTCTTCCCGGAGGATGATGGATTTGTCCGTTTTTTCCACATATTTTTTTGAAGTTTCGGAAATCCAGCCGCGGGTGCCGGCCAGAGCCACTCCTCCTGCATCGATGGCGGAATTGTGGATGAATTCAAAGGCCCCTTCCGTAAAGCGGGTCATTTTCGTCACCGTGTCCCACCAGTAGTCGTGGTTGCCGCGGACGATGATTTTCCGCCCCGGCAGGGTGCCCAGCATTTTAAGGTCTGCTATGGCATCTTCCATGCGCATGGCCCAGGAAAGGTCGCCGGCCATAATGACCGTATCTTCCGGGCTAATCGTATCGAGCCAGGCCTTTACGATTTTTTCCCGGTGGTTATGCCAGTGGGCTCCGAATATATCCATAGGCTTTGTCGGCGGATCTCCGGAAAGGTGGAAATCGCTGAAAGCGTATAATTTCATGATTTCGCTCCAAAATATTTGTCTGACGTCAGGATATCCATGGTCTTTTTCTTGCTCCTCCTGTCCATGACATGGGTGATGCGATAGCCCATGTAGAGCGGGGATGCGGAGTAACGGGGAAATATTTTGGCACAGATATTATGTTTCGTATGGTAAAAGAAAATATTGTAGCTCGTGCAGCGGAGAGGGAAATCATTCAGCGCAAACCGCGCCAGAGTCTGGATGGTATCTGCAAATTTGTCAGGTGCCCCGTCTTTTTTGAGGAGCACATTGAGCTCGCCCATGCTCGAGAGGGGATAGTCGGAAATGGTAGCATAGCAGTCCTCATCTTCGTGGACTACGGGACCCATGAAGTTTTCGGGGGAAATATTTTCCATATAATCGTAATCCTCCAGCCCGATGATCTGGGAATGGGGATGACGCTGGGAACCGCCGGATTCAGGGCCGAAGTTCCGGAAATAAAGGACCGACTGGAACCTTTTATCCTTCTCCAGCTCCAGCCAATGGGAGAGGCCGAAGGAAATCACCTGGTGCAGTTTCTCCGGATGGTAGGTGGTGAGCTCTCCATTGTGGTCTGCCGTCTCCACGATGACTGTGGGCCAGGTATTTTCAAAAACCGGAAATTTATTCATGAGCCAGATGAGGTCTCCCTCCTGCTCGATGACATTCGTCAGTTTCTCCGGATGACAGAAAGGGCAGACCTTCTGCCTCCCCGAGTGCGGCTTCCGGCTGCCGATGGACAAGTTGAATATGATCGGTGTATTCATAGCATTTTACCTTCTCTTTCTATTTTTATTATAGCACGACGGGTAGGTAAAAAGGTGGTAAAACTATTGTCTCATCCATGCTCTCTCGCTGCTGCAGGATGTAAAAGGCGGGACGGAACCGTTATATTTCCGTATAAAAATTGAAATGAAAATCATTCTCCCATCATCAGGATTCTTCCCTCCTCTACTTGACAAAAGCAGGGAAAGGGGCTACTATATTGTCATAGCAATTCTTTACTAGGATAAAGAAATAAAGAGACGATTCCATATTTCATCATTTTTAAAGGAGAGGGACAATATGAAACTGAAAAAGATGGTCATGGCAGGAGTTCTGGCGCTGGGTTGTGTAGGAATGCTGGCAGGCTGCGGCGGCGGAGACAAGAAACCGGCTGCTTCTTCTGCTCCGGCCAAATCGGCAGCAGCTGCTGCAAAACCGGCAAAAATCGTAGCAGGCATGGATGATACCTTCGCACCGATGGGCTTCCGCGATGATTCCGGCAAGATTGTAGGCTTCGATATCGATATGGCCAATGCGATTTCCAAGGAAATCGGTGTACCGATCGAATTCAAGCCGATTGACTGGGCTTCCAAGGAAACGGAACTGAATTCCGGCCGTATCGACTGCATCTGGAATGGTTTCACCATGACTCCGGAACGTCAGAAGAAACTGGCATTTACCAAACCGTACATGGATAACCTGCAGGAATTCGTAGTCCTCAAAGATACCCCATACCAGAGCATGGCTGACCTGAAGGGCAAGAAGATTACCATTCAGGAAGCTTCCACCGCTGAAACCGCGCTCAACCGCGATCCCCAGCTGAAGGCTGCCTTTGCAGAAGTGAAATCCTATCCGGACCTCACCGCCTGCTTCATGGATCTGGAATCCGGCCGCTGCGATGCGGTACTGGCTGATACGGTGCTGAATGAATACTACATGACCAAGAAACCGGATAAGTTCAGAGAACTGCCGGATGTCGTATCCAAGGATACTTTCTCCATCGGTATCAAGAAAGACAATCAGGCACTGGTGGATCTCCTGAATGACGGTATTGCAAAAGTCATTGCCAATGGCGAAGCAGCCAAGATTTCCAACAAGTGGTTCGGCAAGGACGTACTGCTGAAATAATTTCCATAGGAAATATGTAAAACCGGGACAATCAAACTGTCCCGGTTTTCTATTGCTCTTTTATATTTCTGCCATAAAATCTGTTTCTCTATCTTGTTAAAAGAATAAAGAAAGAGTATTATAAACTTAAATAAGCCGCTTTCCGCTTCGGGAAAGGACGGGAAGGCTGTCAAAAGGGGATTTCCCATTTATATAAGGAGCTATCGAATGGATTATATTTTAAAGATTCTACCCAATATGTTCGTTGGCCTTGGCGTATCAGCGAAGATTTTCCTGATCACCATCGTGCTGGCCCTGCCGGTGGGCGTGCTGCTGGCGCTGGTCCGTATTTCCAAAGTGGCAGTTCTTCGGAAACTGGCGGAGACTTATATCTATGTCATGAGAGGCACTCCTCTTATGCTGCAGATTATGTTCATCTACTACGGCCTGCCATTAATGCTTCATCTGCAGATTGATGATTTCCCTGCGGCCATCATTGCTTTCGTGGCCAACTACTGTGCGTACTTTGCAGAAATATTCAGGGGCGGTATCCAGTCCATTCCGAAAGGACAGTATGAAGGGGCGAAGGTGCTGGGGTTCGGTTACAGACAGACCATGTGGCATATCATCCTGCCCCAGGTGGTGAAGCGGGTCATTCCTCCCCTTGGCAATGAAACCATTACTCTTCTGAAAGATACGTCCCTGGTCTATATCCTGGCCATGAACGATCTCATGCGTGTCACCCGCGCATTCGTACAGCGTGATTTCGATACGACTCCATTCCTGGTAGCTGCGGTTTTCTACCTGGTCTGCACTGCAGTACTGACGAAGATTCTGGCATATGTGGAAGCCCACTATGCGGTTTATGAGGAATGAGGCGGGACTATGAGTTTTATTGAAATGAGAAATATCAGGAAAGATTTCGGGAAGCTCACCATCCTCCATGGAGTAGATCTCGACCTGGATAAAGGGCAGGTCATTTCCATCATCGGACCTTCCGGTGCAGGGAAAAGTACGCTCCTCCGCTGCCTCATCCATCTGGAATCCATCCAGGGAGGCTCCATCAAAGTAGACGGCGATTATCTGGCAGAAGAAAAGAACGGTCAGGTGGTGTATGCGCCGGAAAATAAAGCGAAAGAAATCCTGGCCAAGATGGGCATGGTTTTCCAGTCTTTCAATCTGTTCCCCCATATGACGGTGCTGGATAATGTCATGGTGGCCCCCATTTATGTAAAAGGCATGAAGAAAGAAGAAATCCTTCCCATTGCGGAAGATTTGCTGAATAAAGTAGGCCTCCTCAATAAAAAAGACGTCTACCCCGGCAGCCTTTCCGGCGGCCAGAAACAGCGTGTGGCCATTGCCAGGGCTCTTGCCATGAACCCGGCGATTATGCTTTTTGATGAACCAACGTCAGCCCTTGACCCGGAACTCACCGGTGAAGTGCTGAAAACTATCCAGCAGCTGGCCGATGAAAATATGACCATGGCCATCGTCACCCACGAAATGGCCTTCGCCAAGTCCGTCTCCGACAAAATCCTTTTCATGGTAGACGGAAAAGTGGAAGAAGAAGGAACCTCCGAAGAAGTCTTCGACCATCCGAAGAGCGAAAGAACAAAGGCATTTTTGAAATCCATTCTTCGTGCATAATGAGCTTTATCTCATTTTCGATGGAACTGAATTAGTTCAAAGTGGTAAGTGAAGGAAGCCCGCTTCAAAATATGGAAGCGGGCTTTTTTTAGTGTGCCGGGCATGGCACGATTCTAGCTGGTGAAAGTCCAGTTACAGGTATTTGTCGCCGAGTGTAGCGGAGCGCAAGCTGTAAACAGTAAT
>OMVW01000006.1 GCA_900314595.1 uncultured Dialister sp. | reverse complement strand
TTTTGTCGTATTTTTTTCGACTTTTTTGCACAAAAAAGCACGCACCTTTCGATGCGTACTTGAACTATTTTATGAATTTCTTAAGTTAATGACATTGGGATTAAAGGATGCCACTTCATCATTGGAGAGGAAAAATTTTCTCACACCAAAGAATGTGATGGAGGGATCCAGGCTGCGGGCACAGATATCGGGCACGGGAACGGCTTTGACGAAGAAATGCTGTTTCATTTCATCATTATTCTCTACAAGCTTCTCGGGGAAAAGACTGTTCCAGAGGGTGCGAAGAAGGAAACTGTGATTTTCAAGGAATTTCGTATCCACTCCGGGAATGGAAGCCTCCCGAAGGTATTGATGAGTTCCTTTATCTTTTTCAAGGTATTCTGCTATGGCAAAGCAGAGGGGATAAAATTCTTCTTCCCTGATCCGAACGTAATAATGAATGAACCATTCCCGAATTTTTGGATTCTTTGTTTCCACCTCTTTGAGACGGCTGAGAAATTCATTTTTCTCCTTTTTCATACCCAGGAGGGCAAAACCATCTTCCGCTCTGTCCACAAAAACCCGGACAGGGAGAGTCTGCCGACCAAAGGCTTTCGTATTCTTCTTTCCTTCATCAATACGCCACAAAGGACGGGCGCCGTCTTTGACAGGGTTTCTCCAGTAATCGGACCAGGAGAGGAGGCTTCCCCAGTCCCCTTCCGTTTCTTCCGGCCTTTTCAGGACCATGCGGAGCCAGGGACCTTCTTCTTCTATGACAAGGCCTTCATAAAGACTTCCCTTTTCTTCCTGTTTTTTCAGTTTCCTGAGAAGTTCCCCATCATACTGTCTTCTTCTCATGAGCAAGGAATTCCTTTCTGTATTCGCCCACTGTCATATTGCGAAGCTGGGACTGTCTCATTTCATTCTGGCTCACATAACCCAGATTGGAAATAAAAGGCTCAATCACCGGAATTTTGGCCAGTGGTGTAACCACGAGCAGCTGTAGTCCCATCTTCCGGAAAAGAGACAGGCCAAATTTTGCTGATTCATCAGAGCTCTTGAGGAAGGCTTCGTCGATAACGGTAAAGCGGAAAGTGGGCAGTCTTCCGCTGCCTTCAATGCCAAAGCTGTAGACAAAGGATGCAGCCAGGATAGTATAGGCCAGTTTTTCCTTCTGACCCCCGGACTTGCCGGAGGAATCGGTATAATGCTCAAATTCCTCTCCTTCCGAACCATCGGAGCGGCGGATCCGTTCTGACACGGCAAAGGTAAACCAGTTTCGTACATCCGTGACGAAATGGGTCCATCTGGCATCTTCTTCCGCATAACCTTGCCGAGTTAAACTGAAGCGGTCCAGGATTTTTTCTATTTCCAGAAATTTTTCCTCATTGTAATTGTCTTCGGTGCCATAGACAGCGCTGTCCGTGCATTTGCGGAGTTCCTGCCGGAAAGTCCTGATTTCCTGATTCGTGGTCTCGAGACATTCGATTTTGATGTAATGGCCTTCATTGTAGTCCGTATCATACAGTGAGTGGTTGATTTCATCAATTTTTTGGGTAATCGTATCCCTTATGCCCAGGAGTTTCGACTGGAAAATGGCCATGTCCTGAATTGTGTTTTCGCGAAGCCGTTTCTTGAATTTCGGAAGGAGCTTCGGCAGATCATCTTCTTTAATCCGCCGGAATATTTCCTTGTACTCATTCCGGTTGGCCCCGTTCATTTCCGTAGTGAGGTTCGGATCCGACTCATTGTGCTCAGTGAGGTAGCGAAGGTACTGATTCATGCGCTTCATGGTTTCCTCGGTATGAAGTTTTTCTTCCGTCTCGTTCTTACTCCTGTTTTCACGAATCCATTTACCATACTGTCCTGTCTTGTCGCCCATGGATTTCAAGGTGAAGAAACCTTTCCCGATGATGTCCTGCCGGTGTTCATCCAGAAGGGCGAAGGCCCTTGTCTGAATGATTTCCGGCGTTTTGACGAGAATGGTTTCCACCACTTTCTTCCTGGCCTCGTGAGTTTCAATCTGATTCAGGATCCTGCCCTTTTCGCTGCGGGCTTCGTCCATGGTGTGCCGGGTTTCAGTGAGTTCTTTCTGCAGTTTCTTGATTTCCACTTCCAGGCGGGAAAGAACATTGTCATTGGCAGTGAGGCTCTTAATGAGCGATTTCTGCTCTGCTACCCGTTTTTCAAAGGAATGCTGGTCAATATCTTTGAAGTTATCCGTTTTGAGAAGAGATTCGGCGGCATTCATCCTGCCGATGCAGAGGTCTCTTTCCCCTTTCAGCTTCTGTACCTCGGCGGCCGCTTTTTCACGGTCTTTCGCAAGGGCTGCCAGTTCTTTTGTGATGAGGACGATTTTCTCTTTATTGGAAAATCCCAGCACATAATGACGACGGTCATCAATGCGGTACCGGTCATCCTTCTTATGTCTTCTTCCCTGGGATTTGATCTGACCTTCCGGGGAAATGGCAAAGGGGGCTTCAGAGAATTCCCTGGCAGTATCGGCGCAGATATGGTCAAACCGGTGATAAAGTTCCGATGCCAGCCAGGCAGCATAGGGAGAATCTTTTTTAATATTGAGTTTCCGAGCTGCTGCCTTTTCAGGAAGATCTGCCATGGCTACGGGTCTTGTATATTCGTCTACCCGATAGTAAACGATGCGCTGTTTCAGGAAATGATGCTCCATCCAGCCAATGACTTTTCCATAAAGCGACTCCGGCACCAGCATGGATACGCCGAATTCAGAAAGAAGACGTTCCAGGGCCCCCTCCCATTTCTGCTGGGACGGCTTCACTTCCATAATTTCCCCGGCAAAGGGCATATCACTTTCCGGCACCACGAGATCCATGGCCAGCTGATGACGGATTTCAATGAATCTTTCAGGAATATTGGAATCCCGTTTTTTTAAAGATTCCAGTTCACTCCTGTCCTGGCCGATTTTTTCTACAATATCCCTTTCCCGGCTGTCGGCTTCAAATTTCTTCTCGTCCAGCCGGTCATAGTCGTTTTTCAGTTTTTCAGACAGTTTTTCTGCCTGTTTCCTGGTATCCATGAATTCATCCAGGCTTTCCGGAAGAAACAGACCTATTTTCTCTGCCAGCAGGCGGAAAGCGGAAGCATTTCTTGTCACCAGGCGAAGATCCTTTTCATAGGCTGCCAGGTCCCTTTTGGCACTGTCCAGACGGGCGCCGCCATTTTCCCACATTTCCTTTTTCTTGTTATCCATATCGTTGGAAAGATGGATGGAATCTTCTTCCAGCGACGCAAGGCGGCGGTTGATGTCATTTTCCAGACGATGGCATTTCTCCAGCTCTTCATCCAGCAGTTTTTTCTCCTCCCTGGCAAGGTAGGAGTCGGTCCCTTCGGCCATGAGGTCATACTGCTGCCCTTTCAGGATGCATTCATCCACTTTGGCAGAGGCATCGATTAAAGGTGCCAGGATATCCATTTTCTCCCGGTCCCGCACGATGGCATCATGAATGCTCTTCAAATCATGGAAACGGGTTAGAAGGTGCTGGATATTGCTTTCCATCTCATTCATATCCACTTCGCCCAGCATGTTTTTGCGGACGAAATCGGTGATGCCGTTCACTTTTTTCATGGAAACGGTTTGCTGGAAAAGGTCCAGCGCATTATCCTGGACGATGCCGAAAAGGGATTTGAATTTCACCGCATAGCTGCTGTATTCATTGAACAGGTGGACACCATATTCTTTTTTCAGTTTCTTTTTCAGGTCCGTGATATTTTTGCCGAAATTGCCAAAATTTTTCTTTATGGAAAGATTCCTTTCCGCCACCACATAGAAACGGGAAGGCTTGTCGCTCCCCGGGGTGAAGTAAAAAACCTGGGCCAGGGTCACCCTGGTATCATTCATGTCATCTCCAAATACTCCAAGGATGACGGAATACTGGTTTTTATCGCGGAGGGCTACCGGTTCTTCCACCCCTTCCGCATTGCTTCTCTTCGCATAATAGCCGCGGATATAAGAGTTGAGGGACCTTTCACGGCTGCTGGAGTCAGCGGCCTTATTGTAGGTGATTTTCTGCTGGGGAATGAGAAGCGTCAGGATGGCGTCGACCAGGGTGGATTTCCCCGAACCGATTTCCCCGGTAAGGAGAGAAGTCTCACCTCCCAGTTCAAAAGGCCATACGGCCCTGTCGAAAGTGCCCCAGTTGTACACTTCCAGCCGTTTCATACGGAACCCAGCCTGCACGTCGGCCCGATGGAAAGCTGTATCAAACAGGTTCATTTATCTTTTCCACCTCCTCCGTTTCTTTTATAGTAATACCATTTTCATCCATATATCTTTCAAGTTCCCTGTTAAAGCCGGACAGCCATTCCGCATCCACCAGGCGGCGCAGGATGGGCTGTACTTCAAATTCCTCCTCGTTGTCCTTAACGGGCATCAGGATTTTCATTTCCAGTGCTTTAGAAATACAGCGATCGATGGAATTGGTAAATTTCACTTCATCCGTGACTTCCGGGAAATACGGTTTCATGCGTCTGACCATATCCTCTTCCCGCACCACCAGATTTCCTTCACCTGTGGCGTTGTCATATTCATTGATTTCATTCCGGAGGAGCACCAGGAATAGACTCATGCGGAAACTTAAAGGCTGCCGTTTCACCAGATGGGGCAACTCATTCCCGTCATTCTGCTTTAGGAACGCATAGCCGCCATCTTCGTCAATCACCAGAGACAGGCCGATTTTTGCCATATATTCATCGATGAGGTACTGTCTGCTCATAATGGTATTCCATATTTCCGCATTTCCGCTTTTCATAACCACTCCGGAAAGAAGGCTGATCAGGGTTGTTGAAAATAGAGTCTCCGTCTTATCCATTCATATTCTCCCTTTTGAACAGGATTCGTTCCATCAGCACAAAACGGCTGCGGCCATCGATTCCCATGAAAAATATCCGGTCCTTTACGGGCAGGAACTGGTGATTTTCTTTCTTTGCGATTTCCAGATAGGCCAGAAGCTCAAGGAGCCCCTTCTCCAGAGGATAGGCATCGAGCACTTCCTTCAGTGTCACCTGCCGCCTTGTTTCCAGCAAATCCTCTATATGCTGACGAAGAAGCGGCTTATCGATATAAACCTGATTGAAAATGGCTTCCAGGCTCCCGGAATACGTTCCTTCTTGGAGCGCATGGGCATCCAGTTCCATTTTCACCGGAGGCATATGGAGAGTCCTTTCCATAGGAAGGTTCACTGTGGGCGCTGCATCATTGAGAAACATGAAGTCTTTCTTCTTCGGTTCGAAGCCTTTCATGGCCAGCGCTTTTTTCTCCACCCCTTTGATCTGGAAATAAATATTTTTCTTTTCCTGCAGATTGTTTTCATTGACGTACCAGCTGATCTGCTCGGAAAGTTTGGCTATGGTTTCCTGCACATCTTCCGCCCCGTCCACCCAGGCAGCACGGATATGAAGGGCGTCGTAGCGGTTCGTCTCCCGGGCAAGGGCTTTCAGCCTGAGGATTTTCTTCATGGTTTCGTCAAAATCCTGCTGCTGGGAAAAAGCCATGAGATAGTCGAAGAAGGCATGGAAGCTTTTCCCCTGCTCTGATTCCTCAATAATTTCGCGATCCGCGATAAACTGCTCCAGTAGGGCTCCCTTGCCATGTTCCCATTCGTTCACTTCATCCCGGAATTCCGTATAAATCTGCTGGAATTTATCTTTCACTTCACGGAAATCGGACAGGATGCCATTGGCTATGTCCACGGCCTCCATAAAGCGCTCCTTAATCTGTACGTCATCCAGGACATCCACTTTTCCGCCCTTTTTAAGGAGCACGATTTTATTTTCAATTTCTTTCTTCTGTGCCTCCAGGTATTCCAATCTTGCTTTCTTTGACGGATTGGCCTGGTGCTCGATTTCATGGAGCAGGTGGAAGAAAGTATGAAGTCTGGATTCGGTGCCGATGAAAGACCGGCTCTTGAGGCTCTCCAGCCATTCCACCGCTTTCTGGGCCGGCGCAGTCAGGTCATAGCAGGTGATCCGGTTCTGATAAAACCGCCGGAGCCAGCGATGATCGCCGTCGGACCATTTCCGGAGGTAAAAGCGGGCTTCCTCGGATAAATTCTCTTCCGGCGGTATTTCTTCCTTCATCAGGCTGTGTTTTTCCTCCAGAAATGCACGCATATCCAGGACCAGCCGGGCCTCGGGAAGATTTCTCACATTCTTTTCAAGAAATTCATGATACAGAAAAGCGCAGCAGAAAGGGGCATCATCCGATGCCAGCAGTTTCCAGGAAGGACTGCCCGCCCGAAGGAGTGCCAGATTTCCCTGGCTCATGAATTCATCTTTAGCCATAAGATCACCTGTAATCAGAAATTGGAGGGGAATGAATCGGATTTCACCGTTTCTCCCACTGGGACGGTAAAGAAATCGTCGTCAAACTGCTCTCTTGCCATCTTGCGGAGAATGCCGTAATGTCCGGGTACGATATGAAGCTCTCCTTCCACCAGTCTGACGAGAGGAGTAATGTATTCTTTAACCGGTTCGATATCATAGCAGCCGGTATCGATGATATAGAAATCATGAATGACAGAGTACAGCTTCATAAGGTACATCCTTGCCTTGGTTTCGCCCATTTTCTGTTTCAGCTTATCAAAGTCGATATCCGATTCTTTCATGAATTCCATCCATCCCTCGGTAAGAAAAACTCCCATCATATCCCTTTTCAGGTCTTTCAGAGAGTCCCCCGAAAGCAGGATGTCCAGGCAGTCCCGGGTTTTCGGATAAATGAGAGGCGCCGTGGTGGCTTTGATCCCTATATTTCCCCCGCCGCAGCCGGTAGTGCAGACTACGATTCTGTCTGCGTTATAGAAATGGTCCACCGCATTCTGCACATAATGATGAAGGGCCTTCGGGTCCCGATGAAGACCGGGCGGCATGAAATAGACGACTGCCTTTGAGTTTTCTTCTTTCATTGCTCCTTTCAGTTCAACCCCAAGAGCGGGGCACGCAAGAATCACAGTACCAGCCATAGTTACACCTCTAAAACATATAAAGAACAGCAATCCACATGAGAGCAGTCGCGGCTGCTCCCAGGAAGAGCACCATGTACTGACCGCCTTTTCTCTTATTTCCCAGGACAGAATACCAGGACCAGAGAGTCATGAGAAGTCCCAGAGCAAGAAATATAAAGTTAAGCTCCATAGAGGCCTCCTGAAAATCATTGTACTGATTCCATTTTGACACATAAAGAACCATTTGTAAAAAGAAAAATCTGAGCCACACAAAAACCGCGAGCCTTTTTATCTCGCGGTTTTTGCAGATTTATTTTTTTATTGTTTCAAGCAGCGGGCTTTTTTCAGAAGTTCCGCGTTGATTTTCTTTCCTGTTTCCGTCATGGCAAGGCCTGCCCTGCTTGTTTCCTTCAATTCTACCGGCAGCCTGCGTCCGATATCCCCCATAGCCTCGATAACTTCATCAGCCGGAATGATACTTTTTATCCCGTTCATTGCCATATCAACTGCCGCCATGGCATGGACTGCATGAAAAGCATTCCGTTTCACACAAGGTACTTCCACCAGTCCCCCTACGGGGTCGCAGGCCAGGCCAAGGATATTTTTCAAAGCAAGAGCAAAGGCATTGGCCATTTCCTCATTGCTTCCACGAAGCAAATCGACTCCTGCCGCTGCGGCCATGGCACAGGCAGTTCCGCATTCCGCCTGGCATCCGCCCACCGCTCCGGCAATCGATGCTTTTTCAGCAACTACTTTTCCAAAACCGGCAGCCGTAAAAAGAGCCCGGGTCAATTCATCATCACTTGAGTGACTTTCTTCTCCTACTGCCAGGATGACTGCCGGAAGGATTCCGCAGGACCCCGCCGTAGGACAGGCTACGATTCTGTACATTTTGGCATTTGCTTCAGCTATGGCCAGGGCATAGGAAGCAGCTTTTCTATTGATAGGACTCAAAAAGCGGAGACTTCCGTTATACAGTCTTGATGCATCACCGCCCACGAGGCCGCTTGCCGATTTACCCGTGTCCTTCAAACCTTTCTGGACGGATTCCCGGAAAACGGGAAGCATCCGTTTCATGCGATTCCATACATTTTCCACGGTGCTCCCTGATTCTTCCGCCTCTACCCGGCAGGCAATGATTCCCGGAGATACACTGTCCCGGTCTGCCATGATCAGGAGTTCTTCCAGACTGTGATAGGTTTCTATCATGATGCCCTCCTTAAATCAGATCCAGTGACAATGTAGAAATAATATTTTTATTTGTATTTTTTATTTCCTCGCACAGAGCTTTGGAAATATGCCGGTCTGTATGGATAATCATAACTGCCTCATCATTCTTGTTTCGGAGAAATAGACGCATGGTGGTAATATTGATATGTTCCTTTGCAAAAACAGCAGTGACATCGGCCACAATTCCCGGAACGTCGTGATGCCTTGTGAGAAAAGAATATTCCTCTCCCGTTATTTCCACGTCATAGCCGTCAATAGAGGTGATGAGTATCCTTCCGCCTCCAAGGGACCTTCCAATGACAGTCACCGACTTACCGGACAATCCTGTTTCTTCTATTTTTGCCACATTGGGATGCCCCATATCATCATCAGAAAAAGCAAATTGTATGGAAATCCCCTGATCTTCCGCAATATGAATGGCATCCCGAATGCGGGTATCGTCGGGCGTACAGCCCATGAGGCCTGCCACCAGGGCACGATCCGTACCATGACCTTTCCCTGTCTTTGCAAATGAACCATAGAGCGTGATTTTTGCTTTTTTCACCGGTTCTCCCAGGATTCTTCTTGCCGCCAGTCCGATACGGGCAGCTCCTGCCGTATGGGAACTGGAAGGTCCGATCATGACGGGACCGATGATATCAAAAAGGCCCATATTCTTTTCCTTTCTCAAAATAAAAATCTGCCGCAGCTTCGGCAGATTTTGCCTCAAAGTGAATTGGCTTTTGCCATATCCATCATTGAACGATTATGAAATTATTTCACTTTATTCATTATACCAGTTTACATCCAGTGACTCAAATCAAAGTCTTCCCCAATGGTTTCACGGATGCAGATCTTGGCGATATACATACCCATGAGTGTCAGGGATGAACGACGAATCATACTGCTGTCCCAGATATCCTGCAGTTTTGAAAGATCCGGAGAGATTTTATCCAGAATAAAGGTCATTTCTTTTCTGTCATAGGGGACCGGTCTCGATTCCAGGATAGCCAGGAGATTTCGCCGGGTCAGTTCATCTTCTATGCCCATATCGTCGAAAAGGCCGGACAGGGTAGATTCATCCACGGCAGCCGGTTTCACATAGGAATTGTACAGGCTGGCAACGATAGTGCCCTCAGGCCAATCCTTATGAACAGAAATAAGTTCTGCCTTCAGGCAGCCGCGGAAGGAGAACACCAGGGGATAAGAATCATGAAGTACCTGGCCAAAGGGGATATCCTTATTTTCCAGAGATACGCAGTGCAGGTATTCCAGCTGCTGGTAGCCTGCGTATTCGTCGGGAAGTTTGTGAAGGAAAGGAGTGATGTATTTATCCGTATACTTTTTCAGATGATGCCCATCCACGTTATCCGTGTTTCTGGAATAATGGAAAATGAGGAGCAGAGACAGAGCATGGAATTCACTTTCTTCCATGCGGGGCATAGCCTTCAGGGCATCATAGGCCAGAATCGTTTTCGTATCGGAACGGCTGCCATGAGCCACATCGGAAAAAGCATCCGTCACCATTTCAAGGACTACCGGCGTCGGCATCATCACATAAGTGCGCTGGGCATTCTGCAGTGCTTCCTGAACCATAATGTGCGTCAGGGTGTCTACTGCTTCATTGCCGGACATATGGAGTCCGTCAATCAGGTGCTGTGTCACTTTCCGGGTATCCTGCTCTACCGTTGTCGAGACCGCACCGTATCGGTTCAGGAAATGACGGATGAAATATTCTTCAAGTGTAGGAAGGTCAGGCATGGAAGAAAGAACACGGGGTTCCGGTTCTTCCGGAAACAGCCCTGCAGAGGCATTGGAAGAAAAGGCATCGGCTGATTTTGATTCGCCAAAATCTTCTCTTGTAAATACCTTTGTCTTTTCATCCTCTGCTTCCTGAGCTTTTTCCTTATGATGGGGCACATGAATGATACGGGTAGCCTCGTCCACCACAGATTTCTCCCGTTCTTTTTCTTCAGTCCGCCGGGGACGGGGAATTTCCATGGTCTGTTCATCGGCAGGAATTTCTTCCTCTCTGCCCCGTTTCGGCAGGCCGCAGATCACGAAATAGGATACAATCATAAACAGCAGCGCCACAGCTGCCAGGACCAGGTAAGGTAATATAACCATGAAATCTCCTGCTTAAAAAATCTACACAAAATTCAGTACTATGGTATCATATTTCTAAAATGACTTCAATGATTCATTCCCCACCCACGAAATAAAAATATAATGGAGGCTCCCATGGAAATTCTTCCTCTATCATATCCCGGCAGCCGGCTTATAGTAACGCCGGAAGTGCTGATGATTCAGTTCGACAGATTTCAGAAATCCCTTTCCACCGCCATCTACGGCGGCGGTTTCCGGAATATCCGTTTTGCACTGAATCAGAAGCTGACAGAATTCTACCCCTCTGAAAAGGATTTTCCCGGCGGCTCGGTGAAAGGCTACCTGAAACTATGTGCTGAAAAAGCCGGTGCCCTTCCGGAGGAAAGTGCAGTTTTGCTGACAGCGGCAAAAGTCAATCGTTATTCTCACAAAATTATCCGGAGCGGAGATGTACTGGTGGAGTCCGTCGTTACGGGAGGGGTGGAAAAGACAGCCTGCCGTGCTTCCTCCCCCGCTCTCTACCGGGAAAAAGATGGAAGTTTTGGACCCATCGGCACCATCAATATGATGATCCTTTTCCATGGAAATCTTCCTGAAGGCATCATGGCCCGGGCCCTGATCACCCTGACGGAAGGTAAAACGGCAGCTCTCCAGGACCTGGGAATCGCAGATGTGAATAATGGAAAACCGGCCACCGGGACGGGCACTGACGGGATTACCCTGATCTGCAATCCGGAAGGGCCATCTTATACAGATGCCGGACCTTTTTCAGAACTGGGTGCCTCTCTGGCTCACGCTGCCTATGAGTCCGTCATCGAATGCGTACGGGACATCGACCACCCCTGGAATGCTTCCCCCCTTCTTGCCACTCCTCCTGCCATTAATCTGGAAATGCTGCGAAAGAAAAAGGGCTGACTCTTTTATTTCCTTTTAATAAGGAATTAGACAAATTTCTGAACCTTTGTTATGATAGAAGAAATAATCTTTTGTTGAAAAAGGAGCTGGTACGGCATGCCCTATGACGAGCGGACCATTGAAGAATTAAGTGAATCTGCGGAAATAACCCCTATGGCGATTCAGTTGGAAGTGAATCTGGAAATATTCAATACCATTCACAACCTCCTCTGTGCCATGGGCGATGAAATTGATGTGAAACCTCAGGACGAATCCCGTCTCTACAGCCTGTGGATGAGCACCATCCGCGAAATGTCACTGATTGAAATCCGCAAAGGACACGGCCTTGCCATGTCTACCCAGGTAGGCATGCTCCGGGAAGCTTACAATATCGAGACCCGCTATATGGCGGACCAGATATTCCGCCCAGTCAACCCCCTCCTCATCAAACAGCTGGCCCGGAAAGAAAGCGCTTTCACTCCGGAAGAAATGAATGCTCTTTTTGACAAAACCGTATGGCCTGCCATTTCCCATAAAAAGACCGGAAATAAAAAACACCCCATGGCCTTTATCATCGCCGGACAGCCTGGTGCGGGAAAGACCAGGATGTCTTCCATGATCATTGATGAATACAATGGTGATATCGTCCAGTGCATGACCGATAATTTCCGTGGTTTTCATCCGCGGTCCAAAAAGCTCATGAAGAAATATGGTCAGTACTGTGCTTACTTTTCCTTGGACCAGGGCAAGTACCTGTCAGACCTCACCATGAAAAAAGCCGCTGAAGGCCGCTACCATATCCTCCAGGAAGGCTCTCTGGAAAACGTGGCCCACACGAAAGAATATATTTCCTACCTGAAAAGCATGGGCTATGAAATCTGCGTCCTTCTCCGGGCCTGCCCGAAGAAAGAAAGCTGGAAAGCCATTCATCAGCTCTTCCTCCAGCAGCGGCTGAAGGCTCCGGGACTATCCCGCCTCATCACAAAAGAATATCACGATAAAGCCTGCACCGCTTTTCTTTCCGCCACGAATGAACTGATTGCCCAGAATCTCATGGGCCGGCTGATTATCAAAAGCCCGAAGGGCCTTCTCTATGACAGTGATGACATGCCGACAGAACGGGTCGGAGAACTGCTGGCAAAACGAATGGTAAAATAAATCGATTTCAAACTGTGAAAATTTATTTTTCACAGTTTTTTTGAAAGGAGACTTTATGAGCGAGGCCAAAGAGCTTTTCATCAAAGCGGCCCACAATCTGGGCATTAACGCCTGCGGCACAGCGCCGGCTCTCTTTCCTCCTCTCCTGCGGGAAAAACTGGAAAAGGCTGGTCCCATCCCCTTTGCCCCGGAAGACATGGAAAAACGGCTTCACCCGGAAAATCTTCTTCCCGGAGCCTCCTCATTCTTCGTCCTCCTTTTTCCCTATAAGGCGGAAGATGAACGGAAGTCCAATATCGCCCTCTATGCAAGGCCCAAAGATTACCATATTATCAACCACCGGTATATGGAAAAAATCATCCTTTCCGTTAAGGAAAAATTCCCTGAAGCCCGATTTTATGCTCTCACCGATACCTCCCCTATGGTGGACCGGTGGCTTGCCTGGTCGGCAGGGCTCGGATTTTTCGGAAAAAATCACTGCCTCATCCATCCCGTTTACGGTTCCAGTGTCACTATCGGTGCCATTCTGACCACTCTTGAACTTGAGCCGGACAAACCCCTTTCTCTTTCCTGCGGGAACTGCCATCTCTGTGAAAAAGCATGTCCCGGAAAGATCATAGGAAAAGAGCTCTTTAATCCATCCCGCTGCAAATCATGTATTACCCAGAAAAAGGAAGACCTGACGGCAGAGGAAATAGAAATCCTTAAAAAGACGCCTCTCATCTTCGGCTGTGATGAATGTCAGAAATGCTGCCCTTTCAATAAAAAAGCCCCCTTTTCTCCAATCCCTGAAATTCATGAAAACCGTATTTCCTGTCTTTCCGGAGAAGAACTTGAAAATATTTCCAACCGCGGCTTTGACAGGAAATATAAAGAATATGCCTTTGCCTGGCGGGGTAAAAAAGTCCTTCTCCGCAACTGGCACATAGTTCATGACAAATAAAAAATCCTGTTTCCGAAGAGACAGGATTTTTTTATTTCATTTCTTTTCCGCTTCATAAAGCAGGTGGATGCCGCCCTTCCCCACAGGCTGCGCCTTTTTCAGCAAATATGCTTTGGGCAGGAATACATCGGTTTCCGCGGTCCCTTTCTGGTCATGATTGCCTTCCAGATAAGGTACGACCACTTGAGAAATACCGTCTACCATACCGGCCTTGAAAAAAGCTCCGTTAATGGTGGCACCTCCACAGAGGACCAGTGTTTCCACGCCGAAAAGCTCATGAATCTTAACCAGACTGCCCGGGATGTCCAGATCATGTTCGCCGGCAAAGATATATGAAATATTTTTGCTTCGAAGGTATGCAAGGAATTCTTTCGGCACTTCCCGTGTCACCACTTCCACCACCTGCTTATCTCCGGAAAGAGGTCCTTCCCAGGCGCATTTGCCATGGCGGTCGAAGCAGAATAGATATTTCTTATTTTCACTTATGACAGGAAAATCCCCTTCCGGAACTTCACTGTCTTTGAAAGCACTGTAATCTCCATCTCCACCGGCGAGGTACAGACATGCGGTATAGGAACCCGTTCCTTCCGCATCGCCCAGAGTCGGGATGAGTTCATCATACACCTCCCCGCAAGCACCTGTAAGGGGTGCATCAGCAAAATAGCCTTCAATTTTCCCGTCAATTGAAATCATCATATGAAGAATAACTTTTGCTCTTTCCATCATTTAATCCTTTCTGACTACTGTTTCATGAAGTTTTGTACCATCCGGAAGGTATCCGGTGAGTTTTATTTCCTGATCCGTCACTTCCAGAATGGAATAATTATCTGTCTCCGGCTGAGGTGCCACATATTCATCCAGTTCATGCCGTTTCCACAGTCCCGGATAACGGACATTGCCGGAAAGGCCCTCGATTACATAGACAGGGCCTTTTTCCGACCGTTTGAAATCATAAATCCGTCCGCGGTCTCTATAGGTATGAAGATGAGCCGACAGCACCAGGTTTACGCCATTGGCATCAAAGACAGGCATGAAAACATTTCCTTCTTCCGAAAATCCTTCTTCCCGGTGCGGCCTTCCTTCATCGGCAAAGCCGTACTGGAGCGGATCCTTGTGCATGAGGACGACTTTCCATTTCTTCTTTGTACTTTTTAAATCCCTGTCCAGCCATATTTTCTGCTTTTCAAAAAGATCTGGCAGCCATTCTCCTTCTTCCCGAAGAGACGTATCCAGTACGGCAAAGTGGACATCCCCCCAGTCAAAGGAGTAGTAATGGTTCTGATGATTTTTATTTCCATTGGAAGGAAGGTTGAAATGAGTGAGATACCTGTCGGGCATATGATTTTTCCAGTCCAGTGAATAAGCCTCATGATTGCCCAGGACTGGAACTACAGGTATATTGGAAATCGCATCTTTCACGTCAGAAAACCAGGTCTGCCACTGGTATTCATCTTCCCCGTTATCCACCAGGTCCCCCAGGGCAATGAAGAAAGAGGCATCAGGATTTCCTTTCCATACATGGGCAAAGAGGTTCTTCCAGTCCGTATAGTCGGAGCTCTGGGAATCAGAAGTGACAATGGCTTTGAAACTGCCTCCCTGATCCGTTTTCAGCGGATACCAGCTGCTCACCGTATTTCCTTCGCGGGTCCTGAATTCATAGTCTTTTCCTTTGACCAGATTGTCCAGATACGCCGTATAAACAGTCCCATCCTTAATACCGTTATTTCCCTTGAGCCCTTTGGCAGAGGCAGAAACGGAATAAATAGCCTCCGTCCCTTTTTCTCTGTACTCCAGGCTGTTTTCCTGATCCGTGGGAAGTTCCCACATAATGGTGCGGCCCTTCGTATTGTCCGATACCACCACCTGATGCACATTGAAGGGTTTCATGGTTTCTTTGACAGGACTGTCTGAAACCTTTGAAGCTGCACTTTGGGATGCACTTCCCTGATTTCCTCCGCAGCCTGCCAAAGTTCCGGTCATAAGGCAAAGAGCCAGAAAAGCTGCTATCCATTTCCTCTTCATCGGACTGCATCCTCCTTTAATCCCTTTATCCATTTATCAATTTCATCGTCTCCGGTAAGACGATCGTTCATCTTGTAGGTCACATGGAACTGCCCTGCCACCCGGGCTCCCTTCTCTTCCAGTTTCTTCCTGAAATCGGAAAGCGTATTTTTCGGCTGCCCGCCATCGGTGGAAAAAGTATAAACTTTTTTACCCTTGAAATCATGACCATCAAGGAATACCTGCATGGCCGGAGCCATGGTGAAATACCAGGTAGGCGCTCCCAGAATGATGATGTCATACTCTTCAAGAGGGAAGGGAATTTCTTCAATTTCCGGCCGGCGGCTTCTAAGCTTGTCGAATCCCGCCTGAAGGACCGTCATGCCATAAGAAGAAGCATAAGTCTTCTTTGCAGTAATGGAAGTGATATCGCCGCCCAGAATATTATGAATCTTCCGGGCCAGTTTTTCGGTGTGACCACTTTTAGAGTAATAAACTGTCAATATTTTCATGGTACTCCCTCTTTCTCATCCCCTTGACGAGGGAACTTCTATTTCTTATACTGAAATCATCTTAAAGTATATTGTATTCCTTAAAGTAATGTTTAAGTCAAGTATTTCCCAAGGAGGCATTTATGCTCTATACTGCCGGGGAAGCCGCGAAAATTCTTGAAATTCCAGTCTCCACCATCCGTTATTATGACAAGGAAGGACTCCTGCCGGATCTCGAACGATCAGCCGGAGGCATCCGTATGTTTCAGGAAAAAGACATTTCCGAACTCAAACTCATTCAGTGCCTCAAGAAAACAGGCCTTTCCCTGAAGGACATCAAAACTTTCGTCAATCTCCCTCCGGAAAGTCCTGAAACCATCAGTGAAAGACTTTCCATCCTCACCCGCCAGAAGAAAGTGCTTGAGGAAAAACAGCAGGAACTGAAAGAAATGATGAATGTGGTCAATTACAAGCTCTGGTATTACAGGACAGCAGAGAAAAAAGGCTCCCTTCTCACCGGTCCCATACCCTATGAAAAGCTGCCGGAGGATTTGAAAAAGGGGTATGAAACCCTTCATTTCATTTCTTCAGAGCAGAAGAATATATAAATTTCTTTTGTCCTCATCATAAATCAGGATAGTTTTTCTGTCTAATACCTGATTTCTAATCCATATGATGCCCGCGGGCATAAATCCGGGAAATCAAAAAGGCTTCCGCATCAAGCGGAAGCCTTTTTGATTTATTTCCTTCGGAAAGCAGGATTTTCCTTGGCCTGGAATTCTTCTGCCTCCAGTTTATAAACTTCGATGGAATTCACATGACCATCGGTGATTTCCCAGTCTTTCCCGGAAATCTGCTTCATGAACCGGGTCATGATGTCCCTTTTTTCCTCCGGATCTTCCACGATGGTCACCCGGCCGCTTCCAATGATGCTGCCATAATGGGTGGTATACCGGCTGGGATTCTGATCGTGAGGAATGACATGATTTCCCGTATCCATTTCAAAACCCGCCCGGTTGTCTTTCCGGATCAGGTCCCGTTTGAGCCCGCCCCTGGCGCCATGGAAATACAGAGTCAGTTTCCCTCCCTCATATTCATAGCTGTAGTTCACGGGAACCACGAATATGCGGTCCTCATCATAAAGGCCCAGATGGACAATGCCGCATTTGTCCAGAATGGCCCGGATTTCCTCTTCCGCCGTCACAAGACGGTCTTTCCTTCTCATGGGATGCATAAGATTCCTCCTTTTGTTGATTAAAATTCTTTTGTCTCATTATAAAGAAAAACCGGAAACAGATGCAATGTTTCCGGAAAAATTTTATTCTTTATTTTTCTTGTTCTGTAAATCCAGTTTCAGCTGCACAGCCCTTAAGGCATCATCGATTTCCGCAGGCGATATGGTTTTCGAAAGTTTCCCAGGTCTTTTTTCTTCCATGCCTTTAAGGTCCAGATCCCGGGCATTATAGGGATCTTCCATTTCCGTCAGGTTCGCCCAGTATTTCTTTGGGAGAAAATTCATCCGCTCTTTGGGATTCCTTCTTTCCTTAATCCCCATATGGCGATAGTAATTCCTCCAGAGCTGGCGGAAATCTTCCTCATCCCTGCTGTACTTCAGATTTTTCCGGATTTTCTCCACTGTGACGAAAGATACCTTTTCCCCGTTATACACAGCCGCCTCATGACGGTTTACATCATAAATGGCCCAATACTTTGAAGACAGCCGGTCTTTGAAATGGGCTGAGAGCACCGGCAGGATCCGGTGGGTAGGATTGATAGATGCATAAAGAAGGCCATCTTCCAGTTCGCTGAACCGGAGGATTCCCCGGAATTTTTCCGTTTCATTCCCCACTTCCCGGCACATATCCAGAATATCCATGACCCAGCTTTCCTTTTTATGGGTGTAAATATTCTTTCCCAGCCGGAACCCTTCTTTCATGAAATTAAAAATTCTAAGTTCCCGTCCTTCATCATCAGAAAGCCAGGCCCTGTACATCCAGCGCATGGCTTCTTTCCCGCAGGATTTTTCAAAAGCTGAAGCCACTTTCTCCGCCTTCAGGAAATTGGTCTTTACCACATATTCTTTACTGAAAAGTGGTACTTCTCCGTTCGATGTGGATATCCCTTCAAGCTGGCTGGTACCGAAATAGTAAATCTCATAAACAGCCGTGAGAAATCCCGGATAGGTATCATCGTATAAAAAATACATAACCTCCTCCTTCAACTCCCAATTTAACCATTTTATGATTTTCTGTATATGGTCGAAGGAGCCCTGTTTTATATTAAGAATTTTATCAAATCCTCAGGTCTGGGTATCAAAAAGGCTCATTTCCCGGACTTCCCGGGCTGCGGTTTCCGAAATGAGCCGATTCCGCAAACTTTCTGAATCCAGCGCCCATTCTCCGTAATACCTGCCATTCACAGTCATGAAATACCTTGCCCGCTTAAGTACAACGCCTATCCGTTTCAAATGATCATAGGAAAGGCCGCCGTACCTTCGGAGCCTGACTATACGGAGTGCGCTTCTTACACCGATTCCCGGAACCCGCAGAATCATTTCGTAGGGTGCCCGGTTGATTTCCACAGGAAATAGTTCCCGATGCCGGAGGGCCCAGGTGCATTTGGGATCCAGTTCTTCATCGAAATCCGGTTCCTCCGGTGTCAGTATTTCCTCTGCACGGAATTTATAGAACCGGAGAAGCCAGTCCGCCTGATACAGCCTGTTTTCTCTTGCCAAAGGAGGCTTGATCAGGGCAGGGAGGTTTTTCCCTTTCATCACAGGTACATAGGCTGAATAATAGACCCGCTTCAGCGATGCTTTCTGATAAAGTTCTTCCGTGAGGAGCAGAATCTGCCGGTCGCTTTCCCCGCTGGCCCCCACGATGAGCTGGGTCGTCTGACCTGCCGGCACGAAAGAGGGAAGTTTCCGGTGATGCTTTTTCTCCTCCCTGTGGACTTCGATGGATTCCTTGAAAAACTTCATAGGCGCAAGAATCGCTTTTTTCGTTTTCTGGGGCGCCAGAAGATGGAGGGATTTTTCCGAAGGAAGCTCGATATTAACACTTACTCGGTCCACGTATCGCCCCAGTTCATTCAGGAGTTTCGGGTCCGTTCCCGGAATTCCTTTCATATGAATATAACCATTGAAATGCTCCCGCTCCCGCAGAAGTTTTGCCACCCGGATGAGGAGCTCCGTCGTATAATCCGGTGACCGCAGGATGCCGGAAGACAGGAAAAGCCCTTCGATGTAATTCCGTTTGTAAAATTCTACTGTTAAAAGTACAATCTCTTCAGGTGTCAGAATGGCCCTCGGCGTATCGTGGCTTCTCCGGTTCACGCAGTATTCGCAGTCAAAAATGCAGGAGTTGGTCATCAGAATCTTCAGGAGCGATACGCAGCGCCCGTCGGCAGTCCAAGTGTGACAGATCCCGCTTTTATGCCCGTTTCCAAGCCCTCCGTCATTGGCCCTGGCGGAGCCGCTGGAAGAACAGGATACGTCATATTTGGCCGCATCTGCCAGTATGTCCAGTTTGTCACCTATTTCCATACGCGCCTCCTGAAAAGATTTTCTATGAAATTATTATAGCATAAAAATAGAAAAAATGTTCTATTTAAAAGATATTTTTCGGAGCAAAAAATAAAAACCGTGAAAGCTTTTCAGACTTTCACGATTTTCTTTATTCCTTTTCTTTTTCTTTCTTTTCCACTTTTTTCAGCACCACCGAGGCACCCTGCTTTTCTGCCTCGAACCGGTCCTCTTCTGTCAGATGTTCGGAATCAAGAACGATTTTGACACCCATGCGGTCCAGCATTTCATCTATGGTATGCTGCGTTTTATAAAGTTCTCCCATAATTTCCTCCTTAAATATGATCTTTCCATTCGTACGTTTCTTTTCTGCGGATCTGTCTCCAGATGAAAGTTCCCAGGGTCCATACAAAAGCCACGATGAGAAGTGCCGTCCCCGGCAGCCCGTCCATGGCATTTTTAAGGGAATCAAGCTCGACAGTGAAATGAGCAGGAAGCATGACCGCATAAGCTGAAAGGTAAATGGCAATAGCAAAGAAAGATGAGAAATAAACAGCTGCCAGCCCCACCTTTACATGGCGCATGCGTGTAAAGAGGAAAGCGATGGCAAAAAGGATGGCAGTTGCCACCAGACTGATCCAGAAAAAGCTGCCATAAAGATTGGAATCAGCCGCATGATTTTTCAGAAGAATCGCCAGAATGATATACACGACCACATTAAGGACACTGGATACCAGGAATGCAGCACGGAACCGTTCGCCCAGAGGATTCACCACTTTGACAGCACCATACAGGGAGCCCAGTTGAAATGCTGAAAGGATGAGCCATAACGCAGTAAAAATACCGATAGCACTGATCAGCCCTCCTTCCTCCATCAGGAGTGATGAGGAAATAAGTCCCAATGCAGCCAAAACAATAATGGAAAAAAGGCCGTGTATTTTCATGACTGCCCTGCTTCCAAAAATATTTCTGAGAAAACAGGAGGCCAGACGGAGAACAGCCCCCAGAGATACCAGAATAATCATGACCATTTTCGTACCGGCCAGTTTTTCCGACACTTCCGGAACAGCGGCCCCCATCATGAACATGCCCAGGAAAAACCATAGTTCATTACCATCAAGTCCTGGCTTCAAAAGTCCGAGAGCCGCCTTGTTTTCCTCTTCATTGCGGGAAACCAGCGGAGCTGCCAGAGTAACGCCCCAGTCAGCCGCTTCGAGAATCATGTATAAGCCGAAAAAGCATAAAGGTAAAAGCAAAACATTTGAATCTGCGCTCATAAATTCCTCCAGAATCATTCCCCAAAGGGAAATAAATAAAATTCCATTAAAAGTATACCACACTCCCCTGTTGAAAAAAAGAAATTCAAAACATAGCCCAATGCTAAAAAATGCCGGAAATCATCAATTCCCTTTGAACTTACCGTTCCCATTTGCTATGATAGTAGAAAAGGTGAGAAGGAGGACAAAGATTATGGATAAACTCATTAAGGCCCTTGTATTTGCCCTGGCTGCCGCAGTGGTCACGAAAAAAGTAAAAGAAAAGAAGCCGGTGGAAAAGGTAAAAGAAAAAGTACGGAAAACGGAAACGGCGCCTGATATCCTTAAACCTCTTTCTCCTATTTCAAAAACATTCTGGCTGTTTCATCCAAAGAAAGCCATGTGTCTCTTTCTCTTCCAGACTGCTTCCGGAATTGCCTGGACGCAGGCGCGTAAATATTTTAAGCTTTAATTTTAACGATAAAAGCAGGTTTTCCCCGGAAAGCCTGCTTTTTAGTTTATTATTCACACATCGAAATGGACCTGCCCTGATCCATAGCTGGAAGGATTCCAATATCAGGATTCAGAGAGAAAATCATCAGGCCTGTCAATATCTGGACCACTTCCCTTATTTCCCGATCATTCAGGACGCTTAAAGAGCTTTCCATTATACTATCACCAATGACCGGAAAAGCAAAATCCGACATGCAGGTATAGCAGGAACAGAAACGGCCATTCCCAAATGAAGTAATCACATTCTTTCCTTCCAGGCTGGGAAAGCCGGACTCCATTCCATAAACAACGGCCCCTGAGAGATCGAGCGCATCGGCACATAATGCAAGGCGGCCTGTTTTAGAGACAGAGTCTACAAAAGCTAAAAGTTTTCTCCCTCGAAGAGCTTCATTCAGATTTTCCCGGCTTTCATAAAAAGAGCGGATGGATATGCCGGACTTTTCCAGGCATTTTTGTGCCTGTGCCAGAAAATACCCCTCTGCACTTTCTGCAGGGAATGAGGCATACACGGAGAGGGTCCATTCCCCCTTTCCGAAAGAGCGAATCCGGTTCAGGAAATCCGGTGAAAGAAGATCCCAAAAATCATCCATAATTCCCCCAGCAAGAAGAAAGATGCACTTATAAACATATTTCTTCCTTCCGGAAATCAGCGCCAGCGGTACCGATGGCGCGCATAGACATTCCCGGAAAGTTCTCCGAAAGAAAGAGGATGTCCCTCCATGGCAGCAATCCGTTTCTTTCTTTCCTGTTCGTCATAATCCTTGAGGCTTTGCGTAGATGTCCCCCAAATCAGTCCCAGGGCTGCCATATTAACCAGCAGTGATGTTCCGCCAAATGAAATAAACGGAAGTGGAATCCCTGTTACCGGGAAACATCCGATAACCATGGCTATATTGATGAGCCCCTGCACGGAAATAAGAAGAGTCAGTCCGTATACAAGAAATGCGGAATATGTATCTTGCAGTTTCCTGGCTACACAAAATCCATAATACAGAAAAGCCATAAAAAGACAAAGCACTGCACAGGAACCGATAAATCCATATTCCTGACTGAAAACAGCAAAAGCAAAGTCCGTATATTGTTCCGGCAGGTAAAGGAATTTAGACAATCCCTCTCCCATGCCCTGTCCCAGAAGGCCGCCGGAGCCAACGGCAATGAGACTCTGTACAGTCTGATAGCCCAGATCCTGTGCATAGGAAAAAGGATCCCAGAGAACTATAAGGCGTGCCATACGATAAGGTGCCGCAATAGCAAGGGCTCCAAAAACTACAGCAGTAACAATACATCCCAGAATGATTTCAAAAGCGGGCATGCCCGCAATGATATAAAGAAGAGCCGGAAACATAAGAACCATTCCTGCCGTACCCATATCCGGCTGTTTCATTATAAATGCAGCCATGATAAGCGGCATATAAAAAGGAGTGAAATACCGAAGCATTGCGACAAAGGAATTTTCTTTTTTCTTGCTTGCAATGAATATGAATGGTCTTAAAAAGCGGGCAAAAACGGTAATCCTTATATGGCGGTCCACTTTTTCCGAAAGCAGAGATGAGGCCCAGATAAGGCCGGTGATTTTAGCAATTTCCGAGGGCTGCAGTGATACCGGTCCCAGCATAATCCATCGTGTAGCGCCATTTACAGTACGTCCGGCCACCAGCACAAGGATCAGAAGAACAATCGTCCCTGCGCACCAGAATCCTGCAAACCTGCGTATGAACCGGTAGTTGATCCTTGTGAGCGCCAAAGCGATAACTATGCTTGCCGCCAGTACCGCGATATGTCGCAGAAGATGGCTGTAAGGACTTCCGCCGGCTTCCAGATTCATATAATATGTTGAACTGTATACGTTAAAAGCCCCCAGAATAATCAGTACCGCTGCAACAATAAACATTTTCTGCAGCGCTTTTGGTGCATACTTCATATCCATCAGGGACGTCTCGCTACGAGACGGCATACCGGATTCCCCTTTCTGGAGAACTTCTCTTCATACTCCGTTTCCACATCTCCTTCTACCGGAGATGCATGGAGATCATAGGTTACCTGGGAAAGCTCCCATCCCATTGCCTGGAATTCTCCAATAGAAAAATCAAAAAGATCTTTGTTATCCGTTTTAAAGCGGATCTCTCCCTTTTCTTTAAGAATCAGTGCATAGCGTTTCAGGAAGTCCCTGTAGGTCAGCCGTCTTTTGGCATGGCGCTTTTTCGGCCAGGGATCACTGAAATTCAAATAGATGACATCCACTTCACCGGGCGCAAAGATATCAGCAATCTCGCTGACATCTCCCAATATAAGGCGTACATTATCAAGGGGAGGATCCATTTCCGCCGTTTTTTTTGCAGCATAGTAAATAACTCCTTCCTGTACTTCCATTCCTACATAATTTACATCATGATGAATGGCAGCCATACCGGATATGAACTGTCCCTTTCCCGTACCGAATTCTACATGAAGTTCATTCTGCGGACAGGGAAATAAATCCCTCCATTTTCCCTTCCTGTCTTTAGGTTCCTCCAGAAAAAGGATGGATGTGTAGTTTTTAATTGCCTCTTCAATCCAGGGTTTCCTGCGAAGCCTCATATTTCCTCCTGATGAAATAGAATAAATTTATTTTACTATAACACAGGTCCGTTCCTGTGACAAATCAGCCTCAGCCTGCTGAAAAGCCGCAGGAAACGAAATGTCCGGCATTCTGTTTCCTGCAGCCTTTTAATTTTGATTTTCCCGGCTCGTTCCCTCATTTTCCACTTCCGGAACTGTTTCCGAGGCAATCGGGACGGGTTGGAATGTATTCCAGTCAAAGCTCCGATATCCATGGGCACGGGCATGGTCCGAGATATTCCGGTTCCACTTCTGATCCATAATTTCCTTGTCCGAACCAAGCTGTTCCACATCATCCCGGATCATGACATTCCCATACATGGTCATGAGGGTAGTTACATCCTTATCAAATTCGGGTGCAAAAATATCGGATTCAGAATCATAATGAGCGGCGGTTAGACCCATGATTCCCATAAAAGTATCATAGAGCATATCATTGGAAAACGGCATATTCCTTCTTTCGTCCATAAGACGAACCCTTTCAGGATTCATGGAACGATACTGATCTGACAGATATACCCAGAATGGAATATGAACCATGGTGTAATCGAACTGATCAGCATTGTGTCCGGGTCTTTCCGTCACCTGTTCCCCGTGGTCGGAGAAGTAGAGCACTCCGTCTGCATGAAGGAAATTAGTCGCTTCATTCATGATATTTTCAATTACATAATCATTGAAGAGTACGGAATTGTCGTATTCATCATTCATAATTTCCTCCGTACTTCTGGTATTTCCGGGATTTTCCGGCCATTTATAAAATTCGGAGGGATAGCGGTCCCAGTAGCTCACATGGCTGCCCATCAGGTGAATGACAACCAGTTGTCTGCGGTTGTTCGGATCAACTTTCTTCAGATAAGGAATAAGAGCCGTATCATAATCCTTTGTCACAACATCCGTACCTACATACTGATTGATCCAGTACTGATCATCGCAGGCAGAACCAATGGCCCCAATGGGTGTATCCCATACGCCGAACCGGGACTGATTGGAAATCCAGGTAGTCCGGAATCCGGCTTCCCGTGCCAGATCCACCACGGAATAAGCATCGACCAGATTGATATCATTGTACTGGTTTTTCTCAGTCAGGGCTTCAGTCAGCACCTGTACTGTCTGTGTATAGCATGAATAACCATGATTGAAGAATTCATAATGAGGATCGCTGATTGCGCGGGACTGGAACGGCGTTGTTTCCCTCGGATAACCATAGACACCCATATGGTCTCTTGTCAGTGATTCACCGATAACAAGTACATAGACTCCATCCGGAGCTGCCTTCAGCCGGTCTGCAATAACTTTATTACGGATATGCATATGCCTTCTGGCTTCTACAATTTTCTGGAAATCCGAAAAACTGTGAAGGGTCTCATACGTTTCATAATAGACGTGGGCGAGGCGGGTAGCACCGATGGAAAGGCAGCAAAGGCCAAGATTGACACAGAAAAGGCCAAGCATGACAAACCAGGTTTTTCTGGACACCTGTCTGCGGCTGAAGCTGAAACGGCTGGCATGAAAGATGAGCCATCCCAGGATAACAAGGGCAATGATTCCCGCAGCGATTTCCGCATAGGGAATATTCACCTCTATATATTCCCTCGTTTCCGCCAGGTTCGTCTGAGCCAGCGCCAGCAGCATATTTATGGAAATAAGGGAATGGGTAATCGTATAATAGCCGATATAGGTAAACTGTACCAGCACATATAAAACGATAAGCACCACACAGGCGAGACGGGCAATCATACGCCATCTGCCCGGAAGAATCCAGGCTGCCGAGAGACAGGAAATAAAAAGATAAAGCGGAGTGGAAAGTTCGCCTGATACATCCGACATATCAAGAAGTACATCCGTCTGCGTCGAAAGATAGGGCACCACAAGAGACAGGGCCCAGAGGCAGATGATGGTAATCCATAGATGCACTGCCGCCTTTTTCAAATCGTGCCGGATAAAATAAGCTGTTACAAACCCCACCTGCAGGAAAAGGAGAAACACCTTGACCTGAGAGAAGGGCTCATATCCCCCCGGCGCTCCAAAATACCAGGAAAGGAAAAAGGCAAAGCAAAAAGGAACGATTGTTGCAATAAGCCACCACCGTTTCCAATGTCCCGGGCTGTCCTTCTTATCCCGGGCAGTCATCGCTTCCGAAGACTGTGTCTTTTCATCCCACTCCGGGGAATTTCTTTTTTTGTAATCCATTTGCACACCCTGCATATAAAGAACAGGTTCAACCTGTACTATTCATAACTAAATTATTTTATCACAATATAAAGAAAAAAACATTATTCTCATAGAAAATTTGAAATCTCTATTTTCTCAGGGAATGGAATGATATAATTTTAAAAGAATTCCCGTTATTGAAAGGTGCTTTTATGGATATCAACAAGCTCACATATTTTTTTGCTTCCGCAGAAACCGGAAATTTCACAAAAGCCGCAGAAAAATGTCATATAGCCCAGACCACCATGAGCAAATATATCAGCAGCCTGGAAAAAGAGGCCGGTTTCAAAATCTTTGCCCGTTCCTCCCGGGGCATGGTCCTGACTTCAAAAGGGCAAAATTTTTATGATGGGATGAAAGAAATTTATGAGCGTTATGAGTCGCTGATCCACCGGCTTGTCCCGGCATTATCTTCCATTACCATCGGACTTGATTCTCAGGAATACCGGGGAATTGATTTCATGCCTGCTTTTTTGAAGGAATTTCCGGAAATCACAATTAATTACCGTATTGAGCCGCCGGAAGTATTAGAAAATGAACTCGCCAGCCACCGGATAGATGCGATCATTGCCCCGGAAGCGATTTCCTTTTCTTCCCGTTTTATTTCCTGCGAACTGGCCCTTGTACCACAATCACTGGTATGCTCACGGGAAAAAGCCGAAGCTTTAAAAGATATCAAATCCGTCATCTCCTCCCTGCCTTTCCTGACCAAAGCGGAAAATCCGGGATATATTGAAAATTGCCGGCAGAAATTCATGAAATCATTTGGCATAACTTTTTCCTCTACGGAAAAAGTACCCACTTATTCTGAGCAGCTGCTGCGCCTTTCCCTGGGAGAAGGTTTTGCCATTCTTCCAATAAAACCGGGAAGCGGATACGATGACCTGCATGCATTTGCCCTGGACCAGTCCTTTGCAGAAAGAACCTGCCTTATCTGCAGGAAAGACGAACATTCCCCTTTTCTAAGAAAGCTTATTTATTTTACCCATGAAAAAAAGTGCTGATATCCACACTTTTATTCTTTTTACAAACCCCTGTCTCCATGGTATTCTGATGAAAATTCAGAATACTTTTTTAATGCAGGTGATTTTATGATTCTCGAAAATGATCTGACCCGGGGAAAATTATTTCCTAAAATGATGAATTTCGCTGTTCCTTATCTGGCAGCCTGTTTTCTGCAGACCTTTTACGGTATGGCAGATCTCTTCATCACGGGACAATTTTATGGTGCCGCCCCTGTAAGCGCCGTATTTATCGGCAGCCAGGTTATGCACATGGTCATCGTCATGATAACGGGACTTACCATAGGCTGTGCGGTATCTATTGCCCGGAGTCTTGGCGGACAGGACGAGAAAACAGCATTCAGGCTCATGGGTACGTCGGCAGCCTTCTTTATTCCCCTGTCCCTTCTGATTTCTGCTATCCTGCTTTTCCTCATGCCCTTCATCCTCTCCGCTCTCCAGACACCGGTTGAGGCAGTCGGGGATACTGCTGATTATCTATTCATCTGTTTTCTGGGCGTCCCTCTTATTTTCTTATACAATATGATGAGCAGTTTCCTGCGGGGTATGGGAAATACAAGAGCCCCCATGATCTTTATCGCCCTCTCCGGGATTGTCAATATCGGGCTGGACTATCTCCTGATCGGCCCGATGCACATGAGTGCAAAAGGTGCTGCCATTGGCACTGTGGGCGCTGAAGCATTAAGCGCCCTGCTTTGTCTTTTCTATTTGCATCATAAAGCAAAAAACCTGCAGATTTCCGGAAATTCTTTCAACCCGCAGATGGTTTATCTCCGCCAGATTCTTTCTATCGGTCTTCCCATCTGCTGTCAGGATGGACTCATCCAGATTTCCTTCCTGGCTATTACTTCCATTGCTGACAGCCTTGGAGTCGAAACAGCAGCGGCAGTTGGGGTTGTGGAAAAAATCATCAGCTTCCTCTTCCTCGTTCCTTCTGCCATGATGTCTACCGTTTCCGCCACTGCGGCCCAGAATGCAGGCGGCGGTTTCCATGAGCGAGCAAGGCAGGGACTCCGGTACGGCATTACGACCTGCATAACATTTGGCATTCTCTGCATCCTTCTGGCAGAATTAAAGGCGCCCGAAATCATTAACCTTTTCGTTCCCGGCGAAGAATCAGTCATCGCCATGGGAAGTGATTATTTCCACGCTTACTGCCTGGATTGCGCTATTGCCGGCATTCACTTCTGCTTCAGCGGGTATTTTTCTGCATACAGAAAAGCAGAACTATCTTTTATTCACAATGTCATTTCCATATTTACTCTCCGCATCCCCGGTACTTATCTGGCGGCTCTTCTCTTTCCAGCCACTCTTTTCCCCATGGGGCTCGCCGCTCCGGCCGGTTCTCTTCTTTCTGTTTTTATCTGTGTATATTTCTACAGGAAATATTTCGATTTAAAAAAAGCAGAAACAGCAGACTGAACTTTCCATCAAAAAACTTCCGAAGCAAGAGCCCCGGAAGTTTTTGTCTATCATATCAGTTAGTTAAGGATCTTAAAGGTGCAGGAATCTTACCGCCGCGGTTGATGAATTCATCCGCCCGGAAGTGATTAATCTCCATAACCGGAGCATAACCCATGAGCCCGCCAAATTGTACCATATCGCCCGGTTTTTTCCCGGGAACCGGAATCAGTCTCGTAGCAGTCGTCTTGTTATTGATCATGCCGATTGCCGCTTCATCGGCAAGGATGGCAGAGATTGTGGAAGCCGGAGTATCCCCGGGGATAGCAATCATATCAAGCCCGACAGAGCAGACACATGTCATGGCTTCCAGTTTTTCCAGGCAGAGGCTTCCTCTCTGCACTGCCTGAATCATTCCCAAATCTTCACTGACAGGGATGAAAGCGCCTGAAAGTCCGCCAACGCTGGAAGAAGCCATAAGGCCGCCTTTTTTTACCGCATCATTCAGAAGTGCCAGAGCGGCCGTAGTACCCGGCCCGCCGCAGCTTTCCAGTCCCATTTCCTCAAGTACCTGGGCCACGCTGTCTCCAACAGCTGAGGTCGGTGCCAGAGACAGGTCGATGATACCAAATGGCGCGTGAAGTCTTTTGGTAGCTGCTTCTGCCACCAGCTGGCCAAGGCGGGTAATCATGAAGGCTGTATTTTTTATAGTCCTGGCAACCACATTCAGCGGTGCGCCCTTCACATCCTCCAGTGCTCTCTTTACCACGCCCGGTCCTGAAACACCTACATGGATAGCTGTATCCCCCTGGGTGACGCCATGGAAAGCGCCTGCCATGAATGGATTATCTTCAACTGCATTGCAGAATTCCACCAGTTTCGTACATCCATAAGCATCCTGGTCCTTTGTGAGTTCAGCAGTTTTCTTGACTACTTCTCCCATCTGTTTCACAGCATCCATATTGATGCCTGCTTTCGTTGAACCTACTGCCACAGAACTGCAAATGGATGATGTAGACGCCAGTGCTTCCGGAATAGAATCAATAAGGATTTTATCCGATGCTGATATTCCACGGTCCACAAGAGCTGAGAATCCGCCAAGGATATCCACCCCCACCGCATCGGCTGCTTTCTGGAGTGTCTGCGCGATAGGTACATAACTGGATACATGGAGCCCGCCGGCTACAAGAGCCACAGGAGTGACGGAAATACGACGGTTAATAATAGGCACACCGTATTCCCTGGAAATATCATGACTCACCTCAGTTAAATGTTCCGCTTTGGTGCAGATTGTGTCATAAATTTTGTCACACAATGTTTTTTCATCATCTGAAACGCAGCCCAGAAGGGAAATGCCCATGGTGATGGTTCGCACGTCCAGTTTATTCTGGTCAAACATGCGCTCCGTTGCGAGGATTTCTTCTATATCGAGCATGGCTCCCCCTTTCAGATACGGTGCATGGCGTAGAAAATATCAGCCAGCTGGGCACGGACATCGACTCCCAGCTCTTTTCCCAGCCTGCCCATATCGTCCTGTACATCTTTCAAAGTACCCCTGGCATTTTCCATATCGCAAATGAGGACCATGTCGAAAATGTCTCCAAGAATAGTCTGCGAAATATCAAGGATATTTATATTTTCCTCTGCCAGGGCAGTGGCTACGCCGGCAACAATACCGACCCGGTCAGCGCCAATTACAGTGATAACAATCTTTTTCATATTGACTCCTTCTCCTTCCAGGAAATCAGCCAGGAAGAAACTACGCCCTGCCTGCTTTAACTGCCTACATTATAGCACACCGGGCCAGGTTTCCACGATATTTACACAGTAAGTTAAAATATATCCGGTATTTATTTCTTTCTGCTTATCTTTTATATTTCATTTATACTATAAGCCATAAAATTTAAATTCGTTGACGGGATTTCGAGTTTAATATTTATGCGAAAAAGTTATAAATAATAATTTAACTATGTCATTCTGCCTTTTAAAACGGTCACGGAAAGTTTATAATTATGATTATAAGAAATCATTATTTTTATTCCAAGCAGAAGGAGATTCCTATGAAAAAACTGAAGTATATTTCCTGGAATGTGAACGGTCTCCGGGCATGTCTGAAAAAAGGTTTCATGGATGCTTTCCGGACGCTTGACGCAGACTGCTTCTGCCTTCAGGAGACAAAACTGCAGCCTCACCAGATTGAACTGGAACTTCCCGGTTACCACCAATACTGGAACAGTGCTGTCAAGAAAGGTTACAGTGGCACGGCCCTTTTCACGAAGGAAGAGCCTCTTTCTGTAACTTACGGGCTGGGTATTGCCGAACATGATCAGGAAGGACGCCTCATCACTGCCGACTTTGGAGATCATTACCTTCTCTGCTGTTACACGCCAAACAGCCAGCGAGGTCTCGCCCGTCTTTCTTACCGGATGAAATGGGAGGACGAAATGAAGAAATACATGACAGGATTGGCCGAATCCAAGCCTGTCATACTTTGCGGTGACCTCAATGTGGCTCATGAAGATATCGACATAGCCAATCCGGCCGCCAATCATAAAAATGCCGGTTTTACTGATGAAGAGCGGGGCAAAATGACAGACCTGCTTGCTGCCGGATTTACGGATTCATTCCGTTATCGTAATCCCGATGCAAGGAATGCCTATTCCTGGTGGAGTTACTTTGCTAAATCAAGAGAGCGGAATATCGGCTGGAGAATCGATTATTTCCTTGTATCTGATGGCTGGAAGGAAAATATCAGGGATGCCTCCATCCATCCGGAAATTATGGGCAGTGATCATTGCCCTGTAGAGCTCGATCTGGGGTAACTCATGGACAGGGCCGCCAGAAAGATGAAAGAGGCTCCCTTTTCATCCCCGGAAAGTGGAGACCCGGGCAGCATGCTCCGGCATAAGATCGTACTTAAAGCGCTATTCTACATCTGTATTCCCTCTCTTATATGCATTGTTTCTCTATTGTCTTTCCTCATTTATTCCGCATCTATCGGTATAATTTTTAATTCCTTTATTTATGGCCTTTCTGCCTTGTTTATCCTTTTAATCCTGATATTCAGCGCCAGAATCAATCTTTCTTTTTACCGGTACATGCAGCAATCTTTCATCATACCTCTGCAGCAGCTTTCCATGGCTGCCCGTGCCATTCAATATGGAAATTACAATATGGCGGTAGATTACTATAGCAACGACGAAGTCGGCGAAGCCTGCAATGCCTTCCGGACGATGCAGCTACACCTGAAAAATTCTATCGCCGAACGGGCTATGTCCATGACAAGCAGGAAAATTGTTTTTTCCGGTATTGCTCACGATCTCCGGACACCCCTTACCACCATCATGGGTTATACGGAAGCTTTGCAGCTGGGTATGGCAAAAACACCGGAAAAAAAGCAGCAGTACCTGGGTGCTATTGCTTCCTGCTCTGATGACCTGTCACGGCTGATTGATGAACTCTCTCTATACAACAAGCTTTCCACAAGCCGGGTCATCTGCCATCCCAAGCCCATGAATTTCAGCAGAGTCATCCGCGAATTTATCGATGATGACAAACAATATCTGGATTCACGAAATGTCTGCGTCACCTTCGATATGGATGAAAACATCACGGCACTGGTAGACGAAAAAGAATTCCAGCGGATTATTTTCAATCTATTGTCAAATACGATAAAATATAGAATAAAAGATGCTTCCGATGTTCTCATTACTATTAAAGAAAAAGGGAAATATGCTGAATTCTCCTATCTGGATGACGGACCAGGAGTCCCTTTGGATAAACTTCCCCATATTTTTGAAGCCTTTTACCGTACTGATGAAGCCAGGAGCCGTACAAGTAACGGCAGCGGCCTGGGCCTAGCCATTGTGGCGGAAATTATTACCGCCCACAAAGGCCGCTACCGGGCTCTTAGTGAAAACGGATTAAAAATTGTTATTGATATCCCACTCGCAGAAGGGAGTAAGTAAGAATGACCAATGTACTGATTGTTGAAGATGAACCCAAAATTGCAAATATGGAAAGAGATTTTCTGGAAGGTTCCGGGTACAGGCCTTATGTGGCTGCCAACGGAGAAGATGCATTGGAAATCATGCGATTGGAAAAGATTGATGCTATCATACTTGACATCATGCTTCCCGGCGAAGATGACGGATTTTCCCTTTGCCGCAAGATACGCGAAATGACAGATGCGCCAATCATCTTTGCCACAGCTCGCACGGAAGATGCAGACATTGTCCGTGGACTGGGCCTGGGAGCAGATGATTATATCGTAAAGCCTTTCCGGGGTACAGTACTTATCGCCCATTTAAAAGCCCAGCTGGCTACTCATAAACGGCTTCTGGGAAAAGATGATGATACACCGGTTCCTGCAGTTGAAAAAGGACTCGTTATCGGAAACCTGACCATCCGCCCCAAAGCACGCCAGGTACTTATAGACGGCGTCAATGTAAACCTTACAGGAAAAGAATTTGAGCTTCTTTACTTCCTTGCCCGTCATCCAAATGAAGTTTTTTCCAAGGACCAGCTTTTCCAGCAGGTCTGGAGTTTTGAACCGGTCGGAGAATCCTCTACCGTCACTGTTCATGTCAACCGCCTCAGGGATAAACTGAAACATGCCTCTGGCAAGCCCTATGAACAGATTGAAACCGTCTGGGGTTCAGGTTATCGTTTTCACGCAAATCAGCAGTAAGGAGCATATTTTGAAGATTTTAGTAACCGGCGGTGCCGGATTTATCGGCTCACACCTTGTTGATGCACTGATTGATCAAGGTCATGAGGTAACGATCATAGACAACCTTTCCACCGGTACAAAGGAGTTCATCAACCGGAAGGCGGAATTTATTGAGGCTGATATACGCCATACAGACCTCATGGAAATATGTAAATCCCATTGCTTTGATGTCATTTATCACGAAGCCGCTCAAACCATGGTGCCAGTTTCCATTACTGACCCCCGTTTCGATGCTGATGAGAATATCATGGGCCTTCTTGCCATTCTGGAAGCAGCCAGAAAGACAGGAGTCAAAAAAATCATATTTTCCTCTTCTGCCGCTATTTATGGCGATAATCCGGCCCTTCCCCTGAAAGAAACAGAAATCCCCGCCCCCACCTCTTTCTATGGTCTCACCAAGTGGATGACAGAAAGGTACCTTGCTCTATACCACAGACTATACGGTCTCCACTATACAGTGCTCCGATACAGCAATGTGTACGGTCCCCGTCAGGGTGCCCATGGGGAAGGCGGAGTTATCTACATTTTTGCCAAAGCGCTGGCACAAGGAAAGGATATTACCATCTTTGGTGACGGAGGACAGACAAGAGACTTTATTTCCGTTCATGATGTTGTTTCAGCCAATGTGGCTGCCCTCACAAAGGGTGATGCAGAAACCTGCAACATAAGCACGAAATCGGAAATATCACTGAACGAACTGGCTCATGAAATGGTACGTCTCGCAGGAAGAGATGAATCTGTCATCCACTACGGACCTGAAAGGACAGGAGACATTTACCGCTCCTCTCTTGATAATGACAAAGCTTTCCGTATACTTGACTGGAAACCATCCTATCCCCTTGCCAGAGGGCTGAAAGATACCATTGAATTCTTCCAGAAACGGCAATGACCACGATAAGGAAATATAAAACTGTGACTCTCCTTTGAGACTCACAGTTTTTTTATGCATTTCCATTTGAATAATTTTTTAAGAATAGAAGATTCCGGTGAAGAACTGACACCGGACCACGAATAATGTACAACAATAAATGAAAATGTTCCCCGTAGGAATAAAATTTATGACAGCAATTTTTCTATTTCTTTTGCCACGCCATCTTCTTCATTGGAAAGACAGATTCCTTTGGCCGCCTTCTTTGCCACCTCATCTGCATTGGCCACAGCAAAAGATTGGCCCGCATATTTAAGAAGGGGCACATCGTTTTCCGTATTTCCAAAAGCAAGAATTTCATCATGCCCTATCCCTGCTTTTTCCGCCAGAAAACGGACCGCCTGCGCTTTATTCACGCCTTTTTTATGAACATCGACAAAATCATCCCCCGGAAAGACAATATCTACTGCATCCCCGAATTCCTTCTCAATAGCTTTTCTGATAACCATTCGCTGCTCATAAGAAGGGTCAGCAAGAATAACCCGGGTTACAAGCTGTGTCGGATGGAAAAAAGCATCGCCCAGAAATACAGGTTTCTTAGAACGATATTTCTGATACTTGATTTCCGTGCCGTCCGGCTTTTCCATATAGATCCGGTCATCCATGAAAATAGTGGTTCCCCAGCCCTTTTCCTTCGCAAAGTATAAAATGCGGGATGCCAGTTCCGGATCAAGGCCCTGCTGAAGCACGGGTTTACCGGTTTCGCTCATCATAATCCAGGAACCGGTATAGCAGATAACCGGCACATTGCCCAGATCCAGCAAGTCCACTTTGATTTTGGCAGAATCCCACATGCGGCCCGTAGCCACTACGATTTTAAATCCTTTGTCAAGAGCCCGGCGGATAACGGAACGGGAATAAGGTGAAATAGTCATATCATCATGAAGCAGGGTACCATCGAGATCGATGGCAATCATACGGATGGACATAAATACTCCTTTTACTAATAATGGAAAAGCGTTCTGTTTTCTTTTATAATAATTATTATAACATTACTAAAAGGAGTTTTTTATGAAATATCGTTTCCTTCTGCTTCTGACCGCACTCATCTGGGGTTTTGCCTTCGTGGCCCAGGTAGTTGGCATGGATACGGTAGGACCCTACACATTTAATGGTGTCCGGTTCATTCTCGGCTCATTTGCCCTTCTGCCGGTGATTCATATTCTTCACGAAGAAAAACCGCCCCTGACGACGAAAATTCCACTCTGGGCGGCTTTCATCATGTGCGGAGTACCCCTTTTTGCAGGAGCCACACTTCAGCAGGTGGGTCTTCAGTACACGACCGCTTCCAAAGCCAGCTTCCTTACAGCCAATTATATTCTTCTGGTACCGGTCACAGGACTCGCTCTTGGACTTTCTCTTCACCGCAATCATCTCATTGGCGCCCTGCTTGCCATCATAGGGTCCTACTGCATGTCTATTACGGAAGATTTTACCATCAGCCTGGGAGATTTCCTTATGCTCCTCTGCGCTCTGGGTTTTACCATCCAGATTCATGCCCTGAATTACCTGACCCAACGCTTTCCGCCGGTTCTTCTTTCTTCCGGTCAGTTTTTCGTGGCAGGCATCCTGAATCTCCTGCTGGCTTTTCTTTTTGAGACTCCCACGATTTCGGGTATCGAAGGTGCTCTATGGCCTATTCTTTACACCGGACTCTTTTCTACCGGCGTTGCCTATACGCTGCAGGCAGTAGGTCAGAAATTCCTGCCTCCTACGGAAGCTTCCATGATTCTCAGCATGGAAATGGTATTTGGTGGTATTTTCGGAGTTCTTTTCCTGAATGAATCTTTCACCTCCACTCAGGCGGCAGGCGCCATTGCCATGATTGCGGGAGTATTTTTCAGCCAGCTTCCCAGCCCCGTACTGATCAAAGGTCAATCTATTTTCTGATTAAATATTTCTATTTAAAATTTTTCTCTTTCAGAAAGGAGAAATCACATGAAAGAAATCGTTATCGCCCAGCCTCTTGGAATTACAAAGGAAATGCTTGAGAGTCTTTCCGCAAATCTGGAAAATAAAGGCTTCCACATCACCGCCTATGACTCTCTTCCGAAAAATCAGGAAGACCTGGGAAAGAGGATTGAAAAAGCCGACCTTCTGGTCATTGCCAATTATCCGCTGAAAAAAGAAGCCCTCCTCAAAGCTGCTTCTCTCAAATATATCTGTGTCGCATTCACCGGTGTGGACCATGTGGATATCGATACCTGTAAAGAAAAAGGAATCTCCGTTTCCAACTGTGCCGGCTACTCCACGGAATCAGTGGCAGAGCTTGCCTTCGGCATGATTCTTTCCCTCTATCGCAAACTTTCTGAAGGAAACAAAGCCACTAAAAATGGAAAAAACAATGCGGGACTTGTGGGAATTGAAATAAAAGACCGAACAATCGGCATTATCGGTACCGGTGCCATCGGCTCCCGGGTGGCAGAGCTCGCAAAGGTTTTTGGCGCTAAAGTCATCGGATATAACCGCTCTAAAAACAATCCTTCTATTGACTACACAGATCTGGATACACTGCTCAAAACAAGTGATATCATTACCGTCCACCTTCCGCTGACTCCGGAAACCCGGCATATTCTGGATAAGGAAAAACTTTCCCTCATGCGGAAAGATGCCATCCTTATCAATACCGCCCGGGGCGGAGTCATCGATAATGCTGCCCTTGCAGAACTTCTGAAAGAAGGAAAAATTGCAGGCGCAGGCATTGACGTATATGACGGAGAACCTCCGCTTCCTGCAGATTATCCTCTCCTTTCCGCCCCAAATCTCGTCCTCACGCCCCACGTCGGATTTGACACAAAAGAAGCCATGGCCAGAAGGGCAGTCATCGTATTTGACAATCTGGAAAGTTACCTTGCCGGAAATCAGAAAAATGTGATTTGCTGAAGGGTCCAAGACTGGCAGTCAGCCATAAACTGTTCAATTCCTTCAAAATAAAAACCGTCTCATCATGAGACGGTTTTTTATTTTGAAGGAAAATAGAATAATTCATCTCTCTGCCCACAGCTATCGGCTGATCACTTTCACAAAATCTTCCGGCAGCGGGGCTTCCACCACTTTTCCGGACAAATTGGAAAAGTTTCCATCCATTTCAGGAAACTCCAGCTGAAAGGCATGAAGCATCTGCCGCTTAATATGAAGCTTTTCGGAGGCAGAAATGCCCTCAGGGCTGCCATATTTCTTTTCTCCCAGAAGCGGATGACCGGCCGCCTGAAAATGGACACGAATCTGATGGGATCTTCCGGTGACAAGAAGGATTTTCACCAGGGAAAAAGTAATACCCTCTTTCCTCATAGTTTTTATCCGTTCATAACGAGTCTCCACGGGAACGCTCCCTCTAACCTGTTTTTCAGACCAAAAGACCCGGTTCTTCTCTCTGTCTTTAACCATGTACCCCTTAAAAACGCCCGCACTTTCGACTGTTCCCAGCACAAGAGCTTCATAATATTTATGCACTTTTCTGGATCTGATCAGTTCGTTCAGGACCTGCAGGGCCTCCATGGTTTTACCTGCCAGCACGAGACCGCTTGTATTCCTGTCCAGCCTGTTGCATATGGATGGTTTGAAAGCAGGAGTCATGAAATCTTTCAGATAAGCAAGAACTCCATCATTGAGCGATAAGCTGCCGGATGAATCTCCCTGAGAGAGGATACCGGCCGGCTTGTTCAGGACAAGGATATTTTCATCCTCATAGACAATATAATCACTGAGGTGAAAAATCCCCGTATCCTCCGGTGCTGATGGACCATTTCCAATAAATTTTGTTAAAGTTTCATCAGAGAACCAGATGGAAATCGTATCCCCCGCCCTTAGATGCTCTTTCCCTTCCATTTTCTTTCCATTAAGGGTGATATTCTTTTTCCGGATACTTTTACGAATGAGCCCCATGGATGCCGAAGGCAGGAGACGGCACACATATTTCAGAGCAGTTACCCCTTCTTCCGAAGGAGTCACATTCCAGGATTTCATTTTTACTTACCTTCATACAGGAAACCTGCATCCCGCAGGGCCTTTTCGATCTCATCCAGCTTCTCTTCATTCTCCGCTTCAATGAGATGACTGTGAATACCACCGCTGATGGAAGAAAGAAGAGTAAAATGAGTCTCCCTCATTTTTTCAAGGAAGAAGCGGATATCCTCTTCATTTTCAATTTCCAGTGCCGCTGTAATAATGCCATACATTTCATGATCTATGGAAACATTATGAATGATTCCTCCATGAGCCACAATAATTTCAAGCTCCTTTGCGGTCTGTCTTTTCTGATGGATGCAGACCAGGGTTCTTTCTGCATGGCTGCTCTTCCCTTTTTCCACATAGTAGCCCCGCGGCGTGGATATCACCGGAAGGCCGGACGCTTTCAAAAGAGCCACATCACCCACGACAATCTGCCGGCTGACCTGAAACAGATCCGCCAGATCGTTTCCTTTTACTTTGCCTTCACTTTTGTTCAGTATTTCCCGGATTTTCTCACGCCGTTCCTTTGCATTCATGGCAGCCTCCTGTAGAATGAACGTATTTTTATATCGTGTTCTATATTATTATATTAACCGTTCTCTTCTGTAAAGACAATATAAAAATCATTTGATAAGACTTAATAGTTTCTTTTTATCCGTCTTACCGGTAGAAGTTCGGGGAATCACATCTACAGAAATAAACCGGGAAGGTATTTCCCAGAAAAAAAGATTTTTTGAAAGAAGTCGTACCAGGCCGGAAGAATCGGGAACATCTCCCGCAAGGAATGCGATCATCCGGTCATCCCCATGATCCTTTTTAATCGCAAGCACTTCAGCCTCTTCCACACCGGGAATCATGAGAAGATGAGCCAGTACCTTCTGCCTGGCCACATGGTTGCCCTGGATGAAGTACATATCCTCCCGGCGGCCGAGAAAATGAAGATATCCCTTTTCGTCCATCCTGCCAAGATCATGGCAGGTGAAAGGACGCTCAATTCCCTCTACTCCATAGGGCGTATCCACCCATATTTCGCCATCCTTTGTAGAGACGGATATCCCGGGGAATGGCTTTCCCACGGAATCCGGCGCATGAAGGATATCCTTTCCTTCAATATATGAGATATAACTGAGCTCGGAAGCTCCATAGTACAGAATAACTTTTGAACAGGGAAATACTCTTTCAAGCCTTTCAAAAAGAGCCGCCGTCATGAGCTGGGAACCGGTAAGGATATATTTCAGGGAATCAGCTTTCCCCTTTACTTTTGACAGGGGAGACAGTTTCGACGGGATGAGGTAAACGTGAGTGATTTCCTCATTTTTTATGGTCTGCAGCCAGGATTTTGGGAGGAGCCGGCCCGTGCAGTATAGAGATACACCTTCGGCCAGAAAAGCCATGGCCATATTCAGATTTCCCGTAAAAGCCAGGGACCCATGAAGAAAGAGCCGGGCCTTCCCATCTACTTCAAAGATACGGTTCTGAATTGGGAAGAAATCGGACCAGCTTTCCCCCTTCCGGAAGAAGATCTTTGGAATCCCGGTAGAACCGGAAGTAAGAACGCCGAAATCACTGTTCCTCTTCCCGGAATTTTTATTTTCGAGGATAAAAAGAGAATCTGACTTTATCATTGGCAATGCCGGGAAATCCTTTTCGGAAATAAAGAGGTCAATTGGTCTTTCCGTTAGAAGTTCCCGGATATCCTCTGCCTTCAGATATTCATGAACAAGGACCGGTATGCCTCCAGCCGCCTGGACAGCCAGAAAATAAAGAAGCTGATCGGCAGGATTGGTGAAATAAAGACCGCTCACTTTCCCTTCGACTGGTAGTTTTTTGAGAAAAGCGCTTCTCTTATTGATTTCTTCTGCCCCTTCCCGAAAGGTCATTTTCTTTTCATCACCGGAGAAAAAAAGAACATTTCCTTTTTCCCTGGCAAACCGGAAAATATAATCAGAAAACTTCATCATCAAACCTCGACTGGAAATGGAATTTCTGCGGCAGCCCTGAAAATGGACCGTCCTTTCCATGCGTTTTCATCCACATGGGAAACAAGGATAGCTTCCGCCACTCCCCCGGCCGCCGGAATGGATGCCATCCCATAGCGTCCATCTTCATGAGAGAGGATAGCCATGAGGTGAATCATGATTTCCGCACCGCTTGCCCCATAAGGATGGCCATAGGCCAGGGCTCCGCCCCAGCGATTGAGCCTCTCTGCCACATCGGGGTGATTTTTTCTGAAATCCGCAGAAATCACCGCAAAAGCTTCATTGTACTCAAAAGCGTCGATATCTTTATAAAATAAACCTTTTTCCGAAAGGAGGGCCGATACCGCACGGTCTGCGGATAAAGGCGGTACCAGCGGGTCACTGCCCATCATCTTCATACCCAGAATTTCAGCGGAAGGCAGAATGCCATGACGTTTGGCCCACTTTTCTGATACGAGAACTACAAAAGCCGCTCCGTCATTGATGGTGCATGTATTTCCCGCCGTCAGGATGCCATCTGTAAAATCAGTCACCCCGGGTGCACGGGCAAGAAGTTTTTTACTCATCCTTTTCCGAATCGCTTCATCCCGTCTGCTTCCATATAAAGGAAGAATGACTGAATTCAAAAGTCCTGCTTCTTCCACTTTTTTTGCCCGATTCTGGCTTAAGAGAGCAGCATCATCGGCCATTTCTCTTGTGATATGGGCTTCTTTGGCCGCCCGTTCAGCGCCAAGAAGCATAGCATCATCGGAAAATTCTTCCGGTATGAACTGGGCTGCTGTGAATTCAGGATTTCTTTCATGAGCCCTTTCATCATTTTCAGGATAAATCCGCCTCGGCTGGAGAGAGGCGGATTCCGCGCCTCCTGCAAAGACCACATCATTTTCCCCTGTCATGATGGAAAGGGCCCCCATATGAATAGCTGCAAGACCCGAGGCACATTGAAGATCGATGGTCAGGGCCGGCGTCCTTTCCGGAAGTTTCCCTTCCAGTGCCAGAAGTCTCCCGATATTTCCGCCCGGACCCACCGCATTGCCGCAAAAAAGCGCATCGGGCCCTTTGATTTCATATTTCTCGCAGAGGGCCTTTACGATTTGACCGCCGAGGACTTCGGGCCTTACTCTTTTGAAAATGCCATTTCTTACACCGATATGGGTCCGAAGTCCGCCCAGTATATAAACCCTGTTCATAATTTCTCCATAGTGAAACATAAAACATCCGTAAATCCCTGAATCCGTGATCCCTCTTCTTTCAGATACAGCGGTTCCCCGCTGCAAAGCGGATGATGGAAACGAAGCTTCACACTTTCTGCAGGATAAAGCTTTGCCAGTTCTTCCAGAATCTGAAAACCGCTGACCACAGGATGGGAAGACTGATGAATTTCATTGTGGTCTCCCATGGAAAGACTATAGGCACGAACCTCCCCGGGAGAAAATATCTTCCAGTACTTTCCGGCCGGTTCCGCCGGAAGTCCTTTCTGATTACCGGAAAAAGGAAAAAGAATAATGGAAATAGTTTCTCCGGTATCCCGGTCTCTCACAGAAAGCTTTACGAAACGTCTTTCCGAAAAAGAAGTTTCAAAATTTCCTCTGGAAATTCCATTTCCTGTATTATATTTCAGTTCTCCCATCACCATGCCCTGCCATTCCGGTTTCCACAGAGTGCAGAGCTTTTGAATAATTCTATGCATAAAATGCCTCGAATAAAAAAGGCGGAAAGCCTGCGCTTCCCGTCTTGAATCGGATCAGAAATCTCCCAGCAGTTTCCTGCGATACTTGCTGACCAGGAAGGACGCAAGAAGGATTTTTGCGAAATCCCCGGGGAGGAATGGGAACATGCACATCACCATAGCCGGCCAGATGCCCGTACCCGTCAGGAACATGAACCAGCCGATACCCATGATATAGCATACGGCAGTCCCTGCCAGAGTAGCAAGAAACATATTTTTGAAGGTATAACCCAGTTTTTCAGAAACAAGGCCCACTGCGAAAGCCATAGGCGCAAAGCCGATGATAAAACCGCCGGAAGGGCCGGCCAGTACCGAAATACCGGCACGCATCATGGAAAAGACAGGAACTCCTGCTGCTCCCAGAAGAAGATAAATGACGATGGCAAGGAAACCATACCGTTTCCCCAGAAATCCCCCTGCCATAAGGACCGCAAAAGTACCAAGGGTAATCGGCACCGGCTGGATCGGGATGGTCAGCTGGGAACAAACTGCAGTGACTGCAGCAAAAAGAGCACATAAAACCTGCATTCGAATCGTATGATTGTTATTCATGGAAATAATCCGCCTCCTGTATGGATTCATTATAAGAGGGGATGATTTATTTGTCAACTGTTTTCATTTGTGCGTTAACAAATAAAGTTCCATTTTTTGAGTTCAAAAGTATCCCAAATGTTCACTTCAGTACAATACAGGAATCCAATAGGCTTCATTGCCTGCAATCTTTTCTTCGCTGAACCGGGCATAGATAGCAGATGGTTTTTCACCCAGCATGAAACAGGAAAGAGTGATATATCCCTCCAGGATTCCCACATCCGTTTTCGTCACGATTCTCGGCTGGTTCACAAAACGCTGGACCAGGTTCGATCCGCCGTCCCGGCAGATCACATCTTCCGGTTCTTCCACTTTTTTCCGGTAAATGACCTGCCCCCTGCCATTGATGATTTCAATGCCCTTTCCCTCGCGGCCCCAGATAGGTTTTCGGATCCACTCCGAATCTTCCGGCATATCTCCCAGTCGGAAATCCCGCTGGAAATAACTTTCCGGGATGTATTTACGGATCGTTTCCTTTTCCTTTCCATTAAAGAAACTTCCTTCTTCCATAAGAGCATAGAGAAGGGCCTGAAATCCCTTCGACTGCATGATGAGACATTCCGGAGGATTCATCATTTTAAATCTGCCTGCCTTGTACCCGTCCATCATAAGCTCGCCCAGAGAAGAGCCATCCTGGTCCGCCGTTTCTTCAATGAGGATTTCCATGGGATGCATGCGATAGAGAAAAGAAACGGTCCTTCCATCAGGAAGAGCCACAGAGCCGTCAGGCATAATAGCCAGATTGTAGAAAGACTCAAAAAGGATATGGTCCCGCACATCCGGAGGCACCGCTTCCTTCATGGCATTCATGAGGAACAGGGTAGTCCCATAGTCTTCGATATAATCATCAAAGCAGCTGAAAAGGATGGGATGAGCCGAAAGGTCTGCCATACTCATGGTTCCGCAGCAGCGAAGGTACACATCCATCATGAAACTACGAAGACCGTTCATTTCAAAGGAATTGGGATTGTCCTTTTTGAAATATTTTGCCGCCACTCCATTGGCATAGTAAGCTTCGATTTCCGCGCAGGGTGTATCCGCATTGATTTCCACCATCTGAATGCGGCCTGACTTTTCATCAATGACGAAGTCAAAACGAGAAAGCCAGGTGGGAAGATCCTTCAGCGCATTTCCGGAATGGAGATAATGCTTCATTTTTGGCGGCATATCCATACTATCAAAGAAATCATCGCTCATTTCCTGAAACCGGCGGACTGCCTTCACAAAAATTTGAAAAAGGTCGCCGCTTACCCGCCGTATTTCTTCCAACTGTTTCCGTTCCATAATGAGGGGCAGGTGAGTGGGATAACGGAAAGGATAGCCCGGGTACTCCACGTAAGGAAATATTTCACGGTCTATATCATCCATAAAAGTCTTTTCCATCAGGACGCTCCCCCTCTCACGCCGGCCCCGCCAAAGCCTGTCTTTCCGCCGGCGGGTGCTTTTACTGTAGATTTATTGGACGAAGTGCCGGACTTATAGGAAGGATTTGCCTGCTTTGCACTATTGGTCGTTCCGTACTGCGGATTTTTCTGCTGCGTATAGGCAGGACGGTCATTGATGACAGTGCCTGAATTCCTGTCATAATGACCCGACCAGCCGCCCATGCCATGAAACATGAAATAACTCATCATCATGAGGGGAAGCAGATTGGACATGCCGGAAATATAATGAAGATTATCATTCTCATCCCTGCGGAAAGTCACTTCCTCCCCATTCTCATAGCGGGCCGTCTCCGTACCGTCCGGATTTTTAATAAGGTAATAAGTTCTCCCATTTTCATCGGTCAGCTTTTCTCCCTGCACCTGTTTTTCCTGCCCGCAGCCGGAAATCAGGACTGCCGTTCCGTTCAAAGCCATAAATGCCGCGAGGATGGCCGCTGTCTTTGCACTTTTATGGATCATACGAATCTCCTTTTATATAACCTTAAGCTTTTGATTCAATCATATCATATGAGAGACTGCGGGGAAAACTCTTTTCAGATGAACCCGGATGTGATATTCTTAGTACATATTACATAGAATTTTATTGATACGAGGTACTTATGACAGAAAAACGAGAAGGCCTGGATGAATTAAAACAGCTGGGCAGCAAAAACACAAAATACACGTATGATTACGATCCATCTCTTTTGGAAAGAATCCCTAACAAACACACAGACAGGGATTTTTTCATCAAATTCAACTGCCCTGAATTCACAAGTCTCTGCCCGAAGACGGGGCAGCCGGACTTTGCCACCATTTATATTTCCTATATTCCTGACAAGTACATGGTGGAAAGCAAATCGCTGAAGCTGTATCTTTTCAGCTATCGCAATCACGGCGATTTTCATGAAGACTGCGTCAATATGATCATGACGGACCTCATCCGTCTCCTCCGCCCGCGGTATATCGAAGTGTGGGGCAAATTCCTCCCCCGCGGCGGTCTTTCCATCGACCCCTACTGCAACTATGGCATTCCGGGGACTGAATGGAGAGATTTCGCAAGGTTCCGTCTCCTTCATCATGACATGAATCCGGAAAAAGTGGATAATCGGTAGTTGCCAGCGGTCAGCCGTTAGCAGTTAGCCATTAGCTATTAGCCTTTTGCCATTTGCAGTTAATTTTTCCAACACAAAAAGACTGTGGAAACATGGATTTCCACAGCCTTTTTTATTTCTATTTCAATATCCCAGTCTGATACGGGCATATATCACAGCCACAGTGATGAGGAAAGTAATGACCATGAAGAAATAATCTTTTCCTTTCGGAGCTACGCTTTCCATAAAGGTTCGTTTGGAGCCGCCGAATCCGCGGAGTTCCAGGGAGAGAGCCATAGTTTCGCTGCGTCCCAAAGAACGAAGCATAAGCGGACGGACGATGGACATGTACCGTTTGACCTGCTTGAAGAAATTTCCCTTCACCGCAAGGCCCCGGCAGGCCTGGGCTTCAGCCACGGCCCGGTTTTCCTCGATGAAATCGGGGATGAAACGGAGACCGGCAGTGAACATGAAAGCATATTCATAGGGTACTTTCAACTGACGTACCATGGAAGCGGTCAGATCCTGCAGTTTGACAGTTCCCAGAAGGTAGATGAAAATAATGGTCATGCCCAGCATGCGGAGTGCTGCCACGACGGATTCATACAAGGTACCTCCGCCTAAAACTTCAATAGCTGCCAGCATAACAGCAAAAACAATCAGCATGATAAGTGCTTTGAGATTTTTGAAAAGCTCTTTGGAAATCAAAAGGATCAGCACTTCCAGAATGCAGAGGGCCAGGAGGCTTTCCGGCCGTTTGAGAACGATAGCCCATACGGCAGTCCCTAAAGTCAGAAGAATTTTCGTAAGTGGTACAAGATTTCTCATCTGGAAGCACCTCCTTTCAGTTTCAGAAATTCTTTACAGAATGATTCCATATCCCTGCAGTAGGGAGAACCGGGAAGGCGTCTTCCCAGAAGGACGGCAGGCGGATAGGCCAGGCCCCAGTCTTCAGGCCGGTTGGCATCGGAGAAGAGGATGTCCGGCGTATCATCAAAAGCCACCTTTTTATTGGCAATAACGATGACTCTTGTGCAGTCTCTGGCCACGATATCCATATCATGAGTGACAAGGATGATGGTAATTCCTTTTTTCTGAAGACTTTCCATAAGAGATACCAGCCGTTTCTTTTCGCGCCCGTCCTGTCCGCTCGTCGGTTCATCGAGTACCAGATATTCCGTATTCATGGCAAGGGCAGAAGCAATGGCGACTCTCTGCTGATCGCCTCTGGAAAGGGTTCTTGGATATTCATCAGCCATGGCCGTAGTATCTGTATCTTCCATAGCCTTAGTGATAGCTTCTTCCAGTTCTTCTCCCCTTTTTCCCTGATGGAAGGGGCCAAAGGCGATTTCTTCACGGACTGTTGGCATAAACATCTGGCGGTCCGGCTGCTGGAACACATAGCCGATAAACCGGCTGCGGCGGGCCGCATCTTCCTTTGTCACGTCTTTTCCGTTAAAGAGGACTTTGCCGGATTCCGGTTTTTCAAGGCCTGTGAGAATTCTTGTAATGGTCGTTTTCCCGGAACCGTTTCGGCCGGTAATGGCCACGAATTCTCCTTTATCGAAGGTGAGATTCACATGATCCAGTATGATCGGTGTATTTTTTGTATACCGGAAGCAGATATCTTTCATCTCAAGCATGTGTTTCCCCTCCTTCTGCGAAATATTCATTCACCGAATACTGTGCATCCTTAATATTCAGGAATGGCTTGTCAAAAGTAATTCCTTCTTTTTCCAGTTCCAGCTGAGCCCTGTACATGTCGGGAATGGCCTCTTCGTAAATGTGATTTTCCGCCATGGCCCGCATAACTTTCTCGGGATTTCCCTGGCTCACGATTTCACCCTTATTCATGAGCACAAATCTTGTCGCATAGGGAAGGGCCGCTTCCAGATGATGTTCAGCCACAATAACGGTGAGTCCTTCTTTCTGATTGAGTTCGCCCACCATTTCATAAAATTCGCGAATTCCTTCCGGATCCAGGGCGGAAGTCGGTTCATCGAAAACCAGGACATCCGGTTCTTCGGCCAGAACTGCAGCCGCCACCAGTCTCTGGGACTGACCGCCGGAAAGGGTGGAAACTTTTCTTTCTTCCAGTCCGTCCAGATGGACTTTTTTCAGCGCTTCCCTGGAACGGCGCCTGATTTCATCCGGCGGGAAACCATGGTTTTCCAGGGTAAAAGCCATTTCCTCCCCTACCGTAAGGGTAACGATCTGGGCTTTATAATCGGAAAGAATGACACCGATAGAAGAAGCGAGATCAGCAATGGTATGCTGTGTCACAGCTTTTCCGTCAGTGAAAACCATCCCCTGCATGGTTCCCCCATAGTACTGGGGAATGGCACCTGCCATAGACATGAGAAGGCTCGTCTTTCCTGCGCCGTTTGGTCCGGTAATAACGATGAAATCTCCCTTTTCGACGGAAAGATTCACATCTTTCAGGGCCGGTTCCTTAGCGAAAGGATAAGTATGAGTCAGATGTTCCACACTGATGACTCCTTCCTTCTGCTGCTTTAATACCAGTCCGGAATGATCGCTGTCTTCCACATCCGATTCAGCCATGTAGTGCATGGACTTGAAAAGTTTCAAAGCCGGGAAATAAAGAAATGGTGTAATAACAGCATTGCCGATAGCAATGAAGAAAAGGGCCGGCATCATGCCATAGAGATAAACCTTGAGGGGAATCCCCATGACCAGGGTCAGGATGGACAGGAAAGTCCAGCCGGAAACGATGGTGGTCACAAAACCTGCCAGCATTGGGCGGAGAGAAAGCTTCCCGATTTTAATGGGCGGCACAGAGTGGACAAAGAAACCGGCCACATAGGCGCCGAAGAATTCAGAAGCAAAGTCGCCATAGGGGAAAGCAGATTTGGAAGTGAAGACTTCCATAAGGGCCGCTACCATACAGATTCCCAGGCACTGCTTGTAGCTAGGCTTTGTGAGAAGGATGGCCACCACATAGCAGGCAATCATCCAGTTCGGCGTAAAGCCGAAAACCGACGGTGATACAAGATGAAGAATCATGCCGATAGCCAGCATCAATGTAGAAATGGTGAGCCAGCGGAATTTACCCCCTCTCGCCTTGGTGTAGACAAGCTCTGATACATCCCTGACCTGTTCCATAATAACCTCCTGAAAAATAGAAATTAAAAAATCCCTTCATCCTCTGCTCTCAGCAAAGGGACGAAAGGAATATTTCCGCGGTACCACCCAAATTGACATAAGTCCGGCTCATTCTTGTAACGGAAGCTTTCCGTCAGCCTCTACCCCGCACGGCTCGAAGCTGCGCCTCCCGGGCCCATTCATAAAGACCGCCATGCCGGACTCCCACTCTCCCCGGCTCCCTTGAATGGCTCCTTCTTTACTACTCTCCCCGTTCATCGGTTTTATATTGATTCGAGTATAGCATTACTCCTTTAGGATGTCAATGAGAGGAAAAAAGTGGAAATACAGGTTCAAAATCTATAAGTAATGCAATCGTCCCCAGCACCAGGCCGACTAAACCAATGAGGCTGCCGGGGGTAAAATATCTATTCATAGAACTTCCTATCCCATACAGGATGACCGACAGTCCTTCAGATGATTCATCTCACCGGTTTCCATCTATCGGTCAGAGCGGTTTATTCCAACTTTTCATAATCATTGAATCCTCTACGGATCATTCATACAGTACCAAAAATAGTAAAAATACAATCCAAAGAACTATCGGTACCGCACTTATTTTCCCGAAGTCTACCCAGCGGCTGTAGTCCCGGGGCAAATCCATGCCCTCATATTTTTTCCTGTACTCTGCATTGAGTATTTTAATCCTGTTACCATACAAGACGGCTATCGGAAATAGTATGCCCCATACAAAGAAATATACGAAAAAAACAAACTTCCCGGTTACCTGGGAATAATTCATTTCATGCACAAGGCATCCCAAAAGTACTAAAGCGCTGAAAATCAGGCCGCAGCTGATATTGAGTCTGATTTTAAAGGCTCTCGATGCCATTTCTCCGTAGCACTTTTTCCATTCATAAAGCATGAAAATGCACGCCGTAAAGGAGCAAAGGTCCGGCATGATTTTCTGATCCATCTGATTTTATCCTTACCCGGTTCCTTCCCCTTTCATCACATTTTCACTTACTTGCTATAAATGAAAATGTGAAATGCATATAGAAAAATTTTATTTAAATTCTGCAAAAATATTTTCCTCTTTTTGTACTATATAGGCAGAGCGATGAGAAAGAGCTCCGGAGAAATTCTTCAAAAACCTGTATGTACACAAATCGATCGAAGCGGGCGGAAGGATGGATCCGATTAATTTTTTCAAAGCTCCCTTGCGCGCAAGAAACAAAAACCAAAACAAAATCCGGTCGAAAGACAGGAAATTCCAGAATTACACAGTTCTCTCACGACATGAAAAACTTGTCGGCCACCACTGTTCATACGGCAGCTCCGTCCCTGCATGTTCAGGCCAAAGTCCCTGCAGCCGATTGATTGCATACTGCTATTCCTGGATTTCCCGGTCTTTCGGCTGGATTTTTTGTGTTATTCATCTGTTTTATAGTTTGCGTCCATTTCCATTTTTGGATTGGAGATTTCGGGAAAGCGGCGCTGCTTTTGCAGTGCTTTTTTTATGGGACTTTTCCAGGCAGGTGGAAGATATCTCCTGACGCAATCCATAGCATGTCCCACATGATTATACCCGCTTTGCTGCTCCGATGGGAGTGGCAAAGCGGGTATAAGGATTGATCTGGTGATTTGTAAAATTTTTAACTCTGTCCGGATAGTTTTATGATGGTCAAAAAGATATCCGTCTCTATCCGGCTTTAGTCTTTTGCCTGATGGATGACCACCTGGGGGAAGGGAATATCGATACCTGCTTCATCAAAGGCCTCTTTGACTTTGATATAGAGATCATTCTGGGCATCGAAATATTTGACCCGGTCCACCTGGGCCCGTACGTAGATTTTGATGGAAGATTCTGCCATGGAATTCACGAAGATGGCAAGATTTTCTTTGTCTAGTACATAATCATTGGCGGTAAAGACTTCTTTCAGGAGGGCAATGCATTTACGAAGGTCCGTATCATAGCCTACGTCGAAAGTAAATTCCAAATTTCTCGTTTCAAAAGCGGAATAGTTGGTGATGACGCTGCTGATGAGTTTGGAATTCGGGAAGACGATCATCTGGTTGCTTAAGGTAGCCACATTGGTGTACATAATTCTGATTTCCTTTACCGTTCCCTGGGCGCCTCCGATAGACACATAATCGCCCACCTTGAAAGGCCGGAAGATAAGGATGAAAATGCCGGAAGCCACGTTTCCGATATTATCTTTAAGACCAAGGCCAATGGCAAGACCGATGCCGCCAAATGCAGCGGCCAGGGTCCCTGCGGCGACTCCGGCAGTCCCCAGGGCCACAATGGTCACAATCGCGAGGCAGAAGAAATAAATGATATCGGAAATAAATGTCTTTGCCGACGGATCCACCTTGGAGCGGTCCAGGATGTGTTCCACCACTTTTCTAATATACCGGCAGATGATGTAGCCGATACAGAAAAGGATGATGGCTTCCACGATGTCCATCCCCTTATTCAGGACAAACATTTTCATATCTCCGATAAATTTGGCGGTGATGCTGATTTCATCGGTCACCACTTTGGTCACTGCATTGGTTTCCATATATTTCCTTTCTATCATAAATGAAGAGAACTCCAGAAAAGTCCTATCCATTTTACCACAGAATACAAAGAAAAAGAATGTACCGAAGACAAATCGGTACATTCTTTTTGATTTCTTGGAGGAAATATTACTGTGCCAGCTGTTTCTCTCCGGCTGCAATGATATTTTCAATCACCATAGTGGTCGTAACGCTTCCTACTCCTCCGGGAACGGGAGTGATGGCTCCGGCGATTTCGGAAACTCCTTCGTAATCTACGTCGCCTACCGTTTTTCCTTCTACCCGGTTGATGCCTACGTCAATGACTACGGCTCCCGGTTTCACCATATCTTTTGTCACGCAGTTCGCATGACCCACGGCAGCTACCAGGATATCTGCCTCCCTGGTGATTTCTGCCAGATTCTTCGTATGGGAATGGCAGATGGTGACCGTGGCATTTTTCTTCAGGAGCATAAGGGACACCGGTTTCCCGATGACATTGCTCCGGCCGATGACCACTGTTTTTTTACCGTCAATATCGATATGGTAATAATCAAGAATGGCCATGACGGCTCTCGGCGTACATCCAAAGAGTCCTGCCTTTCCGCAGGAGAGACGGCCTGCATTGGTATCGGTGAGTCCGTCCACATCTTTATCCGGATGGATGAGGGCAATCATCTTTTCTTCGGAAATACCCTTCGGAAGAGGCATCATCATAAGGATGCCCGTGTATTTCCTGTCTTTAGACAAATCGGTAATGAGCTTTCCCAGCTCTTCTTCTGTCACGTCATCGCCTTTGCGGAAAATATCCGCTCCCATGCCATAGCCTTTGGCCACTTTCTGCATGAAGGACGCATACATGGCGGAAGGTTTGCTGCTTCCTGCCAGGATGATGGCCAGTTTGGGTTCATAGTCTCTGGCCCGCAAAGCTTCCAGTCTCTCTTTAAGAACCCCTTTCAGGTGCTCTGCGGTTTCTTTGCCATCCAGAACCAGTGCCATCAGAAGAGCCCCGTAATATTTCCGTCATCATCGACGTCAATCCGTTCTGCTGCAGGACGTTTCGGAAGTCCTGGCATGGTCATGACTTTGCCGGTAAGAACGACTACAAATCCTGCGCCTGCGGAAAGGCGGACTTCTCTTACATGAAGAGTAAAGCCGGTGGGTGCGCCAAGTTTTGTGGGATCATCGGTGAAGGATGCCGGAGTCTTTGCGATGCAGACAGGCACATCCCTGAATCCCATTTCTTCAATGTGTTTCAGTTCTTTTTCAGCAGCGCTGTCATACTGAACATTGGCTGCTCCGTAAATTTCTTTCGCAATGGTTTCAATCTTTGCCTTGAGCGGCTGGTTCACATCATAGAGCGGTTTATAATCGGAGCCTTTTTCAAGAGCAGCCAGGACTTTTCCGCCCAGTTCGAGTCCGCCTTTACCGCCGTTGACGAATACCGTGGATTCGGCCACTTCGACTCCTGCTTCTTTGCAGGCATCTTCGATGACTTTCTTTTCTTCCGGAGTATCAGCAGGGAACATATTGAGAGCTACCACTACCGGCAGGCCGTATTTCTTCAGGTTGGAAATATGACGCAGGAGGTTCGGCAGGCCTCTCTTCACGGCCTCCGGATCCGATTCGGTAAGTTCATTCTTTGCCTTACCGCCATTCATCTTGAGAGCCCGGATAGTTGCTACGAGGACAGCCGCTTCCGGTTTGAGGCCTGCAAAACGGCACTTGATATCCAGGAATTTTTCAGCGCCCAGGTCAGCGCCGAAACCGGCTTCCGTAACTACATAGTCAGCCAGGTGGAGAGCTGTTTTCGTAGCCAGGATGGAGTTGCAGCCGTGAGCAATATTCGCAAACGGTCCGCCGTGAATGAAGGCCGGTACATGTTCCAGTGTCTGGACGAGGTTCGGTTTCAGGGCATCCTTCATAAGGGCTGCCATAGCGCCCTGGGCATGGATGTCTCCTGCGGTAACCGGCTTATTATCATAGGTATAGCCGACGATAATCTTTGCAAACCGCTCCTTCATATCCCTGATGGAAGTTGCCAGGCAGAGGATGGCCATGATTTCAGAAGCTACGGTAATATCGAAGCTGCCTTCTCTGGGTACACCATCCGGATGACCGCCAAGGCCGACTACGATATGACGAAGTACACGGTCATTCATATCCATGACCCTGTTCCAGACTACTCTTCTGGGATCGATGCCAAGGACATTGCCCTGCTGGATATGGTTGTCCACCATGGCTGCCAAAAGGTTATGGGTAGCAGTGATAGCATGCAGGTCTCCTGTGAAATGGAGGTTGATATCTTCCATCGGTACGACCTGGGAGTAGCCGCCGCCGGCTGCGCCGCCTTTGATGCCCATGCAGGGCCCGAGGGACGGTTCACGAAGGCAGATCATGGTCTTCTTTCCAAGGAGAGCCAGTGCCTGTCCGAGACCTACAGTCGTAGTCGTCTTGCCTTCGCCTGCCGGAGTCGGGGAAATAGCGGTCACCAGAATGAGATGGCCCATCGGTTTCTTTTCCAGTTCCTTGGTAAATTTCAGAGAAATTTTAGCCTTGTAAGGGCCGTAATTTTCCAGATCTTCCGCCGGAATGCCGATGGAAGCGCCGATTTCCGTGATCGGCTTCATTTCTGCTCTCTGCGCAATTTCAATATCGCTTAACATTCTTACTTTCCCCCTTGAATAAAAACATGTTGAAATAAGAAAATAGCTATCTGTTTTAATTATAGCATAGTTATCATGGAATTTTACGAGCTGTAAAAGCCATGGCATTATTAAATTTTTCAATCTTTTTACATCGTTTTTCCCTCCATAAAAAATAAAAGCTGTGAAAATGTTCCTGCATCTTCACAGCTTTTTTGAAATTGAATTTTTTTAATTAATATTTCCATCCTGCCGTCAGTCATGATGGGTGAAATGAACTTTCACATTATCCCCTCTCCTGACTTTGGCGCCGATTCCCGGGGACTGGCTGTCTGCAAATCCGCTGCCTTCCGGCTGGAAGCCAAGACCTGCCCTGGTGAGCCATTCGCCCACATCCCGCATGGACCAGCCGGTAAAGCTGGGGAGGCGGAATTCTTTTGCATTTTCCGGTGGAAGTTTCGGCTTGTACAGCTCAATATCCCGGTTCTTCGGTTTTGCATGGACCTCTTTATCTTCAATCGTAGGCACTTTGAGGTAGCGCATGATCTGCGTCATGGCTTCCTTGAATACCGGCGCTGCGACCTGGCTTCCATAAAAGGCGCCTTTCGGCGTATCAAGGACTACAAGGCAGATGGCTTTCGGATCCTCTACCGGGCCAAATCCGCAGAATGAGGCGATATACTGATTCTTCAGATAACCGCCATACCGGGCATCGATTTTCTGGGCCGTACCTGTTTTGCCGGCCATATGATAACCCGGAACCTGGGCATTGTTACCGCCGCCTTCAGATATTTCCTTTTCCATCATATCTTTGACGTCATTTGCTGTTTTTTCAGAAACCGGTGTGCCGATGAAATCGACCGGTGTCACCTGATAATCGGTACCATCTGGATTTTTAATGGCATCGATGATATGCGGCTTTACCATTTTACCGCCATTGGCAAGGGCGCTGTAAGCCTGTACCATCTGGAGGGGAGTCACGGCTATGCCCTGCCCGATGGACATGGTCGCCACATCGATGGCCCGCATATCTTTCGGATTGAAAAGGATACCGCTTCCCTCACCGGGAAATTCAATGCCCGTAGGTTCACCAAAGCCAAAAGCTTTGGCAAATTTTGTCAAGGTTTCTCCGCCGGTCAGAAGACCGATATGGGCAAAACCGGTATTGATGGAGAATTTGATAATATCTACCAGCCGTACATCACCATAAGGTTCATCATTCCAGTTCCGGATGGCATGTCCGGAGGCCCAGACCTCACCGGGATCGTGCCAGACCCTTTCCGTATCATAGGTACCCGCTTCCAGAGCAGCGGCTGCAATGATCGGCTTGAATGTGGAACCGGGTTCATAAATATCCACCACTGCCCTGTTCTTGAATTCAGCCTCTGTCGCTTTATCAAAATGATTTGGATCGTAAGAAGGACGATTCCCCAGGGCCAGGATATCCCCGGTTTTCGGATCCATGACAATGATGATTCCCCCGTTGGCATGGGTGGAGGCCATAGCCCGGTCCAGGGCTCTTTCCGCATAAAACTGGATATTCTGGTCGATGGTCAGATATACGGACTTCTCTTTCTTTGCCTTGTAAGGAGCCATAGCGGATTTCAGGATCGGATTGCCTCTGGCATCGGTCAGGATTTTCTGTTTGTTTTCTCCGCCTTTAATGAGGGAATCGAGAGACATTTCCAGTCCATCCAGTCCCTTGTCATCAAGGCCTACAAAGCCAAGCACATTGGCTGCCATCGCACCGTTGGGGTAGAAGCGGCGACTCTCGTCCACAAAAGCAAAGCCCTGCCATTTATTTTTTTTGATCAGTTCAATGACTTTATCGGAATCTTCCGGATCCATCACCCGTTCCAGCCACACGAACCGGGTATCCTCCGACAAATCCCGGGCTAAACGCGCCTCATCTTTATGTAGAAGGGGAGCCAGTTCCCTGGCAGCTTCCTCAGGACTCACATTCATAATGCCGGGATCTGCAAAGAGGGATTTCACCATGACAGAAAAGGCAAGTTCCCTGCCATTTCTGTCATAAATCGTACCTCTCGGGGAATAGAGAGTCTGCAGGCCGGCGGTCTGATTGATAGCCATTTCCTCATAGCGATGTCCCTGCACCACCTGCACCCAGAGGAGACGCAATATAAGGGCAATCCCGATCAGGAAAAGAAATCCGTACAGCCAGATGCTCCTTTTCCTCATCAGTTTCCCCGGTGTGACTCTCTTCATGATCTCCTCCTCACATACCGCCTGGCCGCATCATACAGTGCTTCCGGCGTATTTTCCAGATCCCCGTTCTGCACGCGTAGAAGGAGATTGGCCATACCATCAGCTGCATGGCCTTCCAGTACCTTCGGTACTTCCTTATCGTAATTAAGCTCATGGGAAGAAACCGGAATGGTCATCGCCAGATCCTGCATATACCTGCCGAAAGCCGTATGACCTTCCGTCGCTGAAAGGGGACGGCCGCAGCCTATAATATCCGCGTTGCCCAGATCCGTCATCTCTTCAAAAGCTTCCGAGAGCTCCCGGGATGAGGGAAATGCTTTTTCCCTCGCCAGGGTGTGAACCCATTTCACCGCATTGGCTTCTTCAAAATTGGCAAAATAATGAAATTTCATATGATTTTCCACGAGCCATACCACATGATTCGTAAAACGGGCAGGCCTCTGCCAGCGGATAAGGATATCTCTCGCCATTTCGGCGCCTTTTGTATCATGCCCATAATCGGTATACCTGCCTTTGCGGATGGCCCGCACGCCGGGCATCCCTTTTCCCACATCATGAAGGAGCGCCGCCCAGCGGTTGAGAAGTACCGGTTTTGATGCTTCCAGCACGGCCAGCGTATGATACCAGCCGTCAAACTTATGAAATTCCTTCTGCTGCGGCAGACCTACCAGATGGGATAATTCCGGAAGGATGGGGATTTCCTTATATTCTCCATTCACTTTCAAACGGCAGGAAGTTTCATTGAGTCCCATGCGCACCATGAGATCAAAGCCCCGGGCCGCATGAGGAGAAACGATGAGTTTATCTATTTCATCTCTCACCCGCTCCAGAGAAAGTCCCGACACCCGCGGATAAGCTTCTTTCATACCATCCACGAGGGATTTATCTGCCATGAAGTCGAGCTGTCCCAGAAAGCGGCAGGCACGGAACAGGCGCAGCGCATCCTCCCGGAACCGCTGTGAGGAATCGCCTACGGTACGAAGCTTTTTATTTCCCAGATCTTTTAATCCGCCAAAGAAATCATAAAGCATGCCATGACTGTCAAGGGCCATGGCATTCACTGTAAAGTCCCGGCGGGAAACATCTTCCTTTAACGTTTCTGCAAAAGAAACACTCTCCGGCCGATGGGAATCAGCGCCATAAAATTCCTTTCGGAAAGTAGTCACCTCATAATTTCTCCCGTCCAGCACGATAATGACCGTACCAAACCGGCGGCCGCCCCCATCCACCGCTTTCCAGCCGCAATTCTCTGCCACAGCCATGGTTTCTTCCGGTCTGGCAGAAGTGGTAATATCCCAGTCATTGGGAGTCCTCCCCATGAAAAGGTCACGCACGCAGCCGCCCACCACATAAGCTTCTTTTCCGTCCTCTACAAGAGCGCGGAGAATCGCAAGGGCTCCTTTATCTATTTTTCCGGCCTTTTCTTCTTCCGGCATATACATACCGTCTTTATGAAGATAAGAAGAAATACGATTCATAAAACCCATGAGGCAGTCCTTTCCAACGAACACTTTTCCATTCTTTATGAAATCTATTATATACTTCATCGCCCCCTTGGGCAATGGCCCCATAAACTGCATCGTCAAACCAATAGTTTAAGCCGGAAGAACTCCTTAAATTTCCTGAAAAGGTAAAATAAAAAGCCGTAAGCAGGAATTCCTGTCTCACGGCTTTTTTATTTTTATTCAGAAATCAGTCTCTATATTTTTCCGGAAGTTCTTTTGCTCTTGCCACGCCGGAAGCGATAGCTGCTTTTGCTACAGCTTTGGCTACGACAAACGGTACTCTTTCATCAAATACGTCAACGACTACATGGTTGGCATCCATATATTCGCAAGTAGCTGCAAGATCAGCCAGCGCATGAGCGGCAGCCAGTTTCATCTCTTCATTGATCTGGCGAGCTCTTACATCCAGAGCACCACGGAAGAGCCCCGGGAATACGGAGGAGTTGTTAACCTGGTTCGGCATATCGCTTCTGCCGGAGCCATAAATGTAAACGCCTTTTTCCATTGCTTCTTCATACATGATTTCAGGCACCGGGTTTGCCATGGCAAATACGATGCTGTGGTCAGCCATGGTTCTGATAGCATCATTGTTGAATGCGCCGGCAGCGGAACAGCCGATGAGGACATCAGCGCCTTTGACTGCATCAGCAAAGGTTCCCTGTCTGTTTTCCGGATTGCATTTCTTAATCAGTTCCAGCTGGATACGGTCACGCTTGCCATTATCATAGAGGATGCCTTTGGAATTGAGGATGGTCATATTTTCCGGTTTTACGCCATCTTCCAGAAGGAGACGGGCAATAGCGCTGCCTGCTGCGCCTGCGCCATTCATGACAACTTTGATTTCATCAATCTTCTTGCCGGTGACTTTGAGGGCACCAAGGAGTGCTGCCAGGGCTGCAATGGCGGTACCATGCTGGTCATCATGAAATACCGGAATATTCATGGATCTCTTCAGTTCATCTTCGATATCGTAGCATTTGGGGGAAGAGAGGTCTTCCAGGTTGATGCCGGCGAAAGATTTTTCCAGAAGCTGTACGGTATGAATAAATTCATCCTTATCTTTAGTGTTGATTACAATCGGAATAGCGTCAATATTTCCGAATCTCTTATACAGAGCGGATTTGCCTTCCATAACCGGAATGGAAGCAGCCGGTCCGATATCACCGAGGCCAAGGACGCGGGTTCCATCGGAAATAACCGCTACGACATTGCCTCTCCAGGTCATTTCCAGAGAAAGATCTTCATCTTTCTTGATTTCGAGGCACGGAGCGGCAACACCCGGGGTATAAACAACTGCCAGATCATGGCCGTCGTTCATGGGGGCATTGAGAGCCGTAGTAATCATCTGGTGCTTTTCTTTTCTGAGCGCAATGGCTTCTTCCTTGAGTTTTGCTGTATCCATTTTTTTCCTCCTTAAAATAATATGGATGACTCAATCTCTGATAGCCGGCATATTTCTGCCGTTGAAAATTTCATACATTTCCTGCTTCAAAAGGCGGCGGATCTGTTTGACCTGTTTCCGGTCCAGATCCTTTTCCTTTACATCAAACAGGTAATTATCCAGCCGGAAATCATGAAGGATCATTTTGGTGTGGAAAATATTTTCCTGGTACACATTCACGTCAATCATGTCATACTTGTGACGAAGGTCCGGCGCCATATAATTCTGGATGGAATTGATGCGGTGATCGATGAAAATCTTTTTTCCGTTCACATCCCTCGTAAATCCCCGCACCCGGTAATCCGTGATGACGATATCCGCATCAAAGGAACGGAGCAGGAAATTCAGCGCTTTAAGCGGCGAAATCTTGCCGCAGGTAGATACGTCGATATCCGCACGGAATGTGCAGATGCCGTCCTGGGGATGCATTTCCGGATAGGTATGGACTGTGATATGGCTCTTGTCCAGGTGAGCCACCACATCCTGCTTCTCCGGTCCTGTCTTTTCCACTTCCTCCTCCGCAATCAGCATGGTCACGCTGGCCCCCTGAGGGTCATAGTCCTGCTGCGCAATATTGAGGATCTGTGCGCCGATCATGGAGGCCACTTCCTTCAGGACCTCTGTCAGCCGCGGGGCACTGTACTCATCATCGATGTAGGCGATGTATTTATTCCTCTCTTCTTCTGTGCTGGCATAACAGATGTCGTACATATTGAAGCTTAAGGTTTTTGTCAGATTGTTGAAACCAAAAAGTTTTAACTTGCTTTTTTTCATCAGTAGAGTGCCACCCCTTTTCAGTTCTGGAATGGAACATTCCAATTATACCATAAGGTTACCTGTTTTGAAAATACTTTTACAACATGTATACCTTTTATATATAAATAAGTGTAATCTCTATATGTTTTTAGAAATATCAGTTCTTCGGCTCATCGGCCAGTTTTGCGAGAAGCCTGCGGAGTGCCCGGCCGCGGTGGCTGATTTTATTCTTTTCCTCCATGGGAAGTTCTGCCATGGTCTTGCCATATTCAGGAAGATAAAAGAGCGGGTCATAACCGAATCCGCCGGTTCCCTGATAAAAATCGCGGATTATGCCATAGCAGCTGCCTTCGGCCGTCAGTTCCTTCCCGTCCGGCCACACGAGAGCCACCACGCATACATAATGACCTTTCCTGTCTTCCCCGGAATAAGGAGCAAGGTCCTTAATCAGTTTCTGATTATTTGCTTCGTCATCTCCATGATGACCGGCATAACGGGCGGAATAAATGCCCGGTTTATCGCCAAGGATATCCGCCACGATTCCGGAATCATCAGAAAGCACGGGAAGGCCTGTGGCTTTTGCATAATAATGAGCCTTCTGCAGTGCATTTTCTTCAAAAGTAGTCCCTGTCTCCTCCGGATCCGGCGCGTCGGACACATCCGCTACCGGCACAGCCTCCCAGCCGATTCCGGCAAAAGCTTTCTGAAATTCTCTGATTTTCCCTTTATTGTGAGTCGCAAGAACCAGTTTCATAGAAGCCTCCTCAGAATTTATTTCCCATCATAAGTCCCACAGAAAGACGTTTGGCGTCTTTCCATTTCTTTTCTGCCGCTGCCAGGGCGGAAATCGTATTTCTGCAGAGAATATCTGCTTTATCAATGATTTCTTTGTCCACGGAAGGAAGGGGCGTCCGAAGGATCCTTGACTGCGTCACATTATACCCTTTTCCTGCTTTCATATTTTCCAGGAAAAGATGGCCTACCGGTCCGTCAAGATAAAGTTTCAGGAAATTGGCCGTATACGCATGGCGGCTGCGGAATCCATAAATCCCATCGCCTGCGAGAAGCTGCAATCCTTCAGGTACCACCGCCATAATAAATTTTCCACGGTAAAGGGTAAGAGCCAGATCTCCCCCTTCAAGAAGTACTGCTTCATCTCCCTCATCCAGGGTACCTTCTATTACCCCGGAAAGGTCGATGCCGTAATCTTCCATATTTTCCGCCTGCAGCAGGGCATAGGTTCCGGCTGTAAGAGGCTTTGCTCCGACCGGTGCAAATTCATCTTCCACCGTATGCTCCATCTGAAGCACATTGGCTGACAGAATGGCCTGAATGGCAGGAGAGCCATTGAAAGCATAGACGTCATAATTCCATTCCCCTGCCTCTTTAAAAGATTCATAGGGAAGAGAAAGTTTCTCATCAGTCTTGAAAGTACCTTCTGAGAAATCAGCTTCCCCGAAGGAGACTTTTTCTGACTGAGGGATAAAGCGGAGGAAATCATATTCTTTACCCCCGGCCTCGAGATTATAGAAGCCCGAAAGTTTTCCCGAATCTGCCATGAAGTCTTTTACGGTCGGAGTATCATCCTTCATATCCTCAACAGGAATAAGCGTATCCAGTAATCCTTTTGCGGAAAGAAGGTTCAGCTCTTCTTTTGTATTTTCCAGCTTTTCCGTTTCCAGATTGAAAATATAGTCATATTTCTGGGTATCTTCTGAAAGTTCACGAGTCAGCATGAGGCGGCATCTGGGAAATACAAGCTGGAGCCGTTTCTTCCATATTTCATCTTTTACGGCAAAGGCAAGACGCTTATCCGGCAGCTGGTCCGCAATATGGGCCAGGTAGATCATGTACCCTTCAACTCCGCTGAAAAGCACCGTACTTTCCGCCTTCTTTGCCTTTTCCACCGCTTCTGCCAGAAGGAGCTGAAGCTTTTCATTTCCTTCCGGAATGTCCGGCGCAAAGACCATGGGATCCACCCGGAGAGCCAGCGTATAGGCTTTGACATACGTATCCTCATCGCCTTCATACATGCCGAGGCGGTCTGAGGTTTTCTTCATATTTTCATACAGATCATCGATGGAAATGCCATACTGTACATTTTCAGGATTTAAAAAAAGAACGTAGTCCAGATACCTCGCACGCATGACCTCATTAAATATGCGGTCAGCAGGCACACCATATCGGGCAAACGTCTCTGTAGCATCATGTATATCTTCTGCAGACATAACCGGTACCATATTATACCTCCTGGAATTATATTTCCTTTTTATTATACGACATGAATACCATTTATGGCTACATTGCGAAGCGGCAGAAATGAAAGGGATAACAAACCGGGTATCCTGCCAGGGGCACCACCTCCACGAATCACGAACCACGATTCACGAATCACGATCAGCACGAATGCCTCTATTTTATCCAGTAAAAAAGGACACCCAATCGGATGTCCTTTTGAAGTCTGTATTCCAATGATTAACGTTTGGAGAACTGGCTTGCTTTTCTTGCTTTTTTGAGACCGTATTTCTTACGTTCTTTCATTCTCGGATCACGGGTCAGGAGACCTGCGCTCTTGAGAACTTTTCTGTAGTCTGCATCAACGTCAAGCAGTGCACGGGAGATGCCATGACGGATGGCACCTGCCTGACCTGTACGGCCGCCGCCTTTAACGTTAGCGATCACGTCATATGCGGAAGTAGTGCCAGTCAGTTCCAGCGGCTGTTTAATAATCAGTTCGAGAGTAGCCAGATCGAAGTAATCCTTCAGTTCACGGCCATTGATAGTGATGTTACCCTGTCCCGGTACCAGACGGACTCTGGCAACGGATGTCTTTCTGCGGCCGGTGCCGTAGTATGTAGCTTCTGCCATTTCTTATTTCCTTCCCTTCCGGTTAACGGATATCAAACTTTAATTCTTCAGGTTTCTGAGCTGCATGCGGATGTTCTGCGCCTGCATAAACATGAAGCTTACGATACATCTGAGCGCCAAGCTTGTTCTTCGGAAGCATGCCGCGGATTGCGTGTTCTACAACCCAGACCGGTTTTTCGCGGAGAGCGTCGCCAGCTTTCTGGTATCTGTCACCACCGATGTAACCGGTGTAGTGGAAGTAAACTTTCTTCAGTTCTTTCTTGCCGGTGAATACGACTTTGTCTGCGTTGATTACAACTACATTGTCGCCGGTATCCACATGAGGTGTATAAGTTGGTTTATTTTTGCCGGACAGAACTTTGGCAACGTTGGCAGCGAGGCGGCCTACGGTCAGTCCTGCAGCATCTACGATATACCATTTACGGGTAATGTTTCCCGCATTGGCCATAAATGTCGTTTTCATTATGAATGATTCCTCCTGAATAAAAAACAGAGCCGCAAGTCTGTCCTTCCTCCGGGGCTAGTGGTTTCCGGACAAATCTCACAAGGAGTATTATACCCTTTTGAAAGGGTCATGTCAACAGAATTTTTTATAATTTTTAAAAGAAATTTTATTATACCGGGCCTTGATTTTCCCCTGTTTTTACCGGTAAAAAAGGCCCTCCATCCGGAGGCTGGAAGATCCCGGATGGAGATAGAATATATGTATTATATATAATAGGAACAAAAAATGAAAGCCCTTCTTGCGCTCAAATTTTAAAAGCCGTATCATTAATGTTAAATTCAGGAAAGGGAGGTGAAACCATGGGGGTTCTGATCATCATCGACATTCTGGGGCCACTGGCTCTGGGATACCTGCTCAAACGGGCCGGAATCATCAATGATGTATTCTGCGACCGGCTCATCCGTTTTAATGTACTTGTGATGATGACGGTACTGAATATCATGAGTTTCTGGGTCCTTCCCATCAGCGGAGCCCTCATCGTGGTTCCTCTCCTCTCCGTTTTCATGTGCTTCATTTCCTGCCTGATGGCTTCTCATTTTTTCTCCTCTATATTTTCCGATGAGCGGGATAAAGGAGCCCTCGTCATTTCGACCATGCTTGCCAACATTGGGACCATCGGAGGTATCTGTGCTTACATTATTTATGGAGAAGAAGGATTTGCCTATGTCCAGCTCTTTGCCATGCCCCAGAATGTGCTTATGGTAGCCTGTGCTTTCCCTCTGGCCCAGTATTATTATGGGAAATATGCATCCAATGCGTCCGACATGCAGTGGTCTTTCAATTTCCGGCAGATGTTTCTCACCAGGAATCAGATTTCCGTTCTTGGCATGATCCTCGGTCTTGGCTTTCAGTTTTTTGAAATAGACCGGCCTGCCGCAGTGGGCTGGTTTTTCCACTACCTGGTCCATATCCTCGCCTGGGTCTCTCTCATGCCCGTAGGCTGTCTCATCGATTTTCACGGAGCCTCCCGGTACCTTAAAAAGTCCTGTGTCCTGATCCCATTGAAATTCCTCATTGTTCCTGCCATCATTACCGGTATAGCCCGGCTCTACACGAATGATTCCATCCTCCTGGGAGCTATCCTTATTTCCTCGGCCACCCCTTCTGCAATCAATGCGGTCATTACGGCAAGGCTTTTCAAACTGAACGTCAATATCACAATCGCTGCCTTCCTGGTGACTACCCTGTTTTTCGTCTGTATCCTCTTTCCGGTCTATTTCCTTTATGCGGGATGAAACAGCCGGCCCTCAGCTCCCGGTCTTCTAAAAATCAGCGTGCCTTTTTACTTTCTTGCGCCGGCTTCACTTGCCGCTAATACGCAGCAAAAAATCCGTGAACCAATGGTCCACGGATTTTTTTATTTCAATAACTTTCCGCCTTTTTCAGCAGTTCTTCCAGATGATGCTCCACATACATGGTATCCACTTCTCCTTTGATAAATGCTTCCGAGGAAAGAATGGCCCTGTGAAGAGGAATAGTCGTTTTCACGCCGGTAATTTTAAAATTGTCCAGGGCAGAGAGCATTTTATTTCTTGCATCTTCCCTGTCTTTTCCATGAACGATGAGCTTGGCAATCATGGAATCATAGTAAGGCGGGATTTCCGCCCCTTTACGCATGGCAGAGTCCACCCGGATACCTTCCCCGTAGGGCGGGCGGTAATCGATGAGACGTCCCGGAGAGGGCGCAAAATGATGCAGCGGATCTTCCGCATTGATACGGCACTCCATGGTCCAGCCTTCAGGAGTGAGATCTTCCTCCCAGGGAAGTTCTTTTCCATCGGCAATGGAAATCATGGTTTCTACCAGTTTCGTTCCTATAGCCTCTTCAGTCACTCCGTGTTCTACCTGTATCCGGGTATTCATTTCCATGAAATAGAAATTCTTCTCCGGAGTCACGATGAATTCAATGGTTCCGGCTCCGGAATAATGACAGGCAAGCGCAGCTTTCTTTGCAGCTTCACACATGGATTTCCGAAGATAGGGCGTCATAAGGGGAGAAGGCGATTCTTCAATGAGTTTCTGGTGTCTTCTCTGGGAGGAGCAGTCCCGTTCACCCAGGGCTATGACATTTCCAAAGTGATCTGCCATAATCTGTATTTCCACATGATGGACTTTCGTGAAGAACCGTTCGAGATAAATGGCATCATTGCCGAAAGCTTTACCTGCCTCCTGGCGGGCTTCCTTGATCTCCTTTTCCAGTTCTTCCCTGTTCTCCGCCAGGCGCATGCCTTTCCCTCCGCCCCCGGCAGTTGCTTTGATGAGGACCGGATACCCGATCTTCTCAGCTACAGCCAAAGCTTCTTCATAGGAATTGACAACTCCGTCGCTTCCCGGAATGACAGGAACCCCCGCCTTCTTCATGAGGCTTCTCGCCGATGCCTTATCCCCCATCTGTGAAATGGCTTTCGAGGAAGGCCCGATGAAGATGAGTCCCCGTTCTTCACAGAGATGGGCAAACTCCGCATTTTCCGAAAGGAAGCCATAGCCCGGATGGATACCATCGGCATTGGTGAGCCGGGCTGCCGTAAGAAGGGCTGGAATGGACAGATAGCTCTGATCAGCCGGCGCCGGACCGATACAGACAGCTTCATCTGCTTCCGCCACCGGTTTCGTATTGCTGTCAGCCGACGAGTAAACAAGAATTGATACTTTATCCGTTTTCCGGCAGGCACGGATAATACGCAGGGCGATTTCTCCCCGGTTGGCTATGAGGATCCGATTGATTTTACCCATATTACTTCAGCGTCCTGATCTTGAAGAGCGGCTGATCGTATTCCACAAAATCGCCGTTATGTACAAGGATTTCCTCCACCACGCCGGATACGCTGGACGGAATTTCCGTGAATACTTTCATGGACTCGATGAGACAGAGGGTGGAATTTTCAGAAATCTTGTCTCCTACAGCCACGAATGGATCATCATCCGGCGATGGAGCGCTGTAGTAAATCCCGACCAGCGGAGCCGTTACCGTGATGAGTGCTCCTTCTGATTCCGGTTCTTCTTTCTCCGGAGAAGGAGTTTCAATGGCTGGCATCGGGGCAGCTGTAAAAGCACCTCCCTTTTCCAGTTCCACTTTCAGTCCGTCACAGGAGACTTTCAGACGATTCAACTGGGATGACTCAAAGAGAGCCACTATTTCTTTTAATGATTCCAGATTTTCTTTTTCCATATAACTTACCTCCTGGAAGCCAGGAAGGAAATGGCTTCTCTGATTTCCCTCATTTTCTGTTCCATGAAAATATATTCATCTTCCGCTTCTTCACGACTGATTTTTTTGAAGGAAATCATATCCTTCGGCCCTTTCTGGGCCACTTTGCCTATATCCACCAACGCAACCTGTCCGATTTCCGGATAGCCCGCACAGCTCTGGTGATCCGCCATAAGAACGATGGGATACCCTTCCGGCGGTACCTGGATCGTTCCCAGGGCACACATTTCAGAAATCATTTCCACCTGTTCCGTCAGACCCAGTTTCGGTCCCTGAAGACGATAACCGATTCTGTCCGAATTGGTGGTCACAATGAAATGACCTTCGTCAAGAAGCTGTTTACTCCGTTCCGTAAAAAGCTGGTACTGGAGACCTTCCGTATAGCGGATGGGTTCCTTCAATGCGCTTTCATACATATAGAGACGGCCCGCAAACCAGTCAGTCCAGGCCACCGGCTTGTCTTTTGTCAGCAGTTTCTTTAGAAGTTTTTCTCCCAGTTCCGTCGGTTTCCCCGTAGGCACCGTATCACCGGAACGAATCGGACGGCCTTCAAAGCCTCCGATACCTGCTCTCGGATAGGTACTCTGGCTTCCCATGACCTTCGGTACATCAAATCCTCCGGAAATGGCAAGATACGCACGGACTCCAAGCTGAGGACGTCCAAAGGAAAGAACTGTACCTGCTTTCAGTGCGACCGGCCGGTACATGGGCACGGGCACCCCGTTGACCGTAGGAGATAAATTCGCCCCCGTAATGGCAAGAAGCGTATCTTCTTCAAAAGTCACATCCGGACCAATCACCGTGATTTCCACGGCACCCGTATTTTCCGGATTTCCCACCAGAAGGTTGGCTGCCCGGAGAGCCCAGGGATCCATAGCCCCTGATACATTAACCCCGAATTTCTGATAGCCTATACGGCCCAGATCCTGAATGGTGGTAACCAGGCTATGGCTCATTGCATGCATCATGGCTGATCACCCCGTATTTCTTTATACTGCTCTTCAGTGATCGGTTTAAATTTCACCCGGTCTCCTGCTTTCAGAAGAGTCGGCTCATCCGCATTTCCCGGCCGGAACATATCCACCGGTGTCCGTCCGATCAGCTGCCAGCCTCCCGGGGTGGCAATAGGATAGCCGCCGGTCTGTTCACCGGCAATCCCTATGCTTCCTGCAGGTATTAAGAGTCTTGGACTGGCACGTCTCGGTGTGGCAATTCGTTTATCCATACCGCCCATGTAGGGGAAACCGGGACAAAAACCAATCATGTATACCAGATATTCCGTGCCTGAGTGAATTTCCACCACTTCTTCCTCAGACATGTGGTGGTATTCAGCGACGAAAGAAAGATCAGGACCATAAATTCCGCCATAGCAGACGGGTATTTCTATATGTCTTGGTTCATGGAAAGAATTAAAATCAGCTGCTTTGATATAGGACTCCACCAGTTCACGTACCGTTTCTCCGGGCCGTTTTTCGCGATTTTCATTGAAAACAAGCCAGGGATCATAGTATACCGTGAGTCCCGTGTAGGAAGCCACACATTCCATAAAGCCTGTAAAAGGATGGGCTTCCGTGTATTCCTGCAGTGCCTGTATTTTTCTCTGGATATCCGCACTGATCGTATTTCCAAAGACCACAAGTACCGCAGCTTCGCCTACATTCTGTAATGTATATTCCATAAAAGCCTCAACTTTCGCAAATTGCCTTACAGGGCAGCGATGATTTTCGGCAGGTTATTAATAACAGTCATAATACCCATGTAAGCAGTCATAATGACAACCACTGCGCCAAGAGCAGTCATCCAGATCGGATGGTGGTAATCACCGACAACTTTCTTATTGTGAGCAGCCAGCAGGATGACGCCCAGGGTAATCGGAAGGATCAGACCATTGAGAGTACCTACGATGACAAGGACTGCTACCGGACGGCCAATGACTGCAAAGACCAGTGTGGAGAATACGATGAAAGCGATAATGACTTTCTGATAGTTCACATCAATGGTTTTGCTGAAGGAACGCAGGAAAGAAACGGAAGTATAAGCTGCGCCGATGACGGAAGTGATGCCGGCTGCCCAAAGAACGATACCAAAAAGTTTATAACCCACGATGCCTGCGGCCAGCTGGAATACAGAAGCCGGAGGGTTCTTTGCATCGAGAGTAAGACCTGCAGCTACTACGCCCAGGGCTGCCAGGAAAAGGAGGACACGCATAACACCGGTGACAAGGATACCGGTGACAGAACTTTTTGTAATCTGGCCGATATTTTCTTCGCCGGTAATGCCTGCATCAATGAGTCTGTGACCACCGGAAAATGTGATATATCCGCCTACGGTACCGCCTACGATGGTTATGATCGCCATGAAATCAATGGTTTCCGGGCTGACGCTTCTGACAATGGCTTCGCCCACCGGAGGTTGGGAAGTGATGGCTACATAAAGAGTCAGGAGAATCATCACAGCCCCTGCACAGGTAGTCAGTTTATCCATGGCCTTTCCTGCTTCTTTAACAGAAAAGACGATGACTGCAATAACTGCCGATATGACAGCCCCTATTTTCACATCAACACCAAAGAGAACGTTTAAGCCAAGGCCTGCTCCGGCAACATTACCGATATTGAACGCCAGACCACCGGCTACAATGAGGAGTGCCACGAAATAACCAAGTCCCGGAAGTACGGCATTTGCGATATCCTGGCCCCGCTTGCCGGAAATACCGATAATCCGCCATACATTCATCTGTGCAATGATATCCAGAATAATTGTGAGCAGAATGACAAACCCGAAACTTGCTCCCAGCTTCTGGGTAAATACGGTGGTCTGTGTCAGGAACCCCGGACCGATTGAGGATGTAGCCATCAGGAAGGCTGCCCCCAGCAGGACCTTCCACTGTGCTTTTCTTTTTTCGTCATTCATAATTTTCCCCTCCCCCGATTTCTTTTACTTAGGGATATCAGAAATACTAGTGCAGGAAATTCTTTATGCCTATACCCTCGGCTTCCAGAGTTTCCCGAATCTTCTGTGTGAAAGCCAATGCCTTCACTCCATCGCCGTGAACGCAGATGGTTTCTGCTTTTACATCAATTACTGTCCCATCGGCACAGGTGACTTTTCCATCTTTCACCATCGAAAGCACCTGGGCCAGGGATTTTTCTTCATCCGTAATGACCGCTCCCGGCCGGCTCCTCGGTGTGAGACTGCCGTCAGGCTGGTAGGTCCTGTCTGCAAAAACTTCGCTGGCCGTGGGGATGCCCGCCTTTTCGCCGGCTTTGATGATTTCACTGCCCGCCAGTCCATAAAGAACAAGCGTGGGATCTACATCGTGTACGGCACTGGCAATGGCTTCAGAAAGAGCCGGATCTTTGGCTGCCATATTGTAAAGCGCTCCGTGCGGTTTCACATGCTGCAATTTTGCCCCCTGTGTCTTTGCCATGGCCATGAGTGCACCCACCTGGTAAACCACCATGGTGTAGGCTTCTTCCGGTGTAATGGCCATCTTTCTGCGTCCAAAACCAACCAGATCTGGAAGTCCCGGATGAGCGCCAAGCGCTGTGCCGCAGGCAAGAGCCGTTTTTATCGTCTTCAGCATTACCTTCGGGTCGCCTGCATGAAACCCGCAGGCAATATTGGCTGAAGAAATAAATTTCAGCACTTCACTGTCACAGCCAATCGTGTAGGCGCCAAAGCTTTCCCCCAGATCACTGTTCAAATCTACTGTCTTCATGAAATTCCCCCCTTCAGACAGGAAAGGCCGCAGGATTTCCTGCGGCCTTCGCTGTCCAACTAACACAAAGAGGCATCGATGACCCGATGCCTCTTTGCAACTTTAACTTACTTTAAATAATAAACATAAGTAATTACATTGTCAATAGGAAATGACAAAATAATGTACTCCGGATATATTTTAAATCAATTATTGGTATATTTTTATTCATGTCTCCAGCAATATTTCTTCCATTCACAGTGCCTGCAGGTATCCGGCAGTTCTTTTCCCGGCCTCTGTGCTTTATGGTTGAAGTCTTCCGAAAGGATCCGCTTTGCAGTCTCATCAAAAGCTTTCATGCGCTTTTCCACTTCAAAGTCGTCACCGGGCACTGTAAGAAGGGGATATTCTTCTTCTCCCGTGAAATAGAGGAAAAGATTTCCCACAGGTCTTTTCATCTTCTGCTCCACCAGATAAGCATAAATCTGGAGCTGGCTGGTATAGCGTTTCAGAAGATGGCTTCCTGCAGCAGGTTTAGATCCGGTCTTGAAATCGATGATGTCAACAGATCCGTCCTGCTCCTGCAGAAGGTCGATTGTACCGTCCATGATATAATCATCTTTCACCAGTTCCAGCGGGAATTCCGCTTCCCTGATCATGGACCAGTCCCCTTCCCGGAAAGAAACGTAACCGAGTATTTCCTGAAAGGCTCTGTCAAGCTCGGCTTTGGGAAGCCAGGTGTTTTCAGTCTTTGCAAGGGCCTGGTAATCAGCCATCATCCATGCGTAAATATTCGCCGGAGTCAGGGCCGCAGTATCTTTACGAAGTACAGTCCGGTGAATATCTTCAATTGTCTCATGGACAAGGGTACCATACAGAAGGCCTTTCCCCGGGACCGGAGCAAACCGGTAAATTTTCATTAATTTATATTTCCTTGGGCAGTCCTCATAAAGAGCCACCTGGGATGTAAATGCGAACCGCGGCTTAAAGTGCGTCCTTTCTACCGGCTGGAAATGAAGTTTTCTGAAATCTACGGCGGGATCGTCCCATTCGGGAAGGCTTAAAAGAGGTTTCAGAAATTCTGCTGCCGGTACTTTCCCGGGTTTCCTGTTGCAGGCAAGGACGAGAAGGGTCTCCGCCCTGGAGAAAGCAGTGTAATATTTCCTTCGGAAATCAAAATCCTTAATATCTTTTTTGGGTTCATAGGAGGAACGGCCGGTGAGATGAGTCACCACGTCAGAAATAAGTCTGCTTTCCGGCCTGGGCGTCTCATGAAGGGAGGCACTGATGACTACAGGATATTCCAGCCCTTTCGACTGGTGGATATTAAGGAAGGATACCTGTCCGGAAGGCGCATAAGCTTCTTCATCCTCGTATTCTCCGACTCCGTTTTCAAACCAGAGACGAAGATACCTGGAAAAGAAGAGCATCATGTCCTCCATGGTCTCCCTGCCGTGGCCGTGATTTTCATCAATAAAGCAGTCATACCGGCTGATCAGCCTGGTAATGGTGGAAAGATTTCTCGCTTCAGGTGATTCCCCCTCTACGGCTGCATCAAGTACATCCGTAAAAGGTCTATGGCAGAGGATTCCATAGGATAATGTGAGAAGACCTTCAGGAAGGATTTTCGATTTTTCTATTTCCTTTTTCTTCTCTTCCAGCCAGGAGGCAAGGTCCTTATTTGCTTTGTCCTCCAGCATGACTTTCGTCATGGAAAGGAAGGTTAAATATTTTTCCTCAATCCCTGCCGTTTCAGCAAGTACCCTTGTCCGTTTCATGTAATCTATGGCTTTAGGGAAAAGGAGGAGCAGGCACCCGAAAAACCAGGCCACTTCCTTCCTTTCAAAGAAGTGCCCGGACCTGGGCGCATAGACCGGGATACCCCTCCTCTGCAGGGCATACTGCAGACGGGTGGACGTATCGCCCTTTACCGAGTCAAACAGTACAGCCACCTGATTGTAATCGGAAATACAGCCGTCAGTTTTCAGTTTCTGAATGAAATCTCCTACTTTTCTGGCAAATAAAGGTTCATTATTTTCAGCAGTAATACGGACTACTGACGGAGTATCCACCGGTCCTTCTGCCGAGTGGACCTTTCCTTTGAGGTACCGGTACATGGTACCGTCCCTTTTCCATGAGAACCAGTCAGGCTTTGCCATCCATTTCATACAGAAGGTTACAATCCCCTCATTGGACCGGTAATTCGTATTCAGCCTGATCACGCGGCAGGCATCCCCATAGTGGTGCCGGAAAAGAAGGATATTCTTGACAGTGGCCCCCCGGAAACGGTAAATGCTCTGATCATCATCACCAACTACGAATATTTCCCCATCCAGTCCCGCCAGCAGCTGCACCAGTTTTTCCTGGATGTAATTGGTATCCTGGTATTCATCAACCAGAATGTAGCGGACCCTTTCGCGCACCCGGCGAAGGACGTTTTCTTTTTCTGAAAGGATATAGTATGCCTCAGTCTGCAGTTTTGTGAAATCAAGGAAATTCTTCGCCCTGGCCAGCCGGTCATATTTCATCATCATCCGGCCCAGCACCTGTTCCCGGATGTCACTGCTCTGCGCCAGTTCTACGGGATTGATGAGTTCTTCTGAAAGACGGTTCACGTATTCGCAGATAGTCCGGCAGCGGCGCCAGGGGGAGCGGATGATTTCCTCTCCTTTATAATTCGTCCAGGATGAGGGAATCACTTCTTCGAAATGATCGATCTTTTCAAAATCTTCCAGATTTTCATAAACCAGATACTGCTGTTCAAACTGGTCTGTTTCGATATAATTCCTTTCGAGCCTCGTATATTCACGGAATTCCTTGAGAAGCCGGCGGCAGATATGGTGAAAAGTACCGATGTACATTTCGTGAAGATTGACTTCTATGCCCTGCGAGGAAAGTTCATTGGTCAGCCTGGTGATGAGCTCCCTGGATGCTTTCACCGTATAGGTGACGATCATGATTTCCTCCGGCTTTACCTTTTCATCCCGGATGAGATGGAGCACCCGCTGAATGATCGTATACGTTTTACCCGTTCCCGGACCGGCTATAACCAGTGTCGGCCCTTTTGTATGAATGGCTTCCTGCTGGGAAGCATTATTGACAGGATCCATAGTCACCTCGAAGAAGAATTATCCTGATAAAGGAAATAAATCAGAAGAACAGGAAGTCCCAGCACATAGGCAAAGGAATACCGGAAAACTGCAGATGCAGGCGTTGAAACCAGAAGCGTCAGTGTATTGGCAAGGAGAGGCACTGCTGCAAGGATTCCCTTCCGGTTTCCCCTGCCATAAAATAAAAGGCAGAGAAGAAGTGTCAGCCACTGACAGAGCCCCGGTCCCATGAAATGGCTCCCTTCCCACTCCAGATTGACAAGGAATGATTTTAATGTCATGGCCATGGGGAAAGAACCCACCGCCAGATTGTCATTATCCGCCGGTTTCATATTCTTCGTATTTTCGTCAGAAAGAGCCCAGCCGAAACGGGACTGCACATCCGGTGCATCAGGAATTACATTCCATAGGGAATAAGTTTCCGTCATCCATCCTTCCATATAGATACGGGGGTTATGAAGGCCCGTATCCAGCCAGCACAGAAGGAATCTCTTCTTTTCCCGATTCAGTGAATTTCTGCGAAAATCGTCATGCCATTTCACGAAATCCACAGTTTCCGGATAATAATTTGCCTTCCATTGATCCTCCGCCAGTAGTTCATTCATCAATGCTTTCGTTTCCTCGCTTCGGTATCCGTCCATCACCAGCACCCGTCCCAGCTGCTGCAGGGGAACAGCCATGGATTCCTGGAAATGAGGTTCCCAGTCATGATAAGAAAGAATGGCCCTCCCGGGGACAATGGAAACAGCGGCACAAAGGAGGAACAGAAGCAGAGGTTTCTTCCATTTTTTCAATAGATAAATAACTGCCCCGCAAAGGAAAAAGGATATAAAAATGCCATTGCTTCTGAGCAGCATCATCCCCAGAAACGACAAAGACAGCAAGATATACTGCTTTTTCCCCCATTCCTCTTCATCGGCAATGAGAATCACGGAAAGCAGCAGGGCAAGAGAGAAAAGTCCATCCCTCACGGCAGCAATGCCATAATTCCCAATCATGGGGAAAAAAGCAAAATAAGCCCAGAGAAAAATCCCCGGGATTTTTCCGAATTTACGCCGGACCCGGAAGGCAATGCCTGTAAGCCCATAATCATACACCAAAAGCTGCAATAAAGACAGGATGAAAATAACCGACTCTCTTGAACCGAAAAACTCTTTTCCCCACTGGCTGCCATAACCGTAAATGACGGAATAAAGCCAGGGAAACTGCACGGCTCCCCATAGAGGATTATCCATCATGAAAACCGTATCATTCATGCCCGGCGCCGGATAAAAAGCTAAAAGGAAGGGAAAATTCCAGAGTACCATGAAAAAGAAACAGGGAAGGAAAAATTTTCGGTCTTCATCAGGCTCCGCAAGGAATCTCACCGGAAGAATCCGGTGAAGCAGGCAGGATAAAACTCCTGCGGAAAAAATCCAGATGACCAGAATGGCAGGAATATCGGACAGATAGAGAAACTGCCCTTCCGGAGTGCCCAGCGTTTTTCCCATCTCTTCGATACGAAATGTATACCATATGGCCGATGCCAGTGGAAGCGTATAAGCCAGAGCGCCTTTGGAAACCCTTTCACGGGAAAAAATTTTCATGGATTCACCTCCTGCCTGTCATTTAAAAAGACGAAAGCTTACTCCTTCCAGTGAGTATATCCGTCATCAGAGTGAAAGATTTCCCGGGCATCCCGTTCTTTTTCCACTTCTTCCCGGTCCATCATGACTGTCTCTTTCCACTTCGTCTCTCCATATTTCCCATTCGGGAGAAATGGAAGAAGGACGAAGAAGGGAATACACAGCGGGAAGAAATAAACATACCTGTACACGAAAGCTGCCGGCGCCGCAAGAATCAGCGTCCCCCAGAGGAGACAGGATGGCAGCAGGACAAGAAAGCGGGTATACTGTTTCCGGTAAAAAAGAAGAAGGCCGATGGAGAGTGTCAGCCACAGGCAGGTTCCAGCGCCGGGGTATCTGCTGTGTTTCCGGAGATACTGTCCCAGTTTTTCCTGTGTTTCTTTCTCAAAGAAAGGATGAATAGTGCCTGTCTGATAGCCATTGTTATGGTCCGGGGAGAGGCCATTCTTTAAATCATCCTCCGTAAAAGCCCAGGTGAAGCGGGACTGGGTCATCTCATCAGGAGCAGGAAAAGCCCAGAATCCGTAAGTGGCATAGAGCCAGGCATCGGCGTAAATATCTTTATTTCTTCTGCCCAGGGATTTCCAGTTTTTCCAGAAATCATCGGGATGGCTGTTGAAAAACTGAAAATTGAAATTGCTGTTCCATTTAATGAGATCCACTGTAAACGGATCATACCATTTCTCAATCATACCGGGCACCATCATACGGATTGCGTACTCCTGCTCTTCCGGCGTAAGAGGCGCTCCCACCGCCACGGCCCTTGAAAACTGCTGAAGGGGAATCCCCACCCTTTCCTGAAAAAGCTGGGGGAGATTCAAGACTTGTTTGATGGCCACATCGGGCGTAATGGCAAGAGCAATCATAATGACTGACGTCAAAAGAAGATTGATGCGGATGTTTTTCATTAGAAATAACAGAATCAAAAGCATTACAAGAAATACAAAGATCCCATTATTTCTCAAAAGCATCATGCCAAGGCCCGCCAGGATAAAAAGGCGTTTATTACCCAGCCATGCATTTTCCTTATAGCCCGAGACAAAGGATGTAATAAGAGGCACCCAGAGGAGAATTACTACGGAGAAAAGGACATCCTTCACATTGGAAAAGGACATGTTGCAAATCATCGGAACCATTCCGTAGTACAGAGAAAGGACAATGGAAATCCACATACGTCCTGTCCTTCTGTAGAGCCAGGACAGGCAGTAGGCAATACCTGCGGCAAAGAGAATCATCTGGATCAGCGATGCTGCTGCCAGTCCGTAGGATGCCGTATGGAACAGGAAGTCCGATGCCTGGGTCAATCCATAAATATACATGCAGTAAATAAAAGTATGCTGTCCCGTGGCCCAGATACCGGCTCTCATAATATCAGTGGTATCATTCATGCCGGTCCCCGGATAAAAGACGAGAAAAAAAGGCATCCAGCAAAGGAGTAAAAAGGCAGCGATAAAAGCAAAGGGCGCATCCGTCGGCTTCCCGTCAGGCCCGGGCTTTTCGGATAATACAGGGACCGGTCCCAGGATTTTCAAAAGGACGGAAATCACCAGAAATGTAAGGCACCCCAATGCTGCGATAAAAGGCACGTCGGAAATATGAAGCAGCGCTTCCCGGTTCCAGGGCGAAGACGCAGGATGCCAGCCGATACGAAATGTATAAAATTCACAGAAACCCATAAGCAGGGATATCCATCCTGCAAGCGCCGCCAGCCAGAGGCGGCCTTTATACAGATTCATTACATAATCACCTTCAACTGGAAATATTATACCTTTTCAGAAAAACCATATCTACTGAAGATGTGAATTTAGTGACCAGCCGCCAGCGGCCGGTTTTCCGTTTTCAATTTTTAACAGCTTTAAAGCGAAAAAACCTACTTTTGGCAGACTGCTTTTTGAGCAACAGTACATAAGAGTTTCACCAATAAAAATTCCGTACTCTTTACACAGTTATGCTATAATAAACCAAATAAACTGATTTTCGAAAGGAGAACCGATATGACTAGAGAAGAACGCGTGAGAGCAGCCATCGAAGGCAAGGACGTAGACCATGTACCGGTAGCCGCATGGATGCACCTTTCCGAATTCGACCAGGATCCCATTTCCCTGGCTGAAGCAGAAGTAGAACTCACAGAAAAATATGATTACGATTATATCAAAATGATGCCCTTCGGTCTGTACAGCACCCAGGACTTCGGCAACCAGATTACCATTTACTGCGATCCGCATAAAGAACCGATTGTCAAGAGATTTGCCATTCAGGCTCCGGCAGATTACGATACACTGAAAGCCATTCCGGCCATCATGGGCACTTACGGCAAACAGATTGAATTTGCAAGGGAGCTCTCAAAGCGCAGGACCCCGGGCACTCCAATCATCCAGACCATTTTCAGCCCCTTCTCCACACTGAAAAAAATGGCCGGTGACCGCCTCCTTACAGATATGATCAATTTCCCGGAAGCTGTCCATCATGCCCTGGCCGCCATCACTGCCACAACCATTGACTTCATTCATTACAATATCGAAGCAGGGGTAGACGGATTCTTCTTTGCCACCCAGAATGCCTGCAAAAGTATAATGAATCTCAAAGAATTTGAAGAATTCGGCGAATTCTATGACCTGCAGGTCATCAATTCCTACGTGAAAAAGACCTGGTTCAACCCCGCCCATATTCATGGCAGTGATATTTATTTCAATGAAATTGCCGAATATCCTGTAAACTGCATCAACTGGCATGACCGCCATACCTGGCCAACCCTGAAAGAAGCCAGGGCTCTTACCGGCAAATGTCTTCTGGCAGGCATCAAGTCCGCCCCCTACTTTGTAAACGGAGTCCTTCAGTATGATGATATTATCCTGAACGGTACACCGGAGGAAATCACCGCCCATGTCAAAGATGCCATTGGGCAGGTAGACGGTAAAGGCCTCATCCTCGGTCCGGGCTGCGTAGTCAATCCGAAAGCGCCGGAAGAAAACCTCAGGGCTCTTAGAAAAGCAGTAGAACTGTAATTATGGAAATATAAAAAGCACTGATTGCATCATAATCGGTGCTTTTTTGACTGCAGTTGTCAGGAATCAGCCGCCAGTTTTCATATTTATCTCAATAATATAAAAATGGCCCCCTTTCCAATTATCAGGCGGGCCACCTTCACTTATCACTTATCTCTATTTCTTATGCTGCTTTCCCCTGCACTCTCGGGTCATCGATTTTCCCCTTGAGGTCATGATCCGTCATGGCGCATACACAGGAGTCGGACCATACATTTTCAGCAGTTTCAATCATATCAATAATCGTATAAATCGGAAGGATGACCCCCATGACACCAATGGGCGCTCCGATGCCGCTCATGAGGGAGAGAGTCAGGAAATAGCAGCCCATAGGGACACCGGCATTTCCTACAGCCGCCAGGACGGCCACAAAAAGCCAGGTAATCATGGTAGTCATGGACAGTTCAAATCCTGCATTCTGCATGAGGAAAAGAGAAGTGACGAGGATAAAAGCCGCACAACCATTCATATTAATTGTTGTGCAGATAGGAAGGACAAACCGGGAAACGGACGGATTGGCCTTCATATTATGTTCCGCCGATGCCAGGGTAACCGGAAGAGTGCCGGCAGAGCTCTTGGTGAAAAGGGCTACTGCAATGGCCGGAGACATTTTGCGGAATACATCCAGTGGATTAAGTCCGCGGAGGATGAGGAAAATCGGAAGCACAATGAAGAACTGAATGCAGTTGCTGGCCATAATGACCAGAGTATATTTTCCCAGAGCTCCCACAATGACGCCTGCTTCAATCTGGGCGGAAAGCTGGGCAGAAAAAGCCAGAATCCCCACAGGCAGTACAGAAAGCAATGCCCGAATGAGCGTGAAAAGAAGTTCCTGGAAGCCAAGGATGCCTTTCATGAGGACTTCCCTGTTTTCCGTCTTCGGCATGAAAGCAAGGCCAAGGCCAAAGGATGCGGCAATGAGCATCACGGCAAGGACATTGCCTGACAGGAACGGCTGAAGCAGGTTATTCGGGATGACAGAAAGGATATGGTCATAATAGGAGAGATGACCCAGATTCTTCGGCACATTGGATGCACCGGCTCCCACAATATCAGCCGGAAGATTTCCCGGAGCAACCCAAAGATACATGGCAAGGCCGATGGCTGCCGCACAGATGGTAGTCAAAAGTGTGTAAGTCACGGCATGAGCAAAAATGCGGCCCGTTTCTTTTTTAGCCCCCAGCTGGGCCAGAGTCGTAATGACGGCCAGCGCAATGGTAGGAACTGCGATAAACTGGAAAAGACGCGTAAATACGGTAGCAATAAAAGTAAATAAATCATTCAGCGGTTTGATGCCGAGCCACCCCAGAGCGGCACCGACAATCAAAGCCAGTATCCACAGAATAAACTGGCGTCCCTGTTTTTTCTTTTTGTTTGCGTCCATCGCCTTTTTAGCAGCTGCCTGGACTTCCCCATTTTCCTTCATGAAAACCTCCTGAAGAAATGAAATAGATTCACCGGGAGATTCTATTTCCAAAATAAAAACTCCCGTCCTTTCGGGACGAGAGACTCGTGATTACCACCCGGATTTGCACAGATGTCGCCATCCATGCCTCCACAGGTTTCTTCTGAAACCTTCTTCTGTATCGGGAAGTCCCGGGAAGACATACTTATTTCCGCCTTCCATGCTCGGAAATGCACTTCAGAATCCCTGCCCGCTTTCACCCTCCGGGCTCGCTGATTTTTCGGGGTACCTACTCTCTTTCTTCATTGCATCAAGCTTAAATAATATAGCACGTTAACATTTCCCTGTCAAGCGCCCCGTCTCCCGGACGTCTTCAGGGCTGAAACCGCCGGACCCCGGTCTCCTTTCATTACTGCCAGTTTGCAGGTAACAATAGTCCAAATTTCAATCATGATTATCTTCGATAAATTCCTTTGCGTTTCATTCTTTCAAATCATATCTCTCTTTTTCCGTTTACAATGGATTACAAAATCCGTCTTGACAGTGCAAAATCATCATGCTATGATGAGGTCAACTTAAAGGAAATGAAAGGAGATCCATTTATGAGCTTTGAAGCATACGCAATTTGTTGCTGCTGTCCTATGGCTTGCTGCTGCTGCCATAGTTTATTTGCGTGTGCCTCTGAATCAAAGCCTCATAAGAGGTTTTCTAAGGAAATTCATGTGACATTGTAAGGTCACCACAGGATTCCATCCCGGAAGCGCACGCTTCCGGGATTTTTTTATTCCGGAGGACATTTTGGACTTTGATTACATGATTGAATACGCTCCCCTTTTTGTGGAAGCGGCGGGAATTACCCTTTACATCGGTCTCACTGGAATTTTTATATCCCTGGTGCTCGGTCTGGCCATGAGCATCATAAGGTACCACAAAGTGCCGTTTCTTACAGAAATATGCGGCGCCTATATCGAGCTTTCGCGAAATACGCCGCTTCTGGTGCAGCTCTTTTTCCTCTACTTCGGCCTTCCAAAACTGGGCATTCATATTTCCGGAGAAGCCTGCGCCACCATCGGCCTCGCTTTTCTGGGAACTTCCTACATGGCAGAAGCCTTCCGGAGCGGTCTGGAATCGATTCCTTTCTCACAGACCGAATCAGCTGAAGCTCTGGGGTTCACGAAAGTCCAAATCATGCGGTTCATCATCATTCCCCAGACTTTCACTGTATCCATCCCGCCGCTCTGCGCCAACGTGCTATTTCTCATCAAGGAAACATCGGTCTTCTCAGTCTGTGCTGTGCCGGACCTCATGTACATTGCCAAGGATCTGATCGGACTCTACTACAAAACCGATGAAACCCTGTGGATGCTTGTCATCGCCTATCTCATTATCCTGCTCCCCATCTCCATTGGGGCCAGCATTCTGGAAAGGAAGCTTCGCTATGGAAGATTTGGGAATTCGAGTGCTCTTTGATGGGTCCAATGGTATCCGCCTGCTGGGAGGCCTATGGATTACGGTGGAAGTTTCCCTCCTTGCCGTAGCAGGCTCCATCATACTGGGCCTTTTTACAGGTCTCATTATGGCAATGAAAAACTGGCCGGCCCGCATTATTTCCAGAATCTATCTGGAATTCATCCGGGTCATGCCCCAGCTGGTCCTTTTATTTATCGGCTACTTCGGCGTTACAAAGGCGCTGGGCATTGATATTTCAGGATTTAAAGTGGCTGTGGCCGTTTTCATCCTCTGGGGAGCGGCAGAAATGGGAGACCTTGTAAGAGGTGCGCTGATTTCCATACCGAAAAGCCAGTATGAAAGTGCGGAAGCTCTGGGCCTTTCCCGGTGGCAGATGTACCGCTTTATCATCATCCCCCAGTCCTTAAGACGCCTCATCCCGCCTGCCATTAATCTTTTCACCCGTATCATCAAGACCACTTCCCTCATCGTCATGATCGGAGTGGTGGAAATGCTGAAAATCGGCCAGCAGATTATCGAGGCCAACCGGTATACAGTCCCTGATGCGCCCCTGTGGATTTACGGGACCATCTTCTTCCTTTACTTCATCGCCTGCTATCCACTCTCGAAAGCAGCTCAGTATTTAGAAAAGAAATGGAATGAATAGTATGAGTGAATCTCTCCTTCATATCGAACATCTGAAAAAAGCTTTCGGTCCCCACGAAATATTGAAAGATATTTCCCTGGACGTCCACAAAAGTGAAGTCATCGTCATCATCGGCCCCTCGGGCTGCGGGAAATCCACCTTCCTCCGATGTATCAACGGACTCGAGCCCCTGAGCGGAGGGTCAGTCTCCATGGATGGAAAGGTCATTTCAGGCGGCAAAGTTTCCAGAAGTGAAATCTGCCAGAAAATCGGCATGGTTTTCCAGAGCTATGACCTTTTCAATCATCTGAATGTCATTGACAATATTACCCTTGCCCCCATCCAGGTGCAGCACAGGAAAAAAGAAGAAGTCCTCCGGGAGGCAAGAAAGATGCTGGCCCGGGTAGGACTTTCCGATAAAGAGACAGCCTGGCCAAGAGAGCTCTCGGGCGGCCAGAAACAGCGAATTGCCATGATCAGGGCCCTCATCATGAAACCGGAAATCATTATGTTCGACGAAGTCACGGCTTCCCTGGACCCGGAAATGGTCCGTGAAGTACTGGACGTCATCATAGAGCTGGCTAAAGAAGGGATGACCATGCTCATCGTCACCCACGAAATGGCCTTTGCCAAAGCAGTGGCAGACAGAATCCTGTTTTTCGACCAGGGTTTCATCGAAGAAGAAGGAACCCCGGAGGAAATATTTGATCATCCGAAGAAAGAAAGGACCAGGAAATTCCTGGATTCCTTCCGTTTTGACGATTTGAAGGAAGGTGAGAAATAGATGTCCGATCCCGATTGTCCCTGTTGCAATCCTGCCCTCTCCCCTGAGGCAGCAAAAATCAGAAGCGGGAATATATTTCAAAGGCATCTCCTCTCCTTCAAAGGAAATAAATGAGGCCTGCCTGATTAAAGAAAAGAGGTAAACCCATGTCACTACTGAAAAAAATTATTTATGCCATCCTGGCAGTCACTGCCGTATTTACTTTAGCCTTTACCGCAGGCTGCGGCAGCAAAAATCAGGAAGCCAGGCCCGCAGCCGGCTCATCTTCTGCCCAGAAAGGCAACTTCCGTTCCCTCGATGAAATCAAAAAGAGCGGAAAACTCATCATCGGCGTATTTTCCGATAAAGCTCCTTTCGGCTATGTGGATAAAGAAGGCAAGTATCAGGGCTATGACGTATACTTCGCAGAACGCCTGGCTAAAGATTTGGGCGTAAAGCCGGAATACGTATCCCTGGAACCGGCCAACCGTGTGGAATACGCGAAAACAGGCAAAGTGGATATCGTCCTTGCCAACTTTACGGTAACCAAAGAAAGAGCAGAACAGGTGGACTTCGCCCTGCCCTATATGAAAGTGGCCCTCGGCGTGGTATCTCCTGAAAAAGACAACATTACCTCCGTGGAACAGCTCAAAGGCAAGACCCTGATCGTTGCCAAAGGTACCACCGCTGAAACCTATTTCACCAAAAAACATCCGGAAGTGAAACTCCTGAAATTCGATCAGTACACTGAAACCTACAATGCCCTCCTCGACAAGAGAGGAGATGCCTTCTCCACCGATAATACGGAAGTCCTCGCATGGGCTATGCAGAACCCGGGATTCAAAGTAGGCATCCCATCCCTGGGCGACCTCGATACCATCGCTCCGGCCGTTCAGAAAGGAAATAAAGAACTCCTGAACTACATCAACGATGAAATCAAAAAACTGGGCAAAGAAAACTTCTTCCACAAAGACTACCAGGAAACACTGGCTCCCGTATATGGCAGTGCAGTGGATCCGGAAAGCCTCGTTGTTGAAGGAGGAGAAGTGAAGAAATAACTCTCTATAATGAGTAACAAAACCCGTTCCGAAAAATCCGGAACGAGTTTTGTGTGTCTCAGGAACGAAAAAGAGTCACACGGCAATAACCGTATGACTCCATCCTGGTGGGCGATAACAGGATCGAACTGCTGACATTCTGCTTGTAAGGCAGACGCTCTCCCAGCTGAGCTAATCGCCCATGGTGACCTGTGGGGGATTCGAACCCCCGAACCCGCCGTGAAAGGGCGGTGTCTTAACCGCTTGACGAACAGGCCACTGGCTCCTGAAGCAGGGTTCGAACCTGCGACATCGTGATTAACAGTCACGCGCTCTACCGGCTGAGCTATTCAGGAATCTGTACGTGAGTACGTGAATAATAATAACAAATCCGAAGAACCTGTGCAACCATATTTTTATTAAAATCTCATTAGATAAATTTGATTCATAAAAGGTCCGATATCATAATTCGTTTCATAAAAAAATCAATCCGGTTCACCGGATTGATTTTTTGTGGTGGGCGATAACAGGATCGAACTGCTGACATTCTGCTTGTAAGGCAGACGCTCTCCCAGCTGAGCTAATCGCCCATATTTCTGACGCATTCTATTATGCCCTATTTACAAAAATTTTGCAACCCCTTTTACGAAACTTTTCATATTTTCGCAAAGACTCTTCCATTGAAAGATATTACCTTTAGTGGTACCATATATAACCGTTCCATAAAAAGTAGATACTTATCTGCATTCATAAGTGCAGACCAGGATATTCCTTCCAAAGGAGAATCATTTGAGACCCCATACTTTATACCGGAGCAGATGGACTGTCTTTTCCATGTCCCTGCCCATTTTCATAGAAACTGCCCTGCAGATGATGGTCCCCAATGTGGACCAGTTCATGCTGAGTCATTACTCATCAGAAAGTGTGGCTGCTGTCGGAAACGACAATGTAGTCTTCAACCTGGTAGTGCTCACCCTGGCCGTTCTCTCCCAGGCTTCCACTATCCTTATCGCCCACTACCGCGGGGCAGGAGACATGAAAAAAGTCAGCGAAGTCTGCACGGTGGCCCTTGCCACAAACCTGACACTGGGTCTCCTGATAAGTTTTGCCCTGTTTATTTTCGACGATTTCTTTCTGGACATCCTGGGTATCCCGGAAGAAATCTGGTCCGATGCCTCCATGTATATCCGCTGGATCGGGCTTTTCGTCTTTATTCAGGCCATGTACATGGCTTTCATTTCCTTTCTCCGGGGCTTTGCCCAGCTGAAACTTACCATGCTCTGCTCTATGGTGATGAATATCATGAATATCAGTGGAAATATGGTACTCATCCACGGCCTTGGACCCATTCCCTCGCTCGGCGTCACAGGCGTCTGTATTTCTACCAATATTTCCAAATTCGCCGGGTTCTTCCTCATCATTTATCTTTTCCACCGGTATACGCCGGCCCGTCTTTCCCTCTCTTACCTGAAACCTTTTCCGGAAGATACCTTTCACAAGCTGCTCTACCTTGGTATTCCTTCCGGAGGAGAGACATTCTCGTACCAGTTATCCCAGACGGTAATTATGAAATTCGTGAACATTTTCGGTGTAGCAGTCATCACCGCAAAAGTATACTGTTACATCATTGCCATGATGAGCTATGTCTACTCCCAGTCCCTGGCCATGGCGACCCAGATTCTTGTGGGTTATTTCAAAGGAGCCGGAAATAATGAAGAAGTAGACAAACGGGTGAAATTCACTATTTCCGTGGCCATGGTCCTTTCCGGCTCTATCGCCACCCTCCTCTATCTCAATTCTGATTCCGTCCTTTCCATTTTTACTTCGGACCCTGAAGTACTGGCTTTAGGCAAGACCATTCTTTTCATAGAAATATTTCTGGAAATAGGACGGGCTGTCAATATGTGCATGGTTATGGCCCTCAATGCATCCGGTGATGTCAGAGCTCCCGTAACAGTGGGAATCATCTTTATGTGGTCTGTAGCCACCTTTGGCGCCTGGCTGCTGGGCGTCCATCTCTACTGGGGCCTGGCAGGCATATGGATCGCCATGGCCGCTGATGAATGCACCAGAGGCTTCGTCTTCTTCTGGCGCTGGCACAAGGGAGTCTGGAGAAAGAGACTGGTTTAGAAGAAATACTTTCTCTCACTCATTCTTCGAAAACTATGGGAAACAGTTATCGGTTCTCAGCAGTTCACCTTCGGCGGGAAACCGGGCTCTCACTTCCAAACGATTCAAAACAAAAGCTGTGAAACCTTCGTGATTTCACAGCTTTTATTTTTCTAAAAAATTTACCGGCAATAATCGTGATTCTGATCACTGCGAACTGAGAAGTTTCTTAAAGTCAGGCAGCCTGTACCGGCTTCCGGTTTCTCACTCCATAGGCAAAGTCGATCCGCCAATCGGTATGACGTAAACGCTGGCATCTTTTCCCATTTTATCCAATGCTCTATCCACTGCAGTCTGAAGATCATGGAAAGGAGTCATATTCGCTTTGGTGACGAGGGAATCGTCCATATCAGTGACGAGGTATATATCGCATTTCTTCTGTACCAGGGCCAGGGCTGCCGATTTGTGGCCGCCCAGCTCGAAATGTTCATGAATGGCCCTGATCCTGTCATCAGGGGTATCGTAGTCCTGAATCCAGCGGCCGAACACATCACTTCCATAGTCTTCTTTGCAGGAGGCAGCCACCACCATGATGCCTCCCTCTTTCACTGCATGCTTTGCATTATCGATGGATTTCTGGGCCTGATAAAGGTTGATATCCTTAGGATAGCCGCCGGTGGAAACGATGACCACATCTGCAGGCTTATCGATTTTAATCTTATAAATGGAGTCCAGGAATCTGCAGGCTTCCCGATGAGCCAGGATTCTGTCCCCTGCAGCCGCAAAGGCCACCTGCTTATGGTCATCCAAAGCTACATTGACAATGAAATCCACCGGCAGGAAATCATAGACTTCTTCGATATCCTCCCGCACAGGATTGCCTTCCAGATTCCCTGCATAAGCGCCGGGGCGAATCATATTCTTATGGTTCGACTGGATGGCTTCTCTTGAAGAGACCCCGGGCATAATGGCCTTCATTCCACCGGAATATCCCGCAAAATAATGATATTCCACGTTGCCTGTCAAAATGATTCTGTCTGCTTCTGCCACCGGTTTGAAAATATCCACGGAAGTCCCGTTTTTACAGGTACCCATGTGTTCACAATTGTCCGGATCGCTGTCGATGCATTTCACGCGGGAATATACTTCTTCCCCGGCCAGCCGTTTCTTTTCCTCTTCCGTCTGGCTGCGATGGGAACCGAGTCCGAAGACCACCGTCACATCTTCATCTTTCACTCCCGCTTTTCCCAATTCCTCCAGTACACAGGGAAGAATGACCCAGGAAGGAGACGGGCGGGTCACATCGGATGCCACGATGACGATTTTTTCTCCCGGTTTCACGATTTCCGAAAGTTTCGGCGTACCGATGGGGTTTGCCAGAGCCCGGCGCACTTCTGCCGCTTCCGATTCCACCTTCGGGCATTCCTTCGGGTTCAGTTCGATGGGATGATGACAGTCATCCACATGAAAGGGAACATAATCTTTGAAATATTTGACCTTGAATTCCATTTGATTCCGTCCTTTCTATAAAAATAGATTCGTACAATTCTATTATCTTAATTATACAATACCCATCAAAAAAATGCCTCCAGGGGACATAAAAGAAAGTCATTTCACCGGCTTCGAAGAAATATTTCTTCGCTCCCGAAGGCATCTTCAAAATAGAAGTCAATGCTATTATAAAAAATGGCGCCCCCTCTATCCCAAAGGGCGCCACCATCACTTCTCACTTACCACTTTTATTACAGTTTAAAGACTAACTTCTAACTGCAATATCATTAACTTAACAGCTGCTAAAGTGCTTCCAAATCGAAATTTCTCTATTGCGTTTAAAGGAAATAGGGCCTTATTCACCCTGTTCGGAGTAA
>OMVW01000003.1 GCA_900314595.1 uncultured Dialister sp. | reverse complement strand
AGTGACAGAAGCACAAGCGCGTTAACGCGCAGCCAGTAATAAAAGGCCCTTGTGGCCGCATGTGAAGAACCACCAGCTATGCTGGTGGATTTCTTTTTGATGGTCATTTGACCAGTATATCTTTTATTTTCATAATCAGGCTTACCAGGGTCAGGATGACCACAAAAGCTGTGATGGTCATAGACCAGGCTATACCGATATGCATATATCCTTCAAAGGAAAAATCCCAGGAAAAATACATGAGGGTGATGACTATAGTGGAAATGCAGCCGATGGCCAGAATGGCTGGCTTCTCCCTGTATGTAAAAAGAAAGAAAATACCTGCTGCATATCCCAGCACTCCGGCGGCAGAAAGAAATATATCATGGTAGAGCACCAGCGAAAGAATGGAAAGGATGAATGCGTATTTCATAGGAATTTCTTATTTCACCAGACTTTCAAAGTCTTTGTCTCCATGGAGCCAAAGGAAATGGTCCTGGGTAGAGGCTTCGGGTCTCACATGCTGCGGGTCCAGGGAAATCGATTTTTTTAAGTATTCCAGGGCTTTGGCCTTATCCCTCTTGTCGGCATAGTTGGTGGCAATCCCATAGTAAGACCAGGTATTCTGCGGGTCTTTTTCGATGACCTTTTGGAAATACCGAATGGATTCATCATAATGCTTCCCCAATTTCTGGGCCATAGCCATGTCGAAAAAAGCCTGGGTATAGTCTGGATTGATGGCAAGGGATTTCCTGATCGTTTCTATTCCTTTTTCCGGGGAAGTATCAAAGGCTTCCAGGATTCCTTTGAGGGAAAGGGCCTTGTAATTTTCACCATCTCTCCCAAGAGCCTCATCGGCGAGGTTCAGGGCTGTCCTGTGATCCCCCTTTCCATAGGCAGAAATCGCTTGCTCGTAAAGCTCAGATGATTCTTTACTGATTTCATGGACTGCCGGGGCAGAAACGGAAGGAGCAGCCGGCGGCAGAGCCGGTTTTTCCTCTTTCCCGCAGCCCGGGAGAATGAGGGCAGAAGCCATCATGAAGGCGATGGGCAGATATTTCATAAGATTCTCCTTTTTCTCTGTGACAGGGAATTGAAATTGGGTATAATAAAATATATTTCTTATTATTATATCAGAAGGAGAGTCCATATGAGTCATTTTGCATTCATCACCGGCGCCACCAGCGGAATTGGTCTGGCGACTGCGAAAGCTTTGGCAGAAAAAGGATATGATCTGGTCCTGGCGGCCAGAAATGAAGAAAAACTGGCAAAGATAAAAAAAGAAATTGAAGAAAAAGAGAAAGTATCTGTGACTGCTTATAAACTGGATGTACAGAATTCAGATGAAATTCATGAAGTGACCATCCGCTGTCTGAAAGAGGTGGGGACGCCTTATATCCTTCTTAATGATGCAGGTCTCGCCAGAGGTCTTGAACCTTATGAGGAAACGGATGAAGATGATATTCTCCAGATGGTGGAGACCAATATCAAAGGACTTTTCCTTATGACACGCGCTTTTCTCCCTGCCATGCTCAAAGCCAATGAAGGCCATATCATCAATATGGGTTCCACGGCAGGACTTTATGCGTATGCGGGAGCAGCAGTATACTGTGCGACAAAAGCAGCCGTTAAGACATTCAGCGATGGAATCCGGATTGATGTTATTGACAGTAATATCAAGGTTACCACAATCCAACCGGGCATCGTGGAGACTCCTTTCAGTGAGGTCCGTTTCCATGGTGATAAAAAGAGAGCTGCTGCCGTTTATGAAGGTGTAGATGCCCTTCAGGCTGAAGATATTGCCAATATCATCGCTTTCGTAGCCGATCAGCCGAAAAGGGTACAGATTTCCGATGTTGTCATCATGGCCAATCAACAGGCTACAGGGTTTATGGTGAGCAAGAAGAAAAAGTGATTGGCAGCTGAAGCGTCAGGCTGCAAAAAGGTGAGATTTGTCAGGGGAATGAAATTCTGTAAAAATACAGGGATTTATAAATTTCCATTTGCATTTTGACGGCTGTTCATGTATAATAATTAAGCTTGCTATTTGGCAAGAAACTTCCTGGCCCGCAGAGAGTGCGGGACATAGGTCCGAAAAGGAGGCGAATTTCGTGAAAAAGTATGAAGTTATGTTCATTGTGAATGCAGCTAATGATGAAGTAATCAAAGCTGCTGTTAAGCTGGTGCAGGATACCATTACCAGAATTGGCGGCACCATCGACAACACTGATGAATGGGGTAAACGTCATCTTGCGTACGAAGTAAAGCATCAGAGTGAAGGATACTACGTAGTAGTAGATTTCCAGGCTGACCCGGCGCAGATTAAAGAACTTGACCGCGTTATCAAGATTCATGAAGAAATTATCCGTCATATCATTGTTAAACAGGATGACTAAGAGGCAGCACTATGAATTCAGTTCAGATTATGGGTAACCTGGCCCGGGATCCGGTTGTTCGCGCTACAAAGACCGGCCGTGCCGTAGCATCCTTTACGGTTGCAGTGAATCGCAATTTCACAAATCCCCAGGGCGAACAGAGGGAGATTACTGACTGGATCAACGTTGTTGCTTGGGGTCCCTGGGCGGAAGCTGCAGGCAACCAGCTGAGAAAAGGAACACGGGTCTTTGTAGAAGGCCGTTATACCACCCGTTCCTATGAAGCGCAGGATGGTACAAAAAGGTATGTGACTGAAGTGAATGCAAACTTTATTGCCATTCCTTTGAGCACAGCCGGTGGTTCTTCTTATGGACAGCAGCAGACTCAGGGCGGTTCCTACGGTGGTAATAATGGCTACAACGGAAATAATAATTTCGGCGGAAACGGTGGTTTCGGTGGAAATAATAATTTCGGAAATAACGGCGGCTTCGGCGCTGCCGGCCAGAATAACCAGCCGAAAGGTGATTTTGGTCAGTTCGGACCTTCTTCCAAGGATGAAGACATACCGTTCTGATAAACATTGATTTTGGAGGATAATAAAGCATGATCAGAAGAGATAGAGTTAGAAGACCGAGAAGAAAGGTCTGCCAGTGTTGCGTAGATCACGTAGACACCATTGATTACAAAAACGTTGCTGCACTGCGTCGTTTCGTTTCCGAAAGAGGCAAGATTCTGCCCCGCCGTGTAACCGGAACCTGCGCAAAACATCAGCGTAAAATCAATCTCGCTATCAAGAGAGCAAGAGCCATCGCTCTGCTTCCTTTCAGCGCTGACTGATGAAAATATAAAAAACCGTGAAGTCTCTTGGTTTCACGGTTTTTTGATGCATAGAAAGACAGTTAGAAGAAGGTCTCCGGAAATATTTCACTCAGCCCTTTCGTCCGCAAATTATTGGTGACAATCACTTGCAGATGATCGCGGATAGACAATCTTCTGTTGCCGATGGTACCATTTATGATTTTGGGTAATGATTGACCCCACATCTAATCATAATTGTCATACTGGTTGACACCCGGAATTGACAGGTCTATACTAAGAATAAATAAACAGACCGAGCAAAGAAACTCCTGACTGCCATGGGGCAGTGCGGGATTTTTTTGTTACCGGGACGGACCGGCAAGAGTGGAACGGAAGGGTACCGTTTCATGACATCGGTCTTTTTTGTTTTGGGGGTGAAAGTATGAATCAATCAGAGGGGATCGCGAAGAAAATCGGCTTGTGGGCTGCGTTGGCGGCCATGATCATTGTCTGGCTGTTCCCAACGCCGGTAGACTTGCCTACCCAGGGTCACAGGCTCATTGGAATTCTTGCATTTGCAGTCATCATCTGGATGACCGAAGGCGTTACGTACCCGGTCAGCGCATTCATCATCATGGTTCTGATGGCATTTTCACTGGGCATGGCGCCAAATCCGGCAAAACCGACAGCCATTCTGGGAACGGCAAATGCCATGAAGATGGCTTTGGCCGGATTTTCAACAACTGCCTGGGCATTGGTGGCAGGGGCTATGTTCCTGTCGGCGGGCATGATGATCACAGGACTTGACAAACGAATTGCTCTGGTCGTCATGAGCCATATCGGTGTGAAATCCAATCATCTTGTCATTGGTGTTATTTTCGTAGGTTTCCTGCTTTCCTTCTTTGTTCCGTCCACTACGGCCCGTGTATCCTGCATGGTTCCGATCGTGGTCGGGATTATCAGGGCCTTTGGGCTGAAAGAGGGTTCTCCCTTTGCTGCCGTACTGATGATGGCAGTGGCTCAGGCAGACTCTCTGTGGAATATCGGTATCAAGACGGCAGCCGCCCAGAACATGGTGGCCATCGGCTTTATCCAGCAGGTGCTGGGACAGGATATTTCCTGGATTGAATGGTTCATGGCCGCTGCTCCCTATGCAGCCATTATGTCCGTGGTCCTGTACTTCCTTCTGATTCATACCATTCCACCAGAAGTCAAGGAAATGCCTGGCGGCCGGGAAGCGCTGGAAAAAATGCTGAAGGAAATGGGACCGGTTTCCTTTGCGGAAAAGAAACTTCTTCTCGTTTCCTTCCTGCTCCTGTTCTTCTGGGTCACTGAAAAGAAACTTCATCCATTTGACACGACTACTGTGACCGTAGCGGGGATTATGATCATGATGATGCCGAAGATCGGTGTCATGACCTGGAAACAGGCAGTACCTCACATCAACTGGGGCACAGTCCTTCTCTTCGGCGTCGGCATCAGCCTTGGTACGGCTCTCCTGAAATCGGGGGCTGCCATCTGGCTGGCCCATCACTTCGTGGCCATGTTCGGGATGGAAACCATGACTCCGCTCGTGATCCTTGCTGTACTTGCTTTCTTCCTTACGATTATTCATCTGGGGTTTGCCAGTGCTACAGGTCTCGCTTCGGCTATGATTCCAATTGTCATTGCCGTTCTCCAGAGCGTCAAGACGCCGGGGATCAATGTACTCTACATGACCATGATCCTGCAGTTCACTGTTTCCTATGGCTATATCCTGCCGGTCAACGCACCGCAGAACATGATTGCCTATAGTACCGGTTATATCACATCCAGAGATTTCCTGATCACCGGTATTCCCTTCACCATCCTTTCCCTGATTGCCATCCTCATATTCTCTGCCACATACTGGCACTGGCTGGGATATGTGGGTTAGAAGAAATTGAAATCCTGAAAGGGGAGACTTTCGAGTCTCCTCTTTTTTATTTTTTGTAATTTTAGACTGGGAAAATTCATTTTGCTTTACAACGAATTTCTTGTAAAAATGCCATAAAGTCTTGACAAGGCAGGGCATGAATGATATTCTATTATCGTAAGTTAGCACTCAAAGCTAATGAGTGCTAATAACAAGGTGATAATATGGCAGCACGCAGAGCAAAAAATGATGGCGACCGTCAGGGAGCCAACGAACTGAATGAAAGAAAGAGAAAAGTCCTCTGGGCCGTGGTTCAGGATTATGCGGATACTGCAGAACCCGTAGGGTCCCGCACCATTGCCAGAAAGTACGATCTTGGCGTCAGCAGCGCCACCATCCGGAATGAAATGCAGGATCTGGAGGACGAAGGGTATCTGGAGCAGCCCCATACTTCCGCAGGACGTATCCCTTCCATCAAGGGATATCGTTTTTACGTTGACTGGCTCATGCAGCCTTCTCCCGTAACCAGTGAAGAAGAATCCATGATTGACAGCATGCTTCTCAATCATGTGACCAGGGTGGATGAAATATTCCGGAATATGGCCAAAGCCGTGGCGGCCCTGACCCACAACTTGTCGGTTGCTACTTCGGCGGGATCGAAGAAGAAATTCAACTATATCCGTTTCCTGCCGCTGGACGGCATCCGGGCCATTCTTCTGGTCGTTTCCGATCAGGGGGATGTGTCCAATGCAGTAGTCGAAATACCAAAAGGTACCACTTTTGATGGAATGCAGCTTCTGGCGGACAAGATGAATTATTTCCTTCATGACCGGGAAATCGCCGCTATGGATGAAAAGACCATTCTTTCCTTCCAAAAGGAAATAGAAAAGGACCTGAGTCCTTATGTGAATGTGTTCAAGGCACTGCAGCAGGCCCTGACTCCGCCGAAAGAAGTTTACTCCGGCGGCGCCTCCCAGCTGATTGAACAGCCGGAATTCAAAAATGTGGAGAAAATGCAGGATATCCTGAACCTTCTTGAGCAGAGAGATATGCTGCAGAGCATGCTTCTTTCCAGTTCCGATCAGCCCATTGCCGTGCATATTGGTACAGAAAATACAGTGAAATCCCTCTCAGACCTCTCCATCGTCCGTGCCCAGTTCTCTTCGAATGGCCGGGTAATCGGGTCTGTGGCTGTACTTGGTCCTACAAGAATGCAGTACAGCAGAATTATAGGCATGATGCGATTCATGCAGCAGAGACTGGATACACTTCTGAAAAATAAAGAATAATAGGAGGATCCTGATGAAAGACGAGAAAGTCAAAGTCGATGTGAAAGTAGAGGTTAACCAGAAAGCTGCTTCCGGTGAAGCGCCGAAGGCAGAGCCGAAACAGGAAGTGAAAAAAGAAATACCAAAACCCACGGCGGAGGAATTGCAGCAGCAGGTCATTTTCCTGACAAAGCAGGCTGCCGAAGCCCAAAAACGGGCCAATGAAGCGGAAAGTAAAGTAAAAGCGGGAGATGCGAAGATGCAGGCAGCCCTTTCCCAGTATGTGAGACTGCAGGCGGATTTCGATAATTTCCGCCGCCGCACCAGGGAAAACGATGCCAAAGCGGCAGATATCTACAAATCGGAAACATTGAAAAATTTCCTTCCGGTCCTCGACAACTGTGAACTGGCCCTGAAGCACATGAAAAAAGAAGAAGGCAGCGAAGCCTATGCGAAAGGCTTCGAGCTCCTCCAGAAACAGCTCCTGAAGATCATGAATGACTTCGGAGTCACCGAAATGGAGGCTCAGGGTAAGCCCTTTGATCCCCATTTCCATGAAGCCGTCATGATGGTAGAAGCCGATGACAAGGAAGATGAAACGGTAGCCGCCGTATTCCAGAAAGGCTACATGTACAAAGATACGGTATTACGTCCTGCCAGAGTCCAGGTTGTAAAGAACAATTGACTATGGCAGCACAAATATAAAAAATATCAATATTAGTAAAATATAACGAAAGGGGACATTTTAAAATGTCAAAAGTAATTGGTATTGATTTAGGTACAACCAACTCCGTAGTAGCTGTCATGGAAGGCGGCGAACCGGTCGTTATCCCGAACGCAGAAGGTTCCAGACTTACTCCTTCCGTAGTCGGCTTCTCCAAGAAAACCGGTGAAAGACTGGTAGGCCAGCTGGCAAAGCGTCAGGCTGTTTCCAACCCCCACCGCACCGTAGTTTCCATTAAACGCCATATGGGCAGCGACTACAAAGTCACCATTGATGACAAATCCTACACCCCACAGGAAATTTCTGCCATGATCCTTCAGAAACTGAAAGTCGACGCAGAAGCTTACCTGGGTGAGAAAGTCACTGAAGCCGTTATTACCTGCCCGGCATACTTCACCGACAGCCAGCGTCAGGCGACAAAAGATGCCGGCGCTATCGCAGGACTGAAAGTTCTCCGTATCATCAATGAACCGACTGCATCTGCTCTGGCTTATGGCCTGGACAAGATTAAAGACGGCAAAGAACACAGATTCCTGGTCTATGACCTTGGCGGCGGCACATTCGATGTTTCCATCCTCGATCTTGCTGACGGCGTATTTGAAGTAGAAGCATCTTCCGGCAATGGTCATCTGGGCGGCGATGATTTCGATGCCCGCGTCATGGACTGGATTGCAGATACTTTCCAGAAACAGAATGGTTTTCCGCTGAAACGTGATCCCATGACCAATCAGCGCCTCAAGGAAGCCGGCGAAAAAGCAAAGATTGAACTTTCCAGCATGATGTCCACCGATATCAATCTGCCCTTCCTTACCGTAGATGAAGACGGCACTCCGGTTCACTTCGAAGGCACTCTGACCCGTGCAGAATTTGACCGCATCACGGAAGATCTCGTTCAGGCAACTGTAGAACCTATGGACCGTGCTATGAAAGATGCCGGACTCTCCATCAATGATATTGACAAGATTCTCCTCGTTGGCGGCTCTTCCCGTATCCCGGCCGTTCAGACCCTCATTAGAAATAAATTCGGTAAAGAACCATCCAAGGGAGTCAATCCGGATGAATCCGTGGCCGTAGGCGCAGCCATTCAGGCAGGCGTACTCAAAGGCGAAGTCAAAGACGTACTTCTTCTCGATGTCACTCCGTTGTCCCTGGGCATTGAAACTCTGGGCGGAGTCTTCACGACCATGATCAAGAGAAATACCACCATTCCTACCTCCAAGACCCAGGTATTCTCCACGGCAGTCGATAACCAGCCATCTGTAGACATTCATGTACTCCAGGGCGAAAGACCGATGGCAGCCGATAACAAGACCCTCGGCCGCTTCGAACTCTCCGATATTCCGCCGGCTCCGCGAGGAATTCCTCAGATTCAGGTCACTTTTGATATCGATGCCAACGGTATTGTCCATGTTTCTGCAAAAGATCTGGGTACCGGCAAGGAACAGAAGATTGATATTACCTCCTCATCCGGTCTCTCTGATGAAGAAATCAAGAGAATGCAGGACGACGCAAAGGCACACGAAGCAGAAGATAAGAAACGTAAAGAAGCCATTACTGCTAAGAACAATGCAGAAGCCCTGATTTACCAGGCTGAAAAGACCATCAAAGAACTGGGTGACAAAGCAGACCAGGCAAAAGTCAAAGAAGTCAATGACGCTATTGCTAAACTGAAAGAAACCCTCAAAGGCGACGATACCGAAAAGATCAAAGCCGATGCCGAAGCCCTCACCAAACCGCTCCACGAACTGACCGAAAAACTTTACCAGCAGGCTCAGCAGGCACAGCAGGCTCAGCAGCAGGCCCAGAATGCCCAGGGCACACAGCAGGGACCCCAGGGCAGAGCCAAAAAAGACAAAGACAATGTAGTAGATGCTGATTACAAAGTCGTTGACGACGACAAATAATCAGGAATAGAGATTTCTAAATGGCAGACAGCAAGGATTACTATGATATCCTGGGCGTCAACAAAAACGCCTCGGATGACGAAATCAAAAAAGCATATAGAAGACTTGCCCGCAAGTACCATCCGGACCTGAATAAAGACAATCCCAAAGCGGCAGAAGAAAAGTTCAAGGAAGTCAACGAAGCCTACCATGTACTTTCTGATGCCGATAAAAGGGCCCAGTACGACCAGCTCGGCCACGACGCCTTCACTCAGGCATCCCGGGGCGGAGCCGGGGCAGGGGGATTCGGCGGATTCGGACAGGGCGGCTTTAATGGCCAGGGATTTGACTTCGGCGGATTCGATATGGGGGACATCTTCGACATGTTCACCGGGGGAAGCCGCAGAAGAAATAATGGACCTGAACAGGGCGCAGACCTTCGCTATGATATGACCATTACCCTTCGGGAAGCATTCACGGGAGTGAAGAAGAAATTCTCCGTCACGAAAAACGAAGTCTGCGATCACTGCCATGGAAATGGCGCTGAACCGGGCTCCTCCGTGGATACCTGCCCTGCCTGCCATGGGACAGGCCAGCAGAGAGTAGTCAGAAACGGCCCTTTCGGCCAGATGGTCAATATCGTGACCTGTAACGAATGTCATGGCACTGGCAGAATCATCAAAAACAAATGCCATAAATGTCACGGCAGCGGGACCATTCGTGCCTCCAAAACCATTGAAGTCAATATTCCGGCAGGCGCTGACAGCGGCGTACGGATGAGAGTGGCCGGAGAAGGCGAACCGGGAAAACGGGGAGGCCCGAAAGGCGACCTTTACGTCTATATCTTTGTCAAAGATGATCCGGACTTCGAAAGAGAGGGAGACGATCTTTACAGAATGGTTGATATCTCTTATCCGATAGCAGCTCTGGGTTCCACCATCAAAGTCAAGACACTGGATAAAGAAGTAGAACTGAAGATTCCCGCCGGCACCCAGAACGGGACCAGATTCCGCATTTCTGGTGAAGGCATGCCCCGTCTTCAGTCCACCCGCAAAGGCGACCTCTATGTGGAAGTCCGCGTGGTCGTACCGAAACGACTTAATGAAAACCAGAAAAATGCCCTTCTCCATTACGCTAACGAAATGGGTGAAGACTGCAGCCAGTACAAAGGGAAGAGCTCCTTCCTGGACAAGATTATTGATGCATTCAAATAATAGAAATAGAAAAGCATGGAAACCATTTTGGTTCCATGCTTTTTGGGTGCAAAAGTTCCCAGCTCCTGAAGTTCTCATCAAGGTTGTAAGTTTTGCAGCTTTGCATTAACGGTTGTCTATAAGATTATAAACCGTACGGAATCGGGGTGGGGAGGACGCGGATTTATGGACGCCGTACTTTTCGATTTTGCCTTTGGTATACATTTTCGAATGGAAAGTTTGTGGCTGACAGAGGAGTTTGTCTACTCAACGGTTGTGCCGAAGCTCCACTATCAAAGGGAGCCTTTCCACGAAGGTTTTGACTCAGTTTCAACGGGAATGATATTAAATTTCAGACATCGGTCAGCATATGTTTTGGTGGCTCCTTCAGATGGGAGAAATCACCCGTTTGCTGTGGGGCCTTTATTTTTTAAGGCACAATAAAAAAGCTGAGGCATTGCCTCAGCTTTTTTGTGGTCCTTTATTACTTGGAGTACAGTTCGACGATGTTGGTTTCGTTGACTTCGTCTTTGTAAGGGAGTTCATCTCTCTGCGGGAATCTGGTCAGGGTTGCAGTCCAGTTATCGAAGGATTTTTCGATATAAGGGAGATCGAAGGATTTCATTTCCTGGAAAGACTGTTTGAACATTTCATTGGATCTGTAAGCATCCTTCAGGGAAATCACCTGGCCTGCGCGAACCGGGTAAGATGGAATATCTACTCTCTTGCCATCAACGGTAATCAGGCCATGGGTAACCATCTGACGAGCCTGACGGATGGAGCGTGCAAAGCCTGCACGGTATACAAGGTTGTCCAGTCTGGTTTCCAGCAGGAACAGCAGGTTTTCACCTACGACACCGGACATTCTCCTTGCTTTATCATAATAGCGGTAGAACTGCTTTTCAAGCAGGTTGTACATCGCTTTCACTTTCTGTTTTTCTGCGAGCTGAACGCCGTATTCAGACTGTTTTTTCTGATGAGCGTCTGCTACCTGCCGTTTTAACGCTTTCGGATGGCCGTATACGTTTACGCCGAAACGTCTGCTTGTCTTAAAACGGAGATTTCTGTTTGTTGCCATTGTGTAGATCACCTCTCTAAAAAATTCGCTGTCCGATATGAAACAGCTTTATTATTATAAAAGATTTTATGGATTCTGTCAAATGAAATCAGTGGAAATACAGGCGTTTTTCTGCTTTATCTGTAAAAATATTTTCATTGTGCTGCGGATCCGCAGCAGATGGCTAAAGGTTGGTCGCTGCTTTTTTTCTTGCGATGGCAAAGAAGTTTTCCAGAATCTTGTGACCTTCAGGGGTCATGATGGATTCCGGATGAAATTGGAGTCCGTAGACGGGATAGTCCCTGTGCTCCACAGCCATGATTTCGCCGTCTTTCGTGCGGGCGGTGATTTTAAGGCATTCCGGCATTGTGTCTTCTACAGCTGCCAGGGAGTGATAGCGGGCAGCTTTAATGAATTTGTCCATACCTTTGAAGAGGGGACTTTCCGTATCAAGTTCAATGGTGAATGCTTTGCCATGGACCAGTTCTTTGGCATAGGAGACGGTAGCACCGAAGCATTTGCAGATGGCCTGATGGCCCAGACATACGCCGAGAATCGGAATTTTTGGTGCAAAGCAGCGGATGGCATCAATGGAGACACCTGCATCTTCAGGGCGTCCGGGGCCCGGAGAGATGAGGATAGCCTCGGGGTTCATTTCTTCCAGTTCCTGGACAGTATAGGTATCATTTCTGATGACTTTGATATCAGGATAGAGGCTTCCTGCGAGCTGGAAGAGGTTGTAGGAAAAGCTGTCGTAATTGTCGATGAGAATAATCATTCTAATCCTCCTTCTGCCTCGTAAATAGCGGTGGTGAGGGCTTTTGCCTTGTTGAGGCATTCCTGGTATTCTCTTTCCGGCTGGCTGTCGGCTACGATGCCTGCCCCGGACTGGACGCAGAGGATGCCATTTTTCTTATAGGCCAGACGGATGCCGATGCAGGTATCCATATTTCCTGAGAAATCAAGATACCCGATGGCCCCTCCGTAAATGCCCCGCTTTCTGGATTCCTCCTCTTCGATGATTTCGCAGGCCCGGAGTTTTGGCGCACCGGAAAGTGTACCTGCCGGGAGGACTGCATCGATGGCATCGACGGCATCTTTATCATCCCGTATTTTTCCTTCCACTGTGGAACCGATATGCATGACATGAGAGAAGCGGAGGATATTGAGGTAGCGGTCCACTTTGACAGTACCGATTTTGCTGATTTTGCCAAGATCGTTCCGGCCAAGGTCTACCAGCATATTATGTTCGGCCAGTTCTTTTTCGTCTTTCAGAAGCCCTTCTTCCAGGGCTTTGTCTTCTTCCGGCGTCTTTCCTCTGGGTCTTGTACCGGCAAGCGGGAAGGTGTAGAGGGTGCCGTCCTGAAGTTTTGCAAGGGTTTCCGGGGAAGCGCCTGCTATTTCCACATTGTCACTGGTGAAGTAAAACATATAGGGGGAAGGATTCAGCATGCGGAGTATCCGGTAGACATCAAAAATGCTGCCTTTTGCCTTTGCAGTGAGGGGATTGGAAAGGACTACCTGAAAAATATCACCTTCTACGATGTAATGTTTGGCCTGATTTACCATAGTGCCATATTCTTCTTTTGAATGGGCCGGGATGAGGGGTTCAAGAAGTTCCAGTGGCTTGAAGGCTGCCCTGGCACCAGAGGAGAGGAGTTTTGCCATCTCTTCCAGTTTTTCTTCTGCCTCTTTGTAGGATGATTCGGGATTTGCAGTGGATACGCCGCAGAGGAGGATGATTTTTTGTTTGAAGGCATCAAATATGATGAGCTTATCGAAGAGCATGAGGTCCACATCATTGAAATCGGCATTTTCCACGTTGGTGAGTTTCAGAGTGGGTTCGGCATACTTGATGTAGTCATAGGAGAAATAGCCTACGAGACCTCCTGTGAATGGGGGAAGACCGGGAAGTTTGGGACTTTTGTTTTCGGAAAGGATTTTTCGAATGGCATCGCCGGGGTGGTCCACTATTTCTATGGTTTCTTCCTGTTCTTCATTTTCATCGCCTTTGCGTATGCAAAGACGCCCGTTCAGGCAGGTGAGTTCCAGGGTTGGGTCGTAGCCCAGAAAGGAATAGCGGCTCCAGGGCTGGTTGCTTTCCGCACTTTCCAGTATAAAACAGTGATGACTGGCAGCCCGGATAGTCCGCATGACTTCGATGGTTGTAAAGCGGTCTGCCATGATTTCGCGGCAGACGGGAATCCGTTTGTAAATCCCCTCTGCACTGAGTTTTCTGACTTCTTCAAGAGACGGGTACATAGTAACCTCCTTTGAAATGTCCGGGCAATAAAAAATCCGCCCGGGCAGGAATAATTCTGCCAAGGACGGATGATTCCGCGGTGCCACCTTGTTTCACGATTACGTGCGCTTAGCGGGATACTGACATATCCCCGGCAACTAACGTATGCCCCACGTCATGGTATACTTCCAGAGGTTTCGCCATGCCCTCAGCGGTCCATTTGGCAGACTGCATCTCGATCCATTCTCACCAGGCAGGACTCTCTTTGCGCGCATTTTCTGCTTTGATCTCCGCTTCAACGGTTTATATTTTGTAGATTAATCGGAAATGATGATTTTGTCAAGTGTTTTTTAGTACGCTGCCACCCACACATAGGGCATTCCGTCTTCATGATGGACACCGAGTATTTCGGGGAGAAAATCGGGGAAATCTTTCCCGTATTCCTCCAGAAAGAGGAAATAATCGAGAATGGTCCGGGACCAGACTTCTCCGGCAGCAAGGACGCAGATCCCAGGCGGGTAGGGAAGGATATTTTCCAGAGAAATATGACCTTCCGCTTCGGTAAGGGGAATTTTTCTCCTTTTCCCTTTGACAAAAAGATCATGGGCATTTTTGCAGGAAAGGGAGCATTGGGGGAAATATTTCTTCTGAAATAAAGCTTTGGTAAGATTTCCTGCTTTCTTTGTGAAAAGTAAATTGCTGAAGCGGCAGCAGAAATCTTTCAGCCCTTCCCCTTCCTTCGAGGTGATGGCGGGGAGAAAATCGCTCATGGGTCTGTTTTCGAGGTAAGCTGTTTCAAATTCTTTCAATGCGGAAAGAAGGTAATCGGTCTTTTCGGAAGTGTCTCCGGGTTCGTTCAGGAAGAGAAGGGTATAGAAATCTGATTTTTCTGCCGTGATTCCCAAACTTTCCAGGTAGAGAGAAACGAGAGGAGCAGGGATGGAGTGACAGTTATCGGTAAAAGAACCGGTGATGATGAGTGTCTTGCAGGGATCCAGAGTCACAAAGGAAGAGGATAATTTTGTAAATCCCATTTTTTCATCCGGAGTGAAAAAAGAAATGTCATGCATGATGGTTTCTGTGTCATAGTCTTCCCATTTCTTTCCATAAACTTTATCGGGCAGAAAAGGCTTGAAAAATTTCGTTTCCCAAAGAAGCTTCTTTTTTAATTCTGTAGCAGAGTGGAAAGCTTTGGCCCAAATTTCTTTTCCTTTTTTCCGGTGAATGAATGCATTCATTTCAAGTCCTGCGAAAAGAGGGAAGTAGGGTGATGTGGAAATGTGCATAAGAAAGGCATCATTCAGCACATCATGGGGAAGGTATCTTTTTTCATTTTTGATGTGGCTGTCTTTTTTGTGAATCTGGCTTGTCATAGAAAAACCGGCTAACTGTTTGTGAACTGACTGAGTTACAAGGATACCGGGGTCATCTTTTAAAAGAGGAAAGGTAAGAACTGCGGAGTCTTTCAAAAGAGGAATAAAATTTTCATAACCTGCCCATGCGGCATCCAGAAGAATATAATTACATAGGCTGCCGATACGTTTCAATATTTCCTTCATATTTAGAAAAAGACCGTCATATGTTGCAAGCTGCAGGCAGGCAAGACGGAAAGGACGATCCTTTTTCAAGACATCAGGATCAAGTTTTTCCGCTTCTCTGCGCAGGAATTTTTCATCCAGCGACGATGCATCTATAGGGCCGATGATGCCATGACTGTTTCGTTCTGAAGGGAGGTAGACTGCTCTGGCACCTGCTTCAATCAATGCTCCCTGCCAGGCTGATTTATGATTGTTCCGGTCAAAAAGGACCAGGTCTCCATCAGAAAGAAGAGCCGATGTGGCAATACGGTTGGAACCTGAGGTGCCGGACAGGACGAAAAAGCATTCATCACTGTTCCATGTTTCTGCAGCAAGACGTTCAGCCTGTCCGGATACGCCTTCATGAGAAGAAGGATCGCCAATGATGGAGGAGGAGTCGGATATATCTGCCGTGAAGGGGGAAGTTCCCAGGGCGCTTGTAAAGAACCGTCCTTCCGGGATAAGGTTATAAAATTGCCCGCTGTGGTGACCGGGAGTATCGAAGTCTTTTCTGCCTGCTGCTATCATGGAAAGAAGGGCAGAGGTGAAGGGAGGAAGGTCTTTCAGGTTCAAAGTTTTTTTATCGTCTGTCATAAGGAATCTCCTTTAAATCTATTATACATGATTTCTTATTTCCATAAAAAGGAAGACTCTTTCTTTTCCTTTCTCCCGGTCTGTGTTAATATGTAAAAGGTAAACTGGAAGAGTGTGTCATGAGGAAAGGATGAGGGAATGGACCAGGAAAAAGCAGAAGAATACCAGGTAAATCTCCCGGTTTTTGAGGGGCCTCTGGATCTGCTCCTTCATCTGGTTACAAAGGACCGGATCGATATTCATGATATTCCCATTCATCTCATTACGGACCAGTACCTTGCTTATCTTGCTGCTGCCCACCGGTTTAATCTGGAACTGGGAAGCAGTTTCTTTGCTATGGCTTCCACGCTGTTATTAATCAAATCAAGAATGCTTCTTCCCGCCAGAAGACAGGAAGAAAGTGATGAATCGGATGATCCCCGTCAGGAATTGGCCAGATCATTGGAAGAGTTCAGACAGATGAAAGAAATACGGGCACGCATTGAAGCACTGATGGAAGAAGAGCGTCCTTACAGGGCACGGGAACCGGCTGTCTTTAAGAGTGGTGCATTCCGGGGAAAAATTTCCATAATGCGACTGCAGGCAGCATTTCTGTCTCTTTATGAATCGGTTCATGAAGAAGAAACGCTTCTTTCGGCGGAGGAAGTATCGCTGGATGAAGAAATCATGAATTGGGAAAGGTCGATTGCTGCTTTCGGATACCTGAATTTTGCGGAGTATTTAAAACAGTGTAAGACAAGGCTCCGCTTGTCAGTATCTTTTTTCGCTCTTCTTGAACTGATACGTCAGGGAAAGGTGCGCATTCTGGATAAAGCAGAAGGTTTGATTGTGGAAGGAGTGGGCTCATGAATAGCCTTCAGAGCTTGTTGGGATTGATTGAAGCTTTCCTTTTTGCCAAAGGAAGCCCGGTAAGCCTTAAGGAAATTGCAGAGCTTCTGGGGGAAGATACAGTAACCGTAGATAGGGCGCTTCAGGCTCTGAAGGAGAAATATAATTCTCCTGAATCGGGAATTACTCTCCATTATACAGGTGCGGGGTATTCCCTGGTGACAAAGAAAATGTACGATTCCTGGCTGAATCAGGCTCTTGGGAAACAGACGCCTCTTTCTCAGGCGGCATTGGAGACTTTGGCTGTTATCGCCTGTAAGGAGCCTGTTACAAGAGCAGAAATAGAAAAAATCCGCGGTGTATCTGCAGGCAGAATTATTTCCCAGCTGCTGGATAAAGACCTTGTTGAGGAAAGAGGCCGGCTGGAAGTTCCAGGAAGGCCGATCCTGTATGGTACAACCAAAAGGTTTCTTAACTGCACCGGTCTTAATGATGTTGGAGAGCTCAGAACCCGATGGTCTGAAAAAGTGAACGAAGGAGATTTATTTTGAAAGAAAGACTGCAGAAAATCTTAAGCCATGCCGGTATATGCTCCAGAAGAAAGGCAGAGGAACTCATTTCATCGGGACAGGTGAAGGTGAATGGCAGGGTGGTGACGGAATTAGGGAGTGAAGCGGATCCGGTGACAGACCGCATCGAAGCGATGGGTGTTCCGGTCAGGCAGGAAAAGAAACGATATTTCCTCTTCTATAAACCGGACTGCGTAATCACTTCTGTTTCAGATCCTCAGGGAAGGCGCACGGTGATGGATTATTTCCGTACCATCCGGGAACGGATCTTTCCGGTAGGGCGTCTTGATTATCATTCGGAAGGACTCCTGATTATGACAAATGACGGAGACCTGGATTATATCCTGACTCATCCCAGTCATGAAGTGGAAAAAATATATAAAGTTACAGTGCGCGGAAGGTATTCTCCAAAACTGGCCGATAAAATGTCTCAGGGCGTCCGCATTGATACAGGAATCACAGCACCCTGCAAGATCGAAGTACTGCAATATAATAAAGAAAAAAATAAAACCATGGTTCTCATGACTCTTCATGAAGGGAAGAACAGGGAAATAAGAAAAATGATGGAAGCCTATCATTATCCTGTTTTCGAACTGGTACGTACAGGTTACAGCTTCCTCACCATGGAGGGACTCACCCGTGGAAGTTACAGGAAACTTACAGGCGAGGAGGTCAGGAAATTATATGAGCTCTACCGCTAAAAAAATTATCGTTATAGGTGCCGGTGTAGCCGGCCTTCTTGCCGCAGTCACCGCGGCCCATGAAGGAGCAAAGGTTTCCTTATTTGAAAAGATGCCCAAGGTGGGTCTTAAAATGGGAATAACCGGTAAGGGCCGCTGCAATATCACCAACGCGGCACCTATTATGGATTTTATTGCTAAAACGCCGGGGAATGGCCGATTCCTTTATAGCGCTTATGAAAAATTTGATAATGAGGACCTGCTTGACCTTTTCCACAGCTGGGGACTTTCAACCAAGGTGGAACGGGGAGGACGCGTATTTCCGGAAAGTGACGATGCGCAGGAAGTACGGCATCTTTTTATGAAAAAACTGCGGGATGAAAAAGTGGATCTTCATCTGGAAGAGCCGGTAAAGAAAATCCTTATTAGAGAAGGGAAAATCTCCGGTGTTATGACAGGGAAGAGATCTTATGAGGCGGATGCGGTGATCCTTACCACCGGCGGTGCTTCCTATCCAAGAACCGGCTCTACTGGAGATGGTTACAGAATGGCAAAAGAAATGGGCCATAAAGTAACTACTATCCGCCCGGCCCTTATTCCTCTTGTCTGCAAAGAAGACTATTGCAAAGAACTTCAGGGAATTTCTCTTAAGAATGTCACACTTTCTGTAGATGGAGGGGGAAGAAGGAAGGCGGAAGAATTTGGTGAAATGTTATTTACCCATTTTGGTATTTCGGGGCCTATTGTCCTTTCTCTTTCCGATAAAGTTTCATTGTGGCTTTCTCAGGGACATTCCGTGAAAGGCTCTATTGACCTTAAGCCGGCGTTAACGCAGGAAGTGCTGGATAAACGCGTCCTGCGGGACCTGGAGAAATATCAGAAACGCCAGATGGCAGGTGCACTGCAGGATCTTATGCTCCACCGCATGATTGATGTAGTGCTTAACCTTGCAGGGATTTCCAGGAATCTTCCTGTAAGTGAACTTAAAAAGGCGGACCGAGTCAAACTGGTACAGACTTTAAAGGCCCTGCCGCTGACCATTACCGGTACCCAGCCCATTGAAGAAGCCATTGTGACGGCGGGCGGGATTTCAGTGAAGGAAGTCAATCCTTCGACCATGGAATCAAAAATCGTTCAGAATCTTTATTTGGCAGGCGAAGTGCTGGATATTCATGCCTTCACCGGCGGATACAATTTACAGGCCGCTTTTTCTACCGGCCATCTGGCAGCCATTTCTGCCTTAAGGAGTGAACATGCGTAAATTATCTATTGCTATCGATGGGCCTGCAGGGGCAGGCAAAAGTAGCGTTTCTAAAATCCTGGCTGCAAGACTTCACTATGCTTATCTCGATACAGGGGCTATGTACAGAGCAGTGACCTATGAAGCCCTTGCCCGCAAGGTAGAAGGCGAAGGAAACATCGTTTCCATGACGGAAAATCTGGAGATGGAAGTAAGGCCTGGAGAAAAAGATATGGAAGTCTTTGTGGATGGAAATAATGTGACTCCTTATATCCGTACACCTGAGGTTTCTTCCCATGTGTCTGTGGTGTCTGCTATTGGTGGTGTAAGGAAAGCCATGGTTGCTATTCAGAGGAAACAGGCAGAAAAAGGGGGAATCGTTCTGGATGGCCGGGATATTGGTACCACAGTTCTGCCGGATGCAGATGTAAAAATTTTTCTTACAGCCTCTGTTCATACAAGGGCGGTTCGCCGTTTTAAGGAATTGACAGAAGGTCATCCGGATATGACTATGGAAGAGGTGGAGAAGGAAATCAGCCGGAGAGACTACCTGGACAGCCACAGGGAAATTTCTCCCCTCCGCCAGGCAGGAGATGCGGTTCTTCTAGACAATGGGGACCTGACCCTCGAAGGTACAGCAGAAGCCATTATTTCCATTTGCGAAGACAAATTTCCCGGATTTGACCGGTAAGGAGGTACCATGTTTTACGCGATTACAAGGGCAGTCCTCAATTTCCTCTTTTTTACGATTTTAGGTCTTCATGTGGAAGGACGGGAGAATATACCGGATACGGGAGCCATCATCGTGGCGCCTAACCATAAAAGTTACTGGGATCCGCCGGTAATCGGTGTGGCCTTCCATAACAGGGTCATTCATTATATGGCAAAGGAAGAACTTTTCAAAAATCCTTTTTTTGGCTGGCTGATCCGCCAGTTCGGCACATTTCCGGTCAAACGGGGAGCCATAGACCGCACGGCCATCCGTCAGGCAGTGCGCGAACTGAAAGCAGGGAATCCGCTGGGGATTTTCCCTGAAGGCACCCGCATTAAAAAGGATGGCCTTGGCCGTTTTCATTCCGGTATGGCATCCCTGGCTCTCATGACAGGGACTCCCATCATTCCGGTGGCTGTCATTGGTTCAAGGGACCTGCCGCATAGAAGGGGGCCATTTGCCGTACTGATTGGAAAACCGGTGCCCGTTAATAAACAGAGGCCCAATGATGAACTGGTCAAAGAAATTAATGACGATATCAAAGGACGCATTGAGTCCATGATGGATGAATATAAAAGAAAGAATATAAAATAAAATTATTGCCGACGGGACTCAGGAACATTTTATCCATTCATGATGGATAATGATATTTTTTATAATAATCTGTGAAGGCTGACTATAACTGACGCAAAAGAGTAACGTGAAAATTATGGAAATTTATAAATCTAAGGTTATGGGCTTCTGCTACGGAGTACGAAGAGCCCTGAAAATGACCGAAAATGTCGCAAATTCGGGTATTCGGGCTGTCACACTGGGGCCTATCATCCACAATCCGCAAGTGGTAGAAAGGCTGGCTGAAAAAGGCGTTCCGCCAGTGAACAGCATCGATGAAATTACTGACGAAACTGTAATAATTCGCTCGCACGGAGTGGGTCCTTCGTGTTATAATATGCTTAAGTGCAAAAATCTGGCCCTAATGGACGCGACCTGTCCTTTTGTCAGGAGAAATCAGCTTCTTACGAAGCGGCTGGTTGATGATGGAAAGCAGGTTATACTCATCGGTGAAAAAAGGCACCCGGAAATGAGAAGTGTGGCTGAATGGGCGGTGGGACATTCTTACCAGGTAGAGACTATGGAAGATGTAGATGCACTCCCGCCGATGCAGGAAGCCCATATAGTCATGCAGACTACATTTTCAGTGCCTCTGGCTGAACAATTGATTGCTGCTATAGAAAAGAAGGTCAAAGATCTTCATGTGAACAGATCCATCTGTGATGCGACTATGCAGCGACAGCAGGCAGCGCGTGAGCTGGCGGAAAAGGTAGATGTGATGATTGTGATTGGCGGCAAAAACAGCGCCAATACTACGAGGCTTGCAGAAATCTGCAGGCGTTCCGGTACCAATACATATCACATCGAAACGGCGAAAGAACTAAAACCGGAATGGTTCTCAAGCCGGGACAAGATTGGCATCACCGCCGGTGCATCCACACCGGACTGGATCATAGAGGAGGTAGTTTGTATAATGGAAAACATGAAGGAAATGCTGGATCAGGAAGAAATGAACCTGGACGTGCATAAAGGCAGCGTAGTTACAGGAAATGTCGTAGATCTTTACGATGATAAAGCTTATATCTCTTTCGGATATAAGACAGAAGCTGTCCTGCTTGCACATGAATATTCCTTCCCGGCACCGGCATCCCTGAAGGACGTGCTGAAAGTTGGCGATACGCTGCGCGTTCAGATTGTCAGTGGTGTTAAAGAAGACAGCACAATTTACGTATCCAAAATTAAAGTTGACCGTCTGGCTGACTGGGATGTAGTTGAAGAAGCATTTGAAAAGGGCGAACCTGTTGAATGCGAAGGCATCGAAGCTATTAAAGTTGGTCTGCTCGTTCAGCTTAAATCTCTTCGCGGATTTATTCCCCTGTCTCAGGGCGATCTCCGTTTCGTTCATTCCCTGCAGGGACTTGTAGGACAGAAATTCGAAGCTAAGATTCTCGAAGTAGACCGTACAAAGAACAGACTTGTTCTGTCCCGTAAAGCAGTCCTCGAAGATGAAAGAAATACGGAAATGGATGAAATTGAAAAAGCTTATGAAAACGGCGACGTTCTCAAAGGCACTGTAAAGAAGATTATGCCTTATGGCGCATTCGTTGGTATCAACGGCGTTGAAGGTTTACTCCATATTTCTGATATTTCCTGGAAGAAGATTGGCAAGGTGGAAGACGTTCTCAAACCGGAACAGGAAATTGATGTCAAGATCAAATCCTTTGACCGCGAAAAACAGAGAATTTCCTTTTCCCATAAAGACTGCCTGCCGAATCCGTGGGAAACCGCTACTGAAAACCATCACATCGATGACGAAGTAGAAGCTAAAGTTGTTAAGATTCTTGAATTCGGTGTTATCGTTGAACTGGAAGATGGTCTTACCGGTCTTCTCCATATCAATGAAATGACTTCCGATCACAACAAGAAACCAGGCGATATCTGCCAGGTTGGTGATGACCTGAAAGTCCGTATCATCAATATTGATGAAGGCCGCAGAAGAATCTCCTTCGCACTGGTTGAAGCTCCAGCTCATGAAGCTCAGGCTGAATAATTTTTCTGAAAAGCTGCTCCTCCGGGAGCAGTTTTTTTTTGGCTGATTCCCTTTAGCTTGACATAATCCATGTTCCGTCATACAATTTTAAGCAGTATGAATAAAAATGGGGAAGTGTTGCTTCCGTTTGAAACTATAAAAATGACCATTCAAATAAAGAAAGGATGGAAATTATGAGTAAACCTCTCGTAGCCATTGTCGGCAGGCCTAATGTAGGGAAATCCACACTGATTAACGGTCTTGCCCAGAGGCGCGTGTCCATTGTAGAGGATATTCCAGGCGTAACCAGAGATAGAATTTATTGTGATGTGAAGTGGCTGGATAAAGAATTCACCCTCATCGATACAGGAGGAATTGAATTCCGTGATGATAATGACCAGATTTCCAGCGGCATTCGTCAGCAGGCAGAACTGGCCATGGAAGAGGCCGATGTCATTCTTTTTGTGGTGGATGCCAGGGCCGGAATGACCAGTGATGATGAAACCATTGCCGGGCTTCTTCGCAAAACAGGTAAACCTGTAGTGGTAGGCGTCAATAAAGTAGACAGCGAAAATCAGGAAATGGACGTCTACGAATTTTATTCTCTTGGTCTTGGAGACCCGGTGGCCATATCTGCGGTGAACCGGCTTGGCTTTGGTGAAGTTCTGGACCGTATTACTCAAGGATTTCCGGCAGCTGAGATGGAAGAATCAGAAGATATCATCCGTACTGCCATTGTAGGTCGTCCAAATGTGGGGAAATCCACCCTTATCAATTCCCTGCTTGGATATGAACGTTCTCTGGTAGCCGATGAGATGGGTACTACCCGGGACGCTGTGGATTCCGTATGGAAATATAAAGGGAAGACTTTTATCCTCGTGGATACCGCAGGGATGCGCAGAAAAAGCAAAATAGATGAACCTCTCGAAAAATACAGTGTAATTCGATCCATCCGTGCTATCGATAACTGTGATGTGGCCATATTTGTCATTGATGCCATAGACAAATTGACGGAACAGGATAAAAAAATCATCGGCTATATCCATGAGGCCGGTAAGGGCCTTATCCTTTTTGTTAATAAATGGGATACGGTGGCCAAAGAAACAAATACCATGGTGGAAATGGAGAAAGAAATTCGCAACGGACTTCCTTTTGCTCCCTATGTGTCCATGCTCTTTGGTTCAGCCCTGACTAAGCAGCGCATCCATAAGCTGGGAGATATGATTTATAATGTGGCTGAACAGCAGTGCCTCCGCATTCCTACAGCCGTACTGAATGATCTTCTGGAAGATGCAAAAATGATTAACCCTCCACCGGCCCATTCCGGCCGCGTGGCGAAGATTTACTATATGACGCAGGTGGGCATTCGTCCGCCTACATTCGTTATGTTTGTGAATGATGCCAAACTGATCCATTTTTCCTATGTGCGCTTTATAGAAAATAAACTTCGTGAATCCTTTGTCTTTGAAGGTACTCCAATCCGGATTGTGGTGAGGAGTAAGAAGGACGGTGACACCGAGTGATGGAGGCCATCCCATGGATTGCATTGGCTTATCTGATTGGTGCGATTCCCAGTGGTTATATTATTGGTCGTGTCTTTTACGGGGTGAATCTGAAAAAGGTAGGAAGCGGTAATATAGGTGCTACCAATGCTTACAGGGAATTGGGGGTCAAAGCGGGCCTTGCTGTTTTTATCTGTGATTTCCTGAAAGGCTTTATTGCGGTTCATCTGGGAATGCCGGATACCACACTTGTTCTGGCCTGTGCAGTTTTTGCTATTATTGGAAACGACTGGTCCGTATTTCTTCATTTTAAAAGCGGAAAAGGAGTCGCCTGTGGTGTAGGAGCTTTTACTTATATCTGTGCTCCGGCAGTGCTGGCTGCTTTTCTGGTATGGCTTGCCATATTCAAATGGAAACATATTGTATCACTGGGTTCCATTATTGGAGCCCCGGTTGTACCAATTGTTATGTTACTGCTGGGTGAACCTTTGGAATATGTAGCTTTTGGTACTTTGGCAGCAGTGATTGTTGTTGGAAAGCATAAGGATAATATCAGGAGGCTTCTTCGCGGGGAAGAGAAGCCTATTTCAAGGGAAAAGAGGTAAACCCCTATGAAAATAGCCATGATAGGAGCCGGCGGCTGGGGAACGGCCATGATGATCGAACTTTCCGGCAGGCATGACGACCTGGTCATGTATTGCAGAAATCCTGAAACGGCAGCCCGGATGAGGAGAACCCGGGTCAATCAGGAATATCTGCCTGATGCCCGTATTCCGGAAAAAATCCGTATCACCAGTGATCTGGAAGAGGCAGTATCCGGGGCCGGATGCTGTGTCATCTGCACTCCCTCTCATGCAGCGGAAGAAATGGCCGAAAAAATGACTCCCTGGCTCATGAAGGATGCCGTGGTCGTCAGTGCGTCAAAGGGACTTGCAGATAGTGAAGGCCATCGGCTTTCCGAAGTCATTGCTCAAAAAGTTGAAGGAATTACAGATAAAATTGTAGCTCTTTCCGGACCGAATCATGCAGAAGAAGTAGGAATAGGTCTCCCTTGTGCAACCGTAGCAGCTTCGGAAAAATCAGAGGCCGTGCAGATTGTACAGGATCTTTATATGAGTCCTGTTTTTCGTGTATACCGAAGTGATGACATCAGGGGCGTGGAATATGGCGGTGCTCTAAAAAATATTATGGCCCTTGCCTGCGGAGTATTGGATGGCATAGGACTTGGTGATAATTGTCGTGCGGCTCTCATGACAAGGGGGCTTGTAGAAATGACTCGCTTTGGCGTCCACTTCGGCGCCAGAATGACAACATTTTTTGGCCTTTCCGGCATGGGTGATCTGGTATGCACCTGCTCCAGTGTTCATAGTAGAAATCACAGAGCCGGTATTATGATGGCTAAAGGTATGACGGCAGATGAAATCAGGAACAGTACCAACATGGTAGTCGAGGGTATCCGTACAGCCCGCCTTGTCCATGAAATTGCTATGCGGGAACATATAGATATGCCCATCACGGAAGAAGTCTGTCATCTTATAAGAGGTGATCATAATGCCAGGGAAGCACTGGAAATACTGATGACCCGTGCAAAAAAAGCGGAATCTGAAACCTACCCCGTTTAAAAGGCTGTAAGGCAGTACTTTTATGGAGAATGAATAAAGTTTAAGCATTGCTGAATATGGCAGGAGATTTTAAGAAAATAAAATAAAAATTTGCGATTTACAGATTCGTTTATGCTATAATTAATTTAAATGCAGAAAATGGCTTTCTGCATTGTTGCGAGGCAGAACATGAAAATTATTGGCGGAAATGCGAAAGGTACTCTTCTATTCTCTCCCAATGGGCGGAATACAAGGCCAACTCTTGGGAGGGTCCGGGAAAGTATTTTCAATGTTTTGGCCAATGTTGGCATATTGGAGACGAATGTACTGGATATTTTTGCCGGTACCGGGGCTATGGGCCTTGAGGCCTTGAGCCGGGGGGCCGGCCAGGCGGTATTCATCGATAAGGCAACAGCAGCGGTTATAAGAGAAAATGCGTTACGCTGTCATGTTGGAGACCGTGTGAAAATTTTCCGGGGTGACGTTTCTTCTTCGCTGAAAGCACTTAAAGGCAATCATTTTGATTATATTTTTATGGATCCGCCCTATCGCAAAGGGTATATCAATGAAATACTGAAATTAGTGCTTGACCTTGAGCTGCCTGCTGATGATGCTGTCATCATCGTTGAACATTCCATATCCGAACCACCGGATTTAACCATTTTTGGAGGGAAGCTCGGGTTGTGGAAAGAAAAAAAACTGGGAGCAATTGTTGTTAGCTATCTGCAGTACAGGCAGACAGGAGTGTAATTTTAATGAGCTCAATGAAACTGGCAATATGTCCGGGAAGCTTTGACCCGGTCACAAATGGTCATCTTGATATTATCAAAAGAAGTGCATGCCTTGTCGATAAGTTGATTGTAGCAGCCTTTATCAACCCTACAAAGCATTATATGTTTACTACGGAAGAAAGGCTGGATATGTTAAGAGAGACCACCAGGAATATTCCCAATGTGGAAGTGGATGCTTTTGACGGGCTTCTCAATGAATATTGCGCGGAAAAAAATTGCCACCTTCTGATTCGCGGTCTCCGTGCGTTCAGTGATTTTGAATATGAATTCCAGAGGGCCCTGATGATTAAACAGATTGACCCAACTCTGGAAACCGCATTTTTTATGACGGACAGCCGATATTCCTACCTTTCTTCTACGGGTGTCCGGGAACTGGCCCATTTCAATGGTGATATCACCAGAATGGTGCCTGAATATGTACAGGAAATGATCAGGAAGAAACTGGATTCTATGAAGAAATGAGGATGTATGATGGATACAAGAAAACTTCTCGAAGAACTTGAAAATGTAATCAACAATGCCAGCGATGTGCCTTTTACCAATAAAAAAATGGTGGATAAGGATGAAGTGGAACGACTGATTGATGCTATCAACCAGTCCCTGCCGAATGAACTGGAAAGCGCCCGCCGCATTGTGGCCGATAAGGAACGGATCATGCTGGACGCTGAAAAAAAGGCGGAAGACAATATTGCTCAGGCTAAAGACTATATCGCCCGTATTACGGAAGAAAGCGAACTGGTCAAGCAGTCCCAGGAAAGAGCAAACGAAATTATCACTTCTGCCAATAAATCGGCTGAAGAACTGCGTACCAGCTCCGTCACCTATGCTACCGATGTACTCAAGTATGTGGAAACCAATATGGAAAACGTGCTGGACAGCTTGAAAAAGAATCGCCAGAGTCTGATTGATTCCAATTCTGCCTCTGTCCGTCAGCAGGAACAGGAAAATCAGGACGGATCCAGAAAATAAGGGACCCCGGCATCAGCCGGCAGCTCTGCAATTTGTGCCTTGAATGAGGATCAAAACAGGAGGGCAGGCCTATGGGATTGGACATACATGACAGAAGGGTACAGATTCTCTGCTTGTGTATTACCGCAGTGCTTATAGTCCTTGCTTACCTCGTGCTTGATCCTTTTTTGCGTGCTGAAGAGCCAAAAACGCCTGAAATTTCTACGGAAGAGCTGAAAGGCTCTGCAACGGTTACGGTTTATGTAGTTGGCGCAGTAAAAAATCCCGGTGTTTATGAAATACCGGTGGGCAGCCACTGGTATGACGCAGTTAAAGCGGCCGGCGATGTGCTGCCCTATGCAGATATGACTGCTGTCAATATGGCAGAGCCGGTAAAAGAAAGCATGAAGATTTATATTCCATTAGACCCTTACCAGCATGATCCTGCGGCTCTGGGACTGGTCAATATCAATACTGCCGGTACAAAGGAATTAGAAACACTGCCGGGTGTAGGTAAAGTGACAGCGGAGAAAATCCTTTCCTGGCGCGAGGAACATGGACATTTTGAAGCAAAGGAAGATTTGATGAAAGTTCCCTCCATCAGTGAGGGCAAGTATAAAAAACTGGCGGACAAAATAACACTATGAATACGAAATATCCCCTGCTGTGGAGTGCAGTATGTCTGGTGCCCGGAATTATTCTTTATGATTCCTTTCCTTCTTTTATTGCGCATTGGATATGGCTTCTACCTGCAGTGGGTATTTTTTTTATTGCGCTCATGTACCTGTGGCTGGGGAAGAAAGGGCTTATTATTGCTGTCAGCTTCCTGTTTCTGGGCTGTGCAGGAATGTTTCGTATGTATCTGGCAGATGAATCATACAGAGACAATTCTTTCTGGGCACTACGGAATAATGGGACCTGGACAGGCGTCGTGAAGGAAGCTCCGCTTCTGAACAGGGAAGGGGAAGCATATGCCAGGTACTATACAGAGCTGGAAAATATCAGATATACGGATGGAGAGGAAAGGACACTCTGCGGTACAGCCTTTATTTACGATACGGATCCGAAAACATTTTACCGAACGGGTGACAGGATTTCAATTTATGGAAAAATGTCGCCAGTCCGCATTTATAATAACCCCGGTAAAATTGATCTGGAAGGGCGTTACAGAAGCAGGAGGCTTCTGGGGAGAATCTATCCGGATAAGCAGGAGGAAATCCGATTCGAAGAGGACAGTGGTAAATATCGCATAGCCCGCTGGGCTGAGGGTATTCACGACAGATTGATGAATTCTTTCGCACCATACATGGATCCTGTCCGGCTTCATATCCTTATGACGCTTCTGTTTGGCGGGAATTACAGTGATATTCCGGAATATATCATGAATTCCTTCTCTGCTACCGGAATCGTTCACATTCTTTCTGTCTCCGGTTCTCATGTGGCACTTCTTTTTGGGTTCCTGTACTTTCTTGGAAAGTGGCTGCATTTGCCGAAAAGGCTTGTTATTACAGGTTCTATTTTTCTCGTCATTTTCTATTCTGTCCTGTCAGGCCTTGTGCCGCCAGTCGTACGTGCTGCAGTAATGGGAATCCTTTCTGCAGGCGGTGTTTTCATTTCACGGGAAAAGACATCTCTTAACCTTCTGGGGGCCGCAGTAACAGGTATGCTCCTGTGGGACCCATTCTATCTTTATGATGTGAGCTTTCAGCTTTCTGTAGGGGCCTCAGCGGGAATTCTTCTCTTTTACAGACCTTTAAACAGATTCTTTACTCGTATTCCCTGTATACCCGGGTGGGTGAGAGAAGGAATTGCACTGGCATTGTCAGCGCAACTCCTGACAATACCACCGGTGCTTTACGATTTCCATGTATTTCCTGTCTATTTTATTCCTGCTAATCTTTTTGTTACTCCTTTTCTTGAATGGGTTATTATTGCCGGTCTTATGGCCTCTGTGTTTTCTCTGATCTGTATGCCGCTGGCGGGAGGCATTTTGCAGGCTGCCGATTACCTTCTCTGGCTGAGCCTTCGGTTGAATCTGAAACTTTCTTCTTTTCCCCGGGCACTTCTTCAGACTGGCGGCATGACTGCTTCCCAGATACTTCTCTACTATGTAAGCCTTGCCGGTTTTTGGTTCAAGGATGAACTGAAATATCATGCATTTCGTATTGCTGCCTTCGGCTGCTGCTGGGGAGGACTTGCAGCATGGATTATATTTCTATATATCACAGTCCCGGAGTCGCTGGTGTATTGTCCGGATCTGGGACCGGACCAGGGGGCAGCACTTGTCACAAAGGATTATAAAATTTTATACTATAAAGGAGGAAGTATTCCTTCCCATACATCAAACTGGGAATGGAACTCCTTTCTGGGATATGAGGGAATTTTTAATGCCGACATCTTCATACTTAACCTGGAAGATGTGAAGAAACCGATTCCTCTGACGCTGCCGCTTCCGGTCAAGGAAATATGGGTGACCGGCGGACCGGTTGACAAGCTGGCGCCTCTTGCATGCCGTGGTTTTAATGGGAAAATCAGGGAAATTAAAAATGGAAAATACATGATTGGGAATACTTCGCTCTTCACAAATGGCAGCAGCTGGCTTATTTCCCGAATGGAAGGTAACGTGTATATATCCGGTAAAAGAAAACTATCCGTTTCTTCCTTTCCCCGGCATACCCTGTGGGTAGCAGGCATGAGGCCTGGAGGTTTTAAGGAAGAAGAGATAGACAGTGTTCATCCGGAAGTCATTATATATGCAGGGAACCGCCTGCAGTCTTCCTGGGAGGATATGGATCTTTTTGAATTTAAAAATTATCCGGCTGTCAATGTGTACAAAGATGGTATGCAGGCAGCGGGATTTGATAAGAAATGGGAACTCAGGGGTAGAAACATATGGCAGTAAAAAAATTGAACAGACAGAACTGCTGCTTCCTTTACGGCGATGATCTCGTTTCGGCCAATATCCGAAAAAATGATCTTGTACGCCAATATTTCAATGGAAATCCTCCGGATGTGACTACTTTCGAAAACAGCGGCAGTTACGAGGAGTTCAGAAACGCGCTGGAAGGGCAGTCTCTTTTTAATCCACAAACCGCCGTAGTCATCCATAATCCCTTTTTCCTGAAGCGCATATCAAAATCGGAAAAAGAGGACAAATCATTTGAGGCATTTCTTAAACTTATAAAGGGATTGCCGCCTGATATATTTCTCCTTATCATGCAGGATGGTAAGCCGGATAAACGGACAAAGACTGTCAAAAGTCTTCTTGCGGTCTGCTATAGTGAAGAACTTTCCCTCATGAATCCGAAAGACGCTGCGGGTGCGATGATACGGATGCTGGCAGATGAAGGCAGGCAGGTTGATTATGAAGCCCGGGCTTATCTGGAAGCAGTTCTTTCTTCCTGGGATGAAATTTCAGCCCCCCTTCTGCAAACGGAATGTGATAAAATTATACTAATGTGCGGCAATCGCAGCCAGGTAACGCGAAAACTTCTGGAGATGGCGCTTCCGGAATATATGAATCAGGGCATTTTCCGTTTCACTGACGCACTGCTTGACAAAAATGCAGCTGTGGTTCTCGAAAGTGCAGACCGGGTCTTCACAGATGTTTCTACCACTATAAAAAATTTAGGATTTTTATCTTCCAAATTCCGGAAGATAAAGATTTTAAAAGAAATGGAACGGAACCGGAAATCCGAAAAAGAAATATGGCAGGCATTAGGAATCCGTTCTTCCTGGATGTGGAGAAATACAAAAAATGAAGCCCGCAAGGTAAAGGAAGACGATGCAGAATGGTTTCTGATTCGTATTTTTGATTATCAGTTGAAATCGAGGCAGGGCTTCTCAGATATGGAGTTAAAAGACCTGCTTCTGGAATATTGTTTGAAATGAAGGGGTTTTATTGAGACTAAGAATTTGCAGGATTTTAGGACTTGTATCGGCAGTTTTCCTGCTGGGCGCGGCAGCAGCACCTTTTATATGGGTAAAAGATGATGCTGTAGTACCGGGAGTCCGCATAAACGGAATGAAAGCCGGTGGCATGACCAGAGAGGAGCTCTCCTCTTTCTTCAGTGGCAAAAACCGGGAACTGTCTGCGGGAAAACTGGAACTGTCCAAAGGCGAACTTGTCCATGAAGAATGGTCTTATAAAGATTTAAATGTCCGATATGATGAAAAAAGTCTGGAAGAAGCGATGGCCATAGGGAGGCAGGGGAGTATCCTCAAAAAATGGAAGGACCGCTGGGAAGTTCTTCTGACCGGAAAAGCTGCCCATATCGATGCTTCCTGGGATGAAAAAACTGTAGAAAAGAAGACCGCTGAACTGTTGGAAAAATATGAAAAACCTGCAGTAAATGCCTATCCTTCTTTTCACAAAGACGGTTCCATTACGTTTACCAGTGGGCGTCCGTATCTGAAAATCATAAAAGAAGATCTGGATTTATCCATCCGGACCGTCCTCCGGACCGGAGAGGCAGGAAAAGTGGAAATACCGGTTTCGGAAGAGACGAAGCCTAATATGTCCCCGGAAGAATCCAGGGAGATCGATACCATTCTGGGGCAATATACCACCTATTTCGGAGGCGATACCAACAGGAGCAGCAATATACGTCTGGCTGCCGAAAGCATCAGTGGTACCTATCTTAAACCCGGCGCTGATTTCTCATATAATCAGGCAACCGGTTCAAGATCAGCTGAAAATGGCTACAAGGAAGCACCGGTCATTATCAATGGAAAGCTGGAACCGGGTTCCGGTGGAGGCGTATGCCAGGTAAGTTCTACTCTTTTTAATGCAACTCTCCTTGCAGGGCTTGAAATCACGGAAAGAACCTGCCATTTCTCGCCGGTGGCCTATGTACCCATCGGAAGAGATGCCACGGTAGCAGATGGATATCTGGATTTCCGTTTCATTAATCATTTAAAACATGGCATTTATGTATATGCCGAATATGTACCGGGTCAGGTGTCTGTTTTCATACTTGGAAATAAGGAAGATAAACCGTCTTATATCAATCTTTTAAAAACACAGGATGAAACACTGCCATTCAAAACGGTGACAAAGATTGATCCTTCGCAGAAGGAAGCAAAAAAAGTGGAAGAAGGCCATGAAGGGCGCAACGTGACCATCCAGCAGATCGTCAGGTGGGCTGATGGCAGGACCTATCAGGATTCATTCCTGTCGGATTATGAGCCGGTAGATACGGTGATTACTTTAAATAAGAAGGAAGAACCAAAACCTCAACCTAAAGCCGGGAAAAAGAAAAAATAAGAAAAAGCCTTTATGGGCACGACGAAATGTCAGAAAGGAAAACCATGGGAAAATACCGCCTCACATCGCGGAAGAAAGGGTCCGTTATTACCTTGATGGAAGTTGATACGGAATGCCGGGCCTGGTATATCAAGGCAGACCATAAGGAAGCTGCAGTCAAGGCGCTGCAGGCCATGGGAAAGGAAATAGCTTCCATTAAATCCATTTTTATCAATGGAGATGATGTGACGGATGAAGTATTTTCTCAAATAGCCATGATTCAGGGGATTCCTGTAGAAGAGGCAGCGCCTGTGTCTCCGAAGGAAACATCTGTCCCGATAGAAGAAGAGGCTCCCATGCCCGAAATGCTTACCTGTGACGGCTTTCCGGAAGAAGAAATCCCTCTGCCTGAGGAAGAGCCGATGGAAAATTTCGTACTTCCTTCAGAAGATACACCGCTGCCTACGGCAGAAGAGATTGCCAGGGCAGCTGCTTCTTCAGAAAGTTCTGCTCCGGATGTTTCTCAAAAGACAGAGCCCGTCATGCCGGATATCCTGCCATCTCTTTCCAGTGTTCTTCCCAAAAGCGCTTTTAAAGCGCCTAAAGAGGGAAGTAAGAAAAATACATCCAATGGTATCTTTCTTGGGAAAAAACACATTACCGGGGATTCTGTGGACATAAGAAATATAACTGATGAATCAGACGGTGTTGTGTTTACAGGAACCGTGATCAGCTGTGAAGTACGGGAACTTCGCAGCAAGAAAAAACTTTTTATCATGAATCTCGCCGATGACACGAATGGCATTCCCTGCAAAAAGTTTTTTGACCGTCCCGATGAAGCGGCGGGCGTAGAAGGCCTGAAGCCGGGAACTGTGGTCAAAGTGCGGGGGAATGTACGACTTGATAAATATTCCGGCGGCCTCTGTCTGGAACTTCAGCAAATGGAAAAAGGAGAAATCCATGCGATTGACCATGTGGATGATTATCCCACTCCCCGGGTGGAACTCCATCTCCATACAAAGATGAGCCTCGATGGGCTGATTGATAATGAAGAAATCATCAGGACTGCAGCAAAGTGGCATCATCCTGCGGTGGCTATCACGGATCATGGTGTTATCCAGGCTTTCCCCAAAATTCAGGATCTGGCGGATAAATATCATCAGAAAGTCATATATGGCATGGAAGGGTACATGATTGACAAAATCCCTGAAGATCCCGATACGGATCGGCAGCAGTACAATCACATCATCATTCTTGCCAAAAATATTACAGGCCTTCGGAACCTGTATCGCATGGTGACCCTTTCGCATCTGAAATTTTACAGGAAACGCCCTCTTATCCCCAAGCCTATTCTCCAGGAATATCATGAAGGCCTCATTTATGGCTCTGCCTGTGTCATGGGCGAGTTTTTCCGGGCTGTGCTTGCCGGAGAGAGTGATGAGGAACTCATTAAAAAGGCGAAATTCTATGATTATCTGGAAGTACAGCCGCTCGGAAACAATGAATTCCTTATTCATGAAGATAAATTCCCGGATATCAATACGGTGAAAGATCTGCAGGATTTAAACCGTAAAGTTATCGAAATTGGAGAAAAGGCAGGTATGCCGGTATGTGCTACTTCGGATGCTCACTATATGTTTGCCGAAGATCAGAGAAACCGGGACATTCTCCTTTCCAACTGGGAAAAGCCAGGGAAAATCGAATCCCATCCTCCCGTCTTTATCCGTACTACACAGGAAATGCTGGATGAATTTTCTTATCTTCCCGAAGAAAAAGCTGTTGAAATCGTAGTTACCAACACAAGAAAAATAGCGGAACAATGTGAAGTTTTGAAGCCGCTGGCGGAAGAATGGAAATCCTACAATCCAAAAATCTCCGGTGCCGATGATAAACTGGTGGATATGTGCTACAAAAATGCTCATGCCATCTATGGAGATCCGCTGCCGAAAGTTGTGGAAGACCGTCTGACTCTTGAACTCACGCCGATTATCAAGCATGGTTACGGGGTCCTTTACTATATTGCTCATAAACTTGTAAAGCATTCCAATGACCGGGGTTACCTTGTCGGTTCCAGAGGATCCGTTGGATCTTCTTTTGTGGCTACCATGTCAGGTATTACGGAGGTAAATCCGCTTCCTCCCCATTACGTATGCCCCAAATGTCATTGGACACAGTTTTTTACCGATGGTTCTGTGGGTGGTGGTTTTGACCTTCCGGATAAGAAATGTCCCAAGTGCGGTACTTCTCTTAACAAAAATGGCCACGATATTCCATTTGCCGTATTTCTCGGCTTTGACGGAGATAAAGTACCGGATATCGATCTTAATTTTTCCTCCGGTGACGATCAGGGAGTGGCCCATAAATACACAGAAGAACTTTTCGGACGGGACAATGTATTCCGTGCCGGTACAATTTCCGGTATTCAGGACCAGACAGCTTATGGATTCGTAAAGAAGTATGCAGAGAACCGGGGACTTGCTTTCAATGACATATTTATTGAAAAACTATCTGCCGGCGTAGCAGGGGTCAAGCGTACCACCGGGCAGCACCCGGCCGGCATCATGGTATGTCCACGCGATATGGATATTCATAATTTCACGCCTCTTCAGTATTCTGCAAATAAAAAATATCTGAAAGATGAGGATGGTAACCGGATTCCCGGTACCATCACCACCCATTTCGATTATCACTCCATCTCCGGCCGTATGCTGAAACTGGACATTCTTGGGCACGATGATCCGAAGGTCATCCGCATGCTTCAGGATTTGACAGGAATCGATCCCATGTCCATTCATTTTGATGATAAGAAAACGCTTTCTCTTTTCAGCTCGACTGAAGCGTTAGGCCTTACTCCTCAGCAGCTGGCCGGTGCTATTGGAAATAAAGGTGTGACTGTAGGTGCTCTGGGGCTTCCTGAATACGGTACACCTTTTGTCCGGGGCATGCTTGAGGATACGAGGCCGAAGAATTTCTCCGAACTGGTACGTATTTCCGGCTTTTCTCATGGGACTGATGTGTGGCTGAATAATGCGCAGGACCTGATCAAAAATGGGACAGTCAATCTGAAAGAAGCTATTTCTACCCGTGATGACGTCATGAACTACCTGATTGTACATGGGGTCCGGCCTCTTACAGCTTTCAAAGTTATGGAAAATGTTCGAAAAGGGAAGGGTCTTGAAAAGAATGGTTCCAACAACAGGGCGGAACTGGATGCTGCTCATGTACCGCAATGGTTTATTGACTCCTGCCTTAAAATCGGCTACCTCTTCCCGAGAGCTCATGCCGTAGCTTATGTTATGATGGCCTTCCGCATTGCCTGGTTCAAAGTGTACCAGCCCCTGGCCTACTATTGCGCCTATTTCACCATCCGCGCCGAAGGCTCTTTCAATGCTCCTATTATCCTGAAAGGACTGGAAGCGCAGAAACAGGAACTTGCCCGTATCGCATCCCTCGAACATCCTACAGCTGTGGAGAAGGGCAATGCTACAGTTATAGAAGTGGCTGCAGAAATGTACCTGCGGGGGTTGGAATTCATGAATATTAATCTTGACCTTTCAGATGCCACAAAGTTCAAGATGGTGGATGGCAAACTGCTTCCTCCGTTCAACTGCATTCCGGCTCTTGGCAATTCTGTCGCTAAAGCTCTTGTAGAAGCAAGAGATCAGCACCGTTTCACTTCCAAGGAAGACCTGAAAAAACGAGGAAAAGTCAGTCAGAGCATTATAGATACCATGGAAACCATGGGCATTCTCAAAGGTATGCCTGAAGAAGAACAGATATCCTTGTTCGATGCTTTTAATTTTTAATCAAAAAAGCAAATAGACTTGTGAAAACAGCCTATTTGCTTTTTTTTGCTGCTCCATGGTATAATACAGCCAAATCTGGGGTTATAGCTCAGTTGGTCAGAGCGCTTCGTTGACATCGAAGAGGTCTTTGGTTCGAATCCAAATAGTCCCACCAGAATTTATTCCCGCCACAGGCGGGTTTTTTATTCTCGAAGGAGGGCAGTCATGAATTACTTTTCCATCCTTCTGGTACTTATCGCCGGCGCTGCCTGGGCAGGGACGGGTCTGGCAGCACAGGATTTTTTCTCGAAAAGCTCTCTTTCGCCCATGGACCTTACGGTTTTTCGCATGGCCTGCACCGGGATTCTCATGAGTCTCCTCACGGTGATAGAACGAAAACTTGAGAAAAATATAAAAGCTGTCAAGAGAGAACCGAAGCTGGTTCTGGCCATCATCATTTACGGCATTGGCGGTCTTCTGGCCATGCATTATACATACTTTGCCTCTATTGCGGCGGGAAATGCGGCGGCAGCTACGGTGATCCAGTATACGGCTCCGGCCATGGTCATTGCCTGGACCGTCATTTCCGGAAGACGTTTTCCATCTTTTATGGAAACGGCAGCTGTTCTGCTGGCTTTTGGAGGGACTGTTCTTCTGGTAACCGGGGGGAATACAGATCGCTTGTCTGTCCCTTTTGACTGTGTGTGGCTTGGCCTTCTTTCCGCTTTTTTCTTTGCTGTCTGCATGGTTCTTCCAAAACACCTGATGGTGAAAATGGATAACCATTTTCTCATTGCGGGTGGGATGCTCCTGGGGGCTCTGGCGGCCTGGCTGATTGATCCTGTCACAGATTTTGGGGGATTCTTTGAAGAAAGCGTAATCTTTGATGTATTCTGGATCGTCATTCTGGGAACCATGGTAGCTTTTATCTGTTACAATGCGGGACTCTCCCGGCTCCCTCAGGTGGTGGCCTCCGTGACGACTACAGTAGAACCGGCTATTTCAGTCATTGCGTCTTATTTCCTTTTTCATTCCCATTTCGGCTTTTGGGAAGTCATCGGGGTGCTTATGGTCCTTGCTGCGATTGCGGGTCCTCCGCTTTCAGAGGCGGGAAAGAAGAAATAACTCTTCATTTTCCTGATTCTGTATTTTGTAATCTACTGAAATATATATATAATGGGAAACAGGGAAATATAAACTTAAGAGGCGATTCAATGAAGAAGATTTCAGGAAATACAGGATCTGTATTTTTAGTCATTATTTCAGCTATGTTCTGGGCCGGGAGCGGTTTGGGAGCACAGCTCTTTTTTGTGCACAGCAGTGAAAATGCCATGGGACTAACGGCTTTCCGTATGATTCTGGCAGGCATTCTGCTCTCAGGTATATGCGCATTGTCCGGTAAAATCCGGCCGGGAATAAAAAAACTGCTGCATTCTCCACGGCTTTTTCTGGATATCTTTATTTATGCTAATGCAGGCCTTATGCTCATGGCTTATACCTATTTCGAGGCCGTCCATGTGGGCAATGCGGCAGCGGCAACGGTCATTCTCTATACTTCACCGGCTATGGTTATTATTTATAATTCCATAAGATATGTAAGGCTTCCTTCTCGCCGCGATATCATTACGGTATGCCTTGCCGTGAGCGGGACTTTTCTCCTGGTTACGGGAGGGGATTTCAGTAAATTGTCAGTACCTCTTCTCTGCGTAGAACTGGCTCTTTTCAATGGAGCTGTATATGCTTTTTCCTCTATTTACCCAAAGCATATTTTTCTGCAGATGGATAAAACCTTTGTCCTGGCGTTGAGCATGCTTCTTGGGGGACTTTCTTCCTGGGCCCTGGACCCCGGTATGCACTGGTCTGCTTTTCTTGCTTCCGATGTAAGGCTCAATGTATTCTGCATCGTAGTGCTCGGGACAGTCATTGCATTTTTACTCTATAATATTGCTCTCATGTATATTTCTCCCCAGCAGGCCCTGATCACGGCAGCTGCCGAACCGGCTTCGTCGGTCATTATGTCCTGGCTCTTTCTTGACATGGACTTTGGCGGTGTACAGACGGTGGGTATTCTCCTCGTTCTTACTGCAATTATCGTGCCTGCATTAATGAAGAAATAAATCTTTTATTACTTACGATTTATATATGGTATGATATAGGAGAAATGCAGTTAGTGATTGGCAAAATCTTGATCGTATAAAATTATTTCCAAAGGAATGAATAGTATGGATACCGAACATATCAGGAATTTTTCAATTATTGCCCACATCGATCATGGCAAGTCTACCCTGGCAGACCGGCTTATCGAGCTTACCGGTACGGTTCAAAAAAGGGATATGGAAGCACAGATTCTGGATACCATGGATCTCGAAAGGGAGAGAGGCATTACCATCAAGGAACAGTCTGTGCGGCTTTTGTACACCTATGAAGATGGAGAGACATATGAACTGAACCTCATCGATACCCCCGGGCATGTCGATTTCAACTATGAAGTGTCTAGAAGCCTTTCTGCCTGCGAAGGGGCTATCCTTATCATTGATGCTACCCAGGGTGTGCAGGCCCAGACACTGGCCAATGTGTACCTGGCCATAGATAACAATCTCGAAATCGTACCGGTCATCAATAAAATTGACCTGCCCAGTGCCGATATCGACAGGGTGAAGAAAGAAGTGGAAAATATTATCGGCCTTGATATGTCAGAGGCTATTCCTGTCTCCGCCAAAACGGGCCAGAATGTAGAGGAAGTTCTGAAACGTATAGTGGAACAGGTACCTCCGCCTCCGGATAACAGCAAAAAACCTCTCCGCTGCCTTATCTTTGATTCCATTTTTGATTCCTATAAAGGGGCTATCGCCTATGTACGGGTCATGGACGGGGAAATCCGTCCGGGCATGAATATCCGTATGATGGCATCCGGTAAAGTGTATACAGTTACTGAAGTCGGTTATTTTTCTCCGTTTCCTAAAGCCTGTGATGTCCTTACCTGCGGCTCTGTAGGATATGTAGCAGCAAGCATCAAAAATGTGCAGGACTGTGAAGTGGGGGATACGATTACAACTGCTGAAAACGGGGCTGTAGAAGCACTCCCTGGTTACCGCAAGGCCCTCCCTATGGTATTCTGCGGCATGTATCCCATTGACAGCAAGGACTATGACAATCTGAAAGAAGCTCTGGAAAAACTGCAGCTCAACGATGCAGCTCTGGAATTTGTGCCGGAAACATCCCAGGCACTGGGTTTTGGTTTCCGTTGCGGTTTCCTGGGACTTCTCCACATGGATGTGGTCCAGGAAAGGCTGGAAAGAGAATATCATTTAAAACTTATTACTACAGCACCTTCTGTTATATATCATGTTTTCAAAACTGATGGAACCATGGTGCCGGTAGATAATCCTGCAGAACTTCCGCCTATGGCGAAGATTGAACATATTGAAGAACCGGTAGCAAAGGTGGATATCCTTGTGCCTTCTAATATGGTCGGCAATGTGATGGAATTGGTCCAGAATCGCCGGGGTGTCTTCCAGACTATGGAATATCTGGATGAAACAAGGGTGGATCTCTCTTATCACATTCCGCTTTCTGAAATTATTTTCGATTTTTTTGATAAATTGAAATCCTGTACCAAAGGTTATGCTTCTCTGGATTATCAGGTGGACGGCTATCAGAAGACTGATGCCGTGAAACTGGATATCCTCCTTAATGGAGACCTGGTAGATGCTCTTTCCATTATCGTTCACCGGAGCAATGCGCCGGCAAGAGGACGGGCGCTGGCTTTAAAGCTGAAAGATATCATTCCGCGCCAGCAGTTTGAAGTGCCTATTCAGGCGGCTATCGGTAGTAAAGTCATTGCCCGTGAAACGATAAAGGCTTACAAGAAGGATGTCCTTGCCAAATGCTATGGCGGCGACGTGACCCGCAAGAAAAAACTTCTTGAAAAACAGAAGGAAGGCAAGAAACGCATGAAGCAGGTGGGAAGCGTGGAAATTCCACAGGAAGCATTCATGGCTGTACTGAAAGATGATTGAGGAAATCAATTGAAAACTCTGGGATTATATATACATATTCCCTTTTGCAGGAGCCGCTGTGATTACTGCGGCTTCTATTCTATAGGGAGAAAACCGACGGACAGGTTTGTGGAAGCTCTCCTGAAGGAAATGGAAATGAGGAGTCCATCTTTCAAGGACTATATTTGTGATACGGTATACCTTGGTGGAGGAACACCTTCATCCCTTTCTCAATGCCAGCTGGTAAAGGTTTTTAATGGAATTCATCAGTTTTTCAATGTTTCAGGAAATGCAGAAATCACCATGGAAATGAATCCGTGTGATATGAGTGAGTCCTGTCTTACATACGCAAGGCTGCTTGGAATTAACCGTATTTCTGTCGGAGTCCAGTCCTATGATGACCGGCTCTTGAGGATGATAGGGAGACTTCATACCGCATCGGAAGCGGAGTCAGCAGTGAAACGGGCATATCGCGCAGGCTTTCATAATATAAGTCTTGATCTCATGTATGAACTTCCCGGTCAAAGCGTCTCAGATTTCAGGAAATCCCTTCTCTGGGCAGTACACCTGCCTATTACTCATATATCCGTATACAGCCTGATTCTGGAAAAAAGGACGAGATTTGCACAGCTGGCAGAAAAGGGACTGCTTTCCCGGCCCACGGAGGATGAGAGCTGGTCCATGTATCAGGATATGTGCCGTATTCTCCCTCATTACGGGTTTGAACGGTATGAAATATCCAGCTTTGCCAGAAATGGTCATCGGTCGAAGCATAATCAGAAATATTGGACTTTTTCCGACTATCTGGGGCTGGGACCTGCTGCCTCTTCCCGTATCGGGCATAGAAGATTTACCGTAAATCCGGGCGTCAGGCTTTATGAAAAGGCGCTCCTTTCAGGAAAAATGCCTGCGGAGGAAATGGAAGAACTTTCTCAAGAAGATGAAATAGAGGAATATTGTTTCCTTGCACTCCGGAGAAGGGAAGGCATTAACCTTTCCGATTTCGAAAAACGCTTTGGTGCGGATATTTCTCACTGGTATGAAAAACCTGTCAAGATGTTGAAGGCAAGGAAACTCCTCAAAGAGCAGGGGGGCTGCCTTTCCCTTACCTATCGTGGGGCGGCACTGGGAAATTTTGTATTTGAGCAGTTTCTTTTCGATTAAACAGGGCATAGGATAATTTTCATGATTTTTTCCTTTGCCCCTTTTCTTTTTCCTGCTTGTGTTTTATGATAAGGGTAACCTTTTAATTTCACAGGGTTTTGAGGCATTGCGGCTTCCGTGACTGGATGGTCACTTTTGCTGGAATGTCTTTTTTATTGGAGGGGATATTATGCCGGTTTCTTATATGGAAGTTAATTTGAGCGCTCTTCGTCACAATCTTCGGGTTATCCGTCAGCATCTGCCCAAAGAAGTGGAGTGCCTTGCCGTTGTCAAGGCTAATGCATATGGGCATGGAGCAGTGGAAACACTTCGTATTGCATTAGAAGAAGGTTATACCGCCGCAGCTGTTGCCCGAGTCGAAGAGGGTCAGGAACTTCGTGATGCCGGCTTTACCTGCCCCATTTATGTACTGGGGTTGCCGCTTCCTGAAGATATGCCCATTGGCGTAAATAAAGATCTCATCCTTCCGATAGATGATACAGTAGATCTGGAATCTCTGGAATGCATTGCCGCGCTTTCCAGAAAGACGATTGAAGTTATGCTTCCGATAGATACAGGAATGAACAGAATCGGTACTCATCCGGAAGATGTAGAGGCATTTCTTGAAAAATTAAAGAAGTATCCCCACATTCATGTGAAGGGTACTTTCACCCATATGGCTACTGCAGATCATAAAGAAAAGGACGCAGCCCTGAAACAGCTGGATCGTTTTGATGAAGCTATTTCTCATATGCCGGTGAACAAGGATTTTGTCATTTCCTCTGCAAACAGTGCCGGGGTGATTGATATTCCCAGAAGTTGGCATAATCTGGCAAGACCGGGCATTATCATTTATGGCCCTCAGCCTTCCGATGTAATGACGAATAAGCTGGATCTGCAGTATGCTATGCGCCTAATCAGCCATGTTACTCACATTCAGACCCTGCATAAAGGGGAAGCCATCGGCTATGGTGGGACCTATGTGGCAGAAAAAGACATGAAAACGGCTACCGTCCCGATCGGTTATGCAGATGGGTTCCCACGCTGCCTCTCCAATAAAGGCGTCGTTCTAATTAATGGTAAACGCTGTCCCATCATTGGACGTATCTGCATGGATCAGCTGATGGTTGCCGCCGGTGAGGATGTAGAACCCGGAGATGAAGTCGTTCTCATGGGTCGTCAGGGCGAGGAAGAAATTTCCCTGGATGAAGTGGCGGTTACTGCAGGCACTATTCCACATGAAATCACTTGCGACCTGAAGCGTATCCCCCGTCTTTTCGTGGACATAGATTACGACAAGAATTGTTAAAATGACTAAAAGGACTGTGAAATAGAAATTTACTGTTTCACAGTCCTTTTTATTTTCTCCGCTGTGCAGATGTTTCCGGCATGGGAATAGGGGAGAAAAATAAAAAATCCCACGAAATCTCGTGGGATTTAATTTTCTGGTGGATCATCAGGGGTTCGAACCCCGGACACCCTGATTAAGAGTCAGGTGCTCTGCCAGCTGAGCTAATGATCCGTTCAACGAATGATATAATATCATCTTTTGTTCGCACTGTCAAGTTTTTTTAAAAACTTTTCTGAGCGGCCATGGATTGGCGATGTAGATACTATACCACAGGACAGGGAATTTTACAAGTGCCGGATGAATGAAAGCAGACCCCTTTTATTAGTAGTGGATGCCGTACTTATGCTTTAATTCTTCAATATCTTTTCTCATATCCCGGTCACATTGCTCAAGGGCAGACCTGAGGCCGGGCATATGGGAACGGGCCATGAAAGTCTTTTTTGCACTGGCCATTTTATAAATGTGGGCTAGTTCTTTCTTGTAGGAAGACATGAATTCCTGCAGCTCTTCTTCAGAGAGTTCTTCCATTTCTTTGTGTTCAGTATCTTTTTCCATGAATAGCTCCTTACGGAAAAAGCCCTTATACCGGAGGGCATAAGGACTTTCTATATAAACCGTTAAAACGGTCAATGACTGGTGCGTCTAGAGGGATTCGAACTCTCGACACCTGGTTCCGGAGACCAGTGCTCTATCCACTGAGCTATAGACGCTTAACAAAATGAATTATACCATATTTCTTCCGGGGAGGAAAGATTTATTTTCAATTCTACCTGGATTGGTATTTATTTTAGTGGATGACGGAACTTTTTAAGAGTATTCGGGATAAAAAGTCATATTTTTCTTCATATTTGTATATAAATCGTCCTTTAAAGGCCATATTTTCTATTGTTTCTACTTTATTTATGATAAAATAGACTTGAATATTTTTACCTGTGGAGGTGTACTATGAAATATAGAAGTACCAGAAGTAATGAAACAGTGTCTGCCGAAGAAGCGCTGGTTAAAGGTTTGGCTGATGATGGCGGTCTCTATGTGCCGGATTTTTTACCGGAACCATTCCTTGATGCACAGGCATTATTGAATCTTTCCTATGAAGAACTGGCGGCTTTTGTGCTTTCTCATTTTCTCACGGACATCCCTGATGGAGAAATCAGGAAGCTTACTCATAATGCGTATACGGGCACTTTTGAAACCAGCGAAATAGTTCCGGTGAAGACCCTTTCTGAATCTTTTTCTATGGCGGAAATGTTTCATGGCAGAACCTGTGCTTTCAAGGATCTGGCACTTTCCCTTTTCCCATACCTCCTCGTGTATGCAAAGAAACAGGAAAAGGACGATCGGGAAATCCTGATTCTTACCGCTACTTCTGGAGATACGGGCAAGGCGGCACTGGAAGGATTCCGGGATGTCCCGGGCGTTCACATTATGGTTTTCTATCCATCCCATGGTGTTTCTCCTCTACAGAAGGATCAGATGCAGAAACAATTGGGGAACAACGTAAAAGTTGTAGGTATTGAAGGTAATTTTGATGATGCCCAGGGGACTCTGAAACAGGTATTCAACAGCAGCCTTCGTAAAGAGGAAGCGGAGAAAGGAGTTCTCTTTTCCAGTGCCAATTCCATCAACATAGGCAGACTTCTTCCACAGGTCGTTTACTATGTATGGATTTGGCTGAAGCTTTTAAAGAGCGGTTCCATCGGTCCCAGGGAAGAATTCAATGTGGTTGTTCCTACAGGCAACTTCGGAAATATCCTGGCTGCCTGGATTGCCAGAAAGATCGGGACTCCTATTGGTCAGCTGGTCTGCGCATCCAATGAAAATAAAGTGCTTTCCGATTTCTTTGAAACGGGGACTTATGATGTCAACCGGGAATTCTATATGACTGAAGCGCCATCCATGGATATCCTCGTTTCCTCCAATTTCGAACGGTTCCTCTATTTCCTTACGGATTCCACCGATGAAGTGAAGGCAGATATGGAGGCTTTGAGAAATACCGGGAAATATGAAGTCTCCAGAGAAGCTCTCAAAAAGGCGGATCTGGAAATGATGGGAGGCTGGGCATCTCCGGAAGCTATGAGGAAAGCTATGACTGACGTGTATGAAAAGTACGATTACCTTATGGATCCTCATACGGCCGTAGCCTATGCGGTTTATGACAAGCTGCGCCGGACGGGAAAAATCACCCGCCACACCCATACAGTCATTATTTCCACAGCCCATCCGTATAAATTCCCGGGGGTCGTGGCCAAAGCTCTGGGACTTGATGAAAAAGAAAGTCCCTATGATACGCTCAGGGAAATCGAAAAAGCGACGGGTATTGCCATTCCCCAGCAGCTGGGCGAACTGGAACAGAAAGAAAAGCGGTTCACTGACACTGTGGAAAGAAAGGATATGGCAGAAACCATCAGGGCCTACGCAGATACAATTATAAAATAATAATCGAGGTCTTTAATGCATGAAATACAGAAACTGGGATGAAAAGGGGGAGCGGAATTTCAGGCTGGCCATACTGGGCCTGCTGGTGCTGGTGCTTGTTTCCATCCACTTCATTGACCCTACTTTTTATCCCACGGTTTATCATTTGTCCAGGGACGGAGACCTCCGGGGGACTATTCATTACCTGAAAAGCTTTGGCATGTATGCCGCAGCAATGAGTTTCTTTATCGATGTGGTCATCAATATCGTAGGCTTTCTTCCATCCATTTTTATCTCTACTGCTAACGGCCTGATATTCGGCCTTTTCTGGGGTATCATTATTTCCTGGCTGGCCGAGACAACAGGGGTACTTATTTCTTTCTATGCCATGCGTGTCCTTTTCCGGGGCATGGCGGCCAATATTATTGCCAGAAGTAAAACTTTGAAAAAACTGGATTCCTATGATTCCTGGCAGGCCATGGCCGCCGCCCGTGCGATTCCGTATATGCCAAATGGTTTAGTCACTGCCATTGCCGCTTTATCCAGTATGCATTTCCGCCATTATGCCCTGGGATGCCTCATTGGCAAACTTCCTTCCACTGCACTGGAAGTGGTGCTGGGGCACGACCTCGTCCATCTGGAAGAAAATTTCATGCGCCTGACGGTGCTGATTATCCTTGTCAGCCTTATTTATGGGGGGATCTGGTATTACAGCAGGAGAAGAAAGCAGAAATCAGAAAGTTCCAGCGATAAAAAGTAAAATAAAAAGAACTGTGATATCCACAGTTCTTTTTTTATGGAAAATATTATCTAAGCCCTTTGACAATGAGAGGAACCGCATCCACATCCTTTACCGGCATGAGATGGGCACCGGCAGCTCCCATTTCCATGAGCCCCTGTACGAGCTCTCTGGAAAGGGCAATGCCTGTTTCCCGTCCGCCATCTTCCATGGCTTTCATTACTTGGGGAGGGATGTAAATCCCGGGGACTTTTGTATTGAGGTAATTGGCCATTTTGTAAGACTTGAGGGGCACGATGCCAAAGAGGATAGGGAGATCCAGCCCCTTTGCGGCTTTCAGGAATTCTTCCGCCTGGGAAAGGTCATAAATCGGCTGGGTCTGGACAAACTGGGCACCCGCCTTTTTCTTGCCTTCGAGGCGTCTTACTTCTTTTTCAATATCTTCGCCTACTCCGGCAGTGGTGCCGATGTAAAAATCAGTAGGCTGTCCCAGTTCATGACCTGTGAGGTCATGGCCTTCATTGAGTGAGCGGGCAATTTCAATCAGCCCCGTGGAGTCCACTTCAAAGACTCCTTTGGCCTCCGGATGATCTCCCAGAGTGGGCGGGTCACCGGTCAGGGTGAGGATATTCCTGACGCCCAGGGCATAAGCGCCCAGGAGTTCAGCCTGAAGGCCGATTACATTCCTATCCCGGCAGGTGAGGTGGAAAATGGATTCCACGTTATATTTGCTCTGGATAATGGAAGAAAGGGCAATGGGGCTCATGCGGAGACGGGCCGTGGGGCAGTCAGCGATATTGACTGCGTCCACATAGGGGGCAACTTTTACTACATCTGCTTCGGTAGAAGCGGAGGAAGCACTTTTGGGAGGATCCAGTTCGGTAGTAATAGTGAACAGGTGCTGCTGATTCTTTTCTTTTAATGTAGTCATCCGTTATTCCTCTTTTCTATTGTTTCATCGGCTATGCGGACAGCCGCAATGCCGTCTTTGCAATAATGGGGTGCCCCGATTCTGTTGGCATAATCCTGGGTTACGACGGCTCCGCCGACAAGGATATCTGTTTCCGGTGTGAGCACTTTCAGTTGTCTGACAGTTTCTTCCAGTTCAGGAAGGGTGGTGGTCATGAGGGAACAGAGACCGGCAAGGTCTGCTTTGTATTCTTTTACTGCTTTGATGAAGGTTTCCGGTTCCACATCCTTGCCAAGATCAATGACTTTATAACCGCTGTTTTCCATGAGGGCAGAAACGATATTTTTTCCAAGATCATGGATATCCCCTTTGACAGTGCCTATGACAAGGGTGCCTTTGGTGGTGGACTTCATATCGGGCAGGAGTTTTTTGATTTCCTTGAAAGCAGCCTGCATGGCCTCCGCGGCCATCATGACCTGGGGCAGGTATACTTTACCCGCACCATAGCCGTCGCCGATTTCCGTCATGGCCTTTGTGAGGCCCTCTTTAATGAGTATTTCTGAAGAAATACCGCTGTCAAGGACTATCTTCACCAGGCCTGAAGCTTCTTCCTTATCTCCGCTCTTGACCGCTTCCCGGAGCTGTTCCAGCAGGGGAAGGGTGGAAACTTCTTTCTTTTGAGAAGTCGGTTCAGAGGAAACCGATGCGGCTTTGATGAAGTTCATGGCTCCGGGGTCAAAGCCCAGTAACAGTTTGGCATTGATGAAAGCATCCTGAATGCCCTGATCCAGGGGATTGATGATGGGGGCATTCATACCGCAGGCAAAAGCCATGGTAAGGAAGGACGCATTGATCCGTGGTCTTGAAGGAAGGCCGAAGGATACATTGCTGGTACCCATGACGCAGGCAAGACCGAATTCTTCTTTATAAAGAGAAATCGTTCGCAGCGTTTCCCTGGCACCGGTATCAGAGGAACCGATGGTAAGGACCAGAGGATCCAAAAGGATATCTTCTTTTCTAAGTCCATGGGAAAGAGCCCTTTCGATGAGTCCTTTGGCCACGCGGATCCGTTCGTCCGCCGTTTTGGGAAGATTTCCTTTTTCCAGGGGGAGACAGAGAATTGCGGCACCATATTTCTTCGCCAGGTCAAGAATCTGATCTGCCGCTTCCAGATCAGCGCCATTGATGGAATTGATCAGCGGCCGGCCGGGATAGACTTTGAGTGCGGATTCCACCACTTTCGGATCCGTACTGTCGATTGAGAAGGGAACCGGGCAGAGCATGGAAAGCTGAGATACGGCAGTCACCATAGCTTTTGCCTGATCAATGCCCGGGGCCCCCATATTGATATCCAGTACATCAGCCCCGGCTGCCACTTCGGCAAGGCCCTCTTTCTTTATGGAAACAAAACTGCCCCGCTGGAGGTCTTCTCTCATTTTCTTTCTTCCTGTGGGGTTGATACGTTCACCGATTTTGACCGGTGCATAATCATCACCGATGAAGACGGTTTTTGTGCGGGAAGTGAGGGCGGTAAAGGGTTTCACCGTTTTTCTTTCTGCTTCGGGATTTTTGTCGAAGGCTTCTTTCAGGGCCCTGATGTGATCCGGTGTAGTGCCGCAGCAGCCGCCCATGATATCGATGCCAAGAGCTGCATACTCCGGCACATAGAAAGCAAATTCTTCAGGCCCTAGGGGGAACCGGGTTTCTCCGTTTTCAAGGACCGGCATGCCCGCGTTTGGCTGGATGATGACAGGCTTATTGGTAGAGGAAATGATTTTTTCTGCAACACCAATCAGTTTGTCCGGCCCCACAGAGCAGTTGGCTCCGATGACATCAGCTCCCAGCGCATCGAGAAGGACTGTCGCGGTAATTGGGTCAGTGCCTGGAATGGTACGTCCGTCTTCTGCATATGTCATGGTGCAGAAAACAGGAAGTTTGGCAGCCGCTTTTGCAGCAATCAGGGCAGCCTTCATCTCCTGGATATCAATAATCGTTTCAATGATCAGGGCATCTGCTCCCGCATCGGCAAGGGCTTTGGCCAGGCGGTAATAATTTTCGCAGGCTTCATCGAAAGACAGGTTTCCGATAGGAGCAATAAATTTTCCTGTCGGACCCATATCTCCCACAACTTCGATTTGTTTCCCGCCGCCTTTTCTCGCATTGGCTACGGCAGCTTTTGCGATTTCTTCTACTTTGTCCTGCAGATCATAATCGGAAAGCTTGATGGGGGAGGAACCGAAGGTGTTGGTGGTGATGTAATGGGCTCCGGCTTCCGCATAAGCTTTATGAATGGATTGAACGATTTCAGGATGGCTTATATTGTAATAGTCCGGGCAGCCGCCGGTGGGAAGTCCGGCTTTCTGAAGCATGGTGCCCATGCCTCCGTCAAATAAAATCATACAGATTCTCCTTTATAAAAATATTTTTCTTCTTATTATAGACATTTAATGCCGGAATGGGCAGGTCACAAGGGAACAGGTCCTGCACTTGGCCGGCGCCGGGCGCTGGCTGCATTTGGAAATACCGATAATGGCAGTAACTGATTTTCTTGGAAACAGCATGGAATGGTCCGTTACGGAAATACCGATTTGATCTGTTTCTATGATACGGGCAAACTCTTTTTGTGCCGTAACCGGCCAGTCCCCGTAGCCCGGGGAAAAGCGCCAGGCCGTTTTCTGTCCGTCTTTTTCCGCTTCTTTCTGAATGAGCCGGTCTACCTGGTCTGCCAGATGTTCCGTGGCCGTAGTCGCGGCGGCATCAAGAAGAAGCCCTTCTACATACCGGCCATTTCTGAAAGCATCATCAGAAGCTTTTTCTATTTCATCTCCTACAGTGACAGCCATGACGGCCACGGAGAAAGAGGAAGAAAGGTGATGACGGATGCTGTTTCCTGTAAGCTGGAGAGGCGGTCTGCCCTCTATGAGTCCTTTTTCCGGATCGTAGGGGAGGACTTTCCAAATGCCCTTCGGCTCCGCCAGGGCCAGGGCCTCTTCGATGGCCTCATCCACCATTTCTGTTGGGAAGTCAGGCGCCTTTGGATTCATGCCCGCATAGCGGAGCATTTCTTTTCTGTCAATCATGAACAGTGTTCCATTATAGAAAGGCATACAACCTCCTTTGAAAATAAAAAATCTTTCCTCCCAAAGGGACGAAAGATTCGTGTTACCACCCAATTTTATCTCTTCATTGCTGAAGAAACCTCTATAGGTACGCCGGCAGATGCCTTGATACTTGAGCGCTGTATCGGGCGCACCCGGGAGACTTCATGATTCGGCCATCCCTGCTCGGAGTCCATCTTCTGCAGAATCTTCCGCACCCTTTTTCACCAGACGGGGCTCTCTTTGCCGGTCCTTTCCGCATACTCTTCTCTTCATCGCAAATCTGTGATTAACTGAAACTATACCATAGATTGTGGGCAGTGTCAATTCAGAGGGACAGATAGAAATTCAATTGACAGTGTATGTATAACAGGCATATTCATTCTGGCAGGTGAGCATCTATTACCTCTGAAAAATTGAGGACTTCCTTCAAATTGTGGTATGATAAAAACAAAAACATTTTTCATTATAAGGAGGATCATCATGATTGCCGGTGATATCAACCATCTGGATGCCTATAAAAAACAGATTCCCTCATTTCTTCTGCTTTGCCTCGAGGCGGTGAAAGATTTTCCCTTTGCGGAAAAAAAGGATGGCAAATATGACATTCTTGGCTGCCAGATGTCTGTAGAGTCCCCATGCACGGAACCGAAAGAAGACAGGAAACTGGAAGGTCATAAAAAATTCGTCGACATCCAGTTTGAAATCAAAGGAAATGAGGAGTGGATCGGCGTCCATCCGGCTTCCGGAAAGGAAGAAATCATCGAGGCCCATGAGGACAGGGATCTTTATTTCTTTAAATCCAATGAAAAAGAATCATCCATCTATTTCACCACCGGCCGCTTTGCCATTTTCTTCCCCGCCGATCTTCATCGTCCTCTCTGCATGGGAGAAAAGGGACCAGAAAAACTGCGTAAAGCAGTCGTCAAGGTACCGGTGGACAGGATATAAAAGAGGGGACAGAATTCAAAAAAAATTTTCTATCATTTTGGAGGTATTGTTTTACCATTTATATTGACTTAAAGTCAACTGTTTGCTAAAATAAGTAAGATTAAAAAGAGAGAAAGGTTTCAAGGAGGAAGGGCTGACCTTCCCACTTTCTTTTGCAAGGGGGTACCTTATGAAATATAAGAAGATTGCAGCCGCAGTACTGGCGGCAGGATTGCTGTTTTCCGCCGCTGCCGTGACCGGAGGCTGCGGGTCATCCAAAAACGCCTCTGCTCAGCAGCAGGCCATGAAGGTGACCACATTCAAACCGTTCAGGTCCGATACGCCGATTATGCGTGAATACACCGGGTCCGTACTGGCTCTGCAGGAAGTGCCGGTACGGGCCAAGGTTTCCGGTACGGTAACGGAAAAGTTCATTTCCGGCGGTGAAAGAGTCACAGCCGGCCAGCCTCTTTTCCGTCTGGATACGAGAAACTATCAGTCCACTCTCGCCGCTGCCCAGGCACAGACTGCCCAGGCCGCTGCCAACTATGAAAATGCCAACCGGGATCTGGCCCGCTATGAAAAGCTGATTGCCACCGGCGCCATTTCCCGTCAGGCTTATGACAGCCAGAAGGCGGCTACCGAAGCATACCGGGGAGTCCTCGAAGCTTCTCAGGCCCAGGTGGAAATTGCTTCCCACAACCTGAACGATACCATCGTGACAGCTCCTTTCAGCGGTACCCTTTCCATGGATGACGTAAACGTCGGGACTTTTGCCGCAGCCGGCACGACTCCTCTCGTCACGATTTCCAATTCGGACCCCATTTACGTGCAGTTCGATATGTCTGAAAATGAATACCTCTCCCTGAATAAAGATGGCAATGCCACCGGCAGGCTGGGGGATGCCCTGAAAATCCGCCTTTCCGACGGTTCCATTTATGGACACACCGGCAAGATCGTACAGGTCAATCCGACTTTGACCGGCGGCCAGCTCTCCCTCAAAGCTTCCTTCCCGAACCCGGATAACATCCTTGTCCCGGGCATGTATGCAGCCCTTGTTTCTGATAATGAAATTGCAAAGAATTCCATCCTCGTTCCGACAAAGGCTCTGATCCAGCTCCTGGCCAAGGATATGCTTGACGTCGTAGTCGATGGAAAAGTAGCCCAGAAAGCCGTGAAGCTTGGCGGCACTTATGGTATTTATACCATCATCACCAGTGGTATTGATGAAAACGATGTCATCATCGTAGAAGGCCAGAATAAAGTCCAGGTAGGACAGCCTGTGGATCCAAGTGAAACTACGAAGGAAGCCCTCGAAGCGTCTGCTGCCGATTCCATCAAGGATCAGGGCGGCACCAAGGAATCACAGAAGTAAGGAGGGACTATGGCTAATTTCTTTATTAAACGTCCTATCTTCGCCATCGTTGTGGCACTGGTCATTTCCATTGCCGGTATTCTTTCCTGTTTCAGTCTTCCAATTGACCGTTATCCGAAAATCACGCCTCCCCAGGTTTCCGTAAGAGCAACTTATCCAGGCGCTGATGCAGAAGTCGTGGCCCAGACGGTGGCAGAAGTCATAGAAAAGAACGTCGTCGGTGTCGAAGGTTTCGACAGTATGTCATCCTCCAGTAACTCCACCGGTAACTACTCTTTGACAGTACAGTTCCTGACGGGTACGGACTCCGATATGGCAACAGTCCGTGTACAGAACGGGGTTACCGCATCTGACGCAGGTCTTCCGGAGACAGTTAGAAAGATCGGTGTTACTACCAGAAAGTCCTCTGGCGATATGGCACTCGTAGTCAGCCTGATTTCACCAAATGGTACATACAACGATACGTTCCTTAAAAACTATTTCAGTATCAACTACCTGGATGAGTTGAAATCTATTCCCGGTGTCGGCACGGTTCAGGAATTCGGTTCCGATTATGCCATGCGTGTATGGCTCGACCCGACCCGGATGGCCCAGAACAATATGACTGCCGGCGAAGTCATTGCAGCCATCACGAACCAGAACCAGCAGATTGCAGCCGGTCATATCGGTGCGGCTCCGGTCACCAAGGATCAGCCTTTCCAGTATGTCATCACCGCCAAAGGCCGTCTCGTGACGGAAGCGGAATTCGGGGATATCGTTCTTCGGACCAACAGTGACGGCAGCCTTCTTCATCTGAAAGATGTGGCCAGAATCCAGCTGGCGGCAAAGGGATTTGACTTTATCGCCCGTGCCGGTGAAAAAGAAGCCGCTACCGTTGCTTTCTCCCTGACCGATGATGCCAATGCCGTAGAAACCATCGGTGCCATCAAGGCAAAACTGGCAGAAGATGCCAAGACTTTCCCCGATGACATGACTTACGTCATCAATGCGGATAATACGGATTTCATCTTCGCCTCTATCAATGAAGTTATTCATACTTTCGTAGAAGCTCTCGTTATCGTAGCAATCATTGTATATATCTTCCTGCAGAACTGGCGCTCTACCATCATCCCGATGATTGCCGTACCGGTATCTTTGCTGGGTACCATTGCAGCTTTCAACGTCCTTGGTTTTACAATCAATACACTGACCCTCTTTGCCATGGTTCTGGCAATCGGGCTGGTCGTCGATGATGCTATCGTCGTCATTGAAGCCGTGGAATATGAAATGCGGTATAACAATCTGCAGCCGAGAGAAGCCACTGTCGCAGCTATGGCGAAGGTACAGAGCCCGGTAATCGGCGTCGCCGTCGTTCTGGCTGCCGTATTCGTGCCAGTTGCTTTCCTGGGCGGCATTATGGGTATCCTGTATAAACAGTTCGCCTTGACCATTGCGGTTTCCGTACTGCTTTCTGCATTTACCGCACTTTCCCTGACCCCGGCTCTCTGCGCCGGCCTCCTGAAACCGGCAAAGAAGAAAGCCGACAAAGGTCGGTTTGACCGCATGTGGGACAAGTTCAATGATGGCTTTGATCATATGATTGAAGTGTATGGTGCTATCCTTGAAAAACTGGCTCATGCCATTGTGTTCCCAATTGGTACCCTGGTAGTCCTCTTCGTGCTCGCAGTTTTCATGTTTATCAAACTGCCGACCGCATTTATTCCACAGGAAGATAACGGGTATTTCCTGAATGCATTCTCCCTGCCCGAAGGCTCTGCCAACGTCCGTACGGCCCAGTATGTCACGGAATTCCTTAATTTCATGAAGGAAGATCCTGCTGTAGATACGACCCAGGGTGTTGTAGGTTTTGATATTCTTTCCGATGGACAGAAACCAAATGCCGGCCTGTCTTTCATCAAGCTGAAACCCTGGGATGACCGCAAGGCTCCAAGTGAACAGATCAATGCCGTCATGGCCAAGGGCTTTGCCTTCAATGCCACCCATCCTGGCGTATCCCTGATGCCTCTGAACCCGTCTCCAATTCCGGGCCTTGGCAACTCCGGCGGTTTCTCTCTGTACATTCAGAATAAGAACGGCGATTCCAACGAAAACATGCAGGCCATTATCGGTGAATTCCTGGCTGCTGCCAACCAGCGTCCTGAAATCCAGATGGCTTACACCACGTTCCGTATGGATACTCCTTCTTATAATTTCAATATTGACCGTGAAAAAGCAGCCAAGAATGGTGTCAACGTGGGCGATATCTTCACAGCCCTTCAGACTTACTATGGTTCTATCCAGGTCAACGATTTTACCACTTTCGGCCGTAACTACAAGGTTATCGTTCAGGCAGACACGGAATACCGTATGAGCGTGAATGACAACAAGTTCCTTACCGTTCGTGACAATAATGGCAATATGGTTCCGATTTCCAACTTCATTACCCCGAAGAGATCGAATGCCGTAGCTGTCATTACCCGTTATAACAACTTCCCGGCTGTCAAGATTGGCGGTAACCAGGCAGATGGTTATTCCTCTGGCCAGGCACTGGATGCGCTGGAAGAAGTGGCGAAGCAGACTCTTCCAAATGGTTATTCTTATGCTTTCGCTGAATCTTCTGCACAGGAACGCGAAGCCGGCGGCAAGACAGTTTATGCACTGGCCTTCGGTATGCTCTTCGTATTCCTGTCCCTGGCAGCTCTCTACGAAAGCTGGAAAGTCCCATTCTCCGTCATCCTTGGTATCCCGACCGGGTTCTTTGGAGCCTGCCTTGGTGCCTTTGCCTTCAATGTGTATAACGATATTTATTTCCAGATTGGTCTTCTCACTATCATCGGTCTGGCCGCAAAGAACGCCATCCTGATCGTCGAATATGCGAAAGTCCGTACCGACGCAGGAATGGAAGTCGTCAAAGCATCCATTGAAGCATCGAAGATTCGTCTCCGCCCGATCCTGATGACCTCCTTTGCCTTCATCCTTGGTAACGTACCGTTGGCCCTCTCTACGGGCGCAGGTTCCAATTCTCGTTCCGAAATGGGTATTGCCGTTGTATTCGGTGTGCTCTCTGCCACCTTCTTCCAGGTATTCATTGTACCTATGCTTTACATCGTCATTGAACGAATCCATGGGTTCAAGAAACCAAGAAAGAATATAACAGTGGAAGAATAATCAAAGAACAGCTTCTCTCCGGAGAGGCTGTTTTTTTATGGAAACAGATATGAAAAAGTTCTTTCTGTGATATGATGGACATGAGGTGAAGGGTTATGACTAAAAGCTGGAATCAAAAGGAAATTAAAATCATCCACTGCTTTGGAGACAGCCTGACGGCGGGCTTTGGCGTCCTTCCCGGACAGGGATGGGTGGAACTGCTGGATAAAAGAATACAGGGAATCTCTTTCTATAACCATGGTGCCTGCGGGACAGGGGTGAGGGATATTTTTGACCTCATGGAAGGTTTTACGACCCGCCCGGGGAAAGCGGAAGGATTCTTTTTCATGGGCGGGACCAATGATATCCTTTGTGGTCTCCGCCTTGACGTACTGGAAAGAATTGTAGAGATAGAAGTTGGAAATATTTCAGAAAAAGTGCCCCTGACTTTGGGCATTCCCATTCCGGCTACGGAGAAAAGCATTTACACCGGCTGGCAGCAGGAAGATTTCTTTGAGGCCAATCAGAAAGATCTTGAGAAGTATGGCGAATTCCTGAGGAGCCTGTCTGCAGAACTTTTCCTTCCTTTCATTGATTTTCAGAAAGCTCTTCCTGCAGATGACCGTTATTATTCGGATGGCATTCATCCAAACCGCACTGGCTATGAACGCATGGCAGACTGCGCGGAAAAGCTTTGGAAATCGTGAGTCCCTTTTTTGAAACGGGTCCCATGGAAGCGGCCGATTTGGTATAATAAGGAATAATATCATTGAATTACAGGAGTGAACCCTATGAAAAAAATTCTTGTCACCGGCGGTGCCGGCTTTATTGGCTATCATCTGAGTAAAAAACTGCTGGAAAAAGGGTATGAAGTCATCGGCTTCGATAATATGAATGATTATTATGATCCGAAACTGAAGGAAGACCGCCTGGCAGACCTGAAGTGCAAAGGGGGCCCCTATACCTTTATCAAAGGCGACCTGGCCGACAAAGAGGCAGTGACTGGAGTTTTTACTGCCTTTCATCCGGATATTGTGGTCAATCTGGCTGCCCAGGCAGGGGTGCGCTACAGCATTGATCATCCCGATTCCTACATCCAGTCCAATATCGTTGGTTTTTTCCATATCCTCGAAGCCTGCCGTCATTACCCTGTGGAAAATCTTCTCTTTGCTTCCAGTTCCTCTGTCTATGGGAATCAGGAAAAAGTTCCTTTCTCTACCGACGATTTCGTGGATCATCCCATCAGTCTTTATGCGGCAACAAAGAAATCGGACGAACTCATGGCCTATACTTATGCCCATCTCTATAAAATCCCGGCCACGGGGCTCCGTTTCTTTACCGTCTATGGACCTTTTGGACGTCCGGATATGGCTTATTTCAAATTTACCAATAAAATTGTGAGAAATGAGACGATTCAGGTCTATAACAACGGCGATATGCTCCGTGACTTCACCTATGTGGATGATATCGTAAACGGCATCTGCTGCATGCTGGAATCTCCGGCAAAGCCGAATCAGGATAGCGATCCTTACAAAGTCTATAATATCGGAAATAATCATCCTGTGCGGCTCATGAAATTCATTGAAATCCTTGAGGATGCCATCGGTAGAAAGGCAAAGAAGGAATTCCTGCCCATGCAGCCCGGCGACGTCTATCAGACCTATGCGGATATCAGCGAACTGGAAAAGGATTTCGGTTTCAAGCCTTCCACTTCGCTGAAAGAGGGACTGTCTCATTTCGCAGCCTGGTATAAAGATTATTACCATGTGAAATAACGGGTGTTACTATGAAGGTATTACTGGCCAACTTGCATAAGTATGTGGGCTACAGCGGCGGTATTGAGCATGTCCTTTCCCGCATGGCTTCTGCCCTGAAAGACAGAAATTATGAAGTTTCCGTCGTCATGGCTGACGAAAAAGAAGGATTTCCTTTCTATCCTCTGCCGGATGGCGTCGAACTGTACAATCTTTTCCATATGAAGGGCATGAAAGCCATCCAAGTCGGCACCTTTGACATGATTATGCGTGAAGTGACCCGCGCCTTCAGTAAGGAAGGGGCAAGAAACAGGAATTATGAAATCCTCCTCAAGGGGAAGAAGGCGCTTCAGAAGGTGCTGGAAGAAACAGAACCGGATGTCATTGTTTCATTCCGCGAACCTACGGGCCGTCTTCTTCTGGATTGTATTTCCACAAAGATTCCTGTGATTTCCATGCTTCATAATGATCCCGATGAAATATTTCTTCATTCCCCGAAAGAAGAAAAAAGCGCATTGAAAAAGAGCCGCTATATTCAGGCCCTCATGCCTTCCTTTATCGGTAAGGCGGAAAAGTATCTGGATTACGACCATTTCGTCTATATCCCCAATGCCGTCAATATCCCGGATCTCGTTGCGGATCCCGGGCAGGACAGGGACGTCCATGTGATTACCAATGTGGGAAGGGTCACGGGACGGACCAAGCGTCAGCATCTTCTGGTAGAGGCTTTCAGCCTCATCGCCAGGGATTCCCCGGACTGGCAGGTCCATATCTGGGGTGATACCTATGACAAGGCTTATGTGACTGCCCTGAAGAGCCTTATTAAGAAGAAAGGCCTCACGGACCGGGTCTTCCTTAAAGGAACGACGAAGGATATGAAGGGCGTTTGGGAAGGGACGGATATCTTTGCCTTCCCCAGCCATCATGAGGGATTCCCGCTGGCTCTTTCTGAAGCCATGGGAGTCGGGATACCGGCAGTGGGCTATAAGTCCTGTTCATCGGTGAATGAACTGATAAAAAGCGACGTAAACGGATATCTTGTAGAGGAAGGACCGGAACCCTTCAGCAAGGCCCTCGCAGCTCTCATGAAGGATGAAGAGCTTCGGAGAAAGCTGGGGAAAGGAGCCAGGGAATCCATGGAGTCTTTCCGCCCGGAAGTGGTGTGGAATTCCTGGGACGAGCTCCTTCAGAAAGCAGCAAAATGAAGAAAGACAGGAGAACCTATGCAGCAGGCTGGTGAAAATTTTTTGAAAAATGAAATCACTCATATCAAGGTTGCCGTCATTGGCGACCTTATGACGGATCGTTATATCACAGGGAAAGTAAACCGTATTTCCCCGGAAGCCCCGGTACCGGTGAATCTTGTCCAGTCACAGAGAGACGTATTAGGCGGGGCTGCCAATACGGCAGCGAACCTGGCGTCTCTTGGCTGCCTTGTCTATGCGGCGGGCATGAAAGGCAATGATGGAGATGGCGCCATTCTGTCTGAACTCCTTCAGAAGGCGGGCATCGATACGTCCGGTATCATTACGGATAATGATTACCATACTACGGCCAAAATCCGTATTCTTGGCGCTCGGCAGCAGATGATGCGGCTGGATTATGAAGAAAAGAAATCGCTCTCGGAAGAGGAAACGGAAAAGCTCCTCGGCTGGCTGGAAAATCTGCTTCGCCAGGGATTGGGCAGCATCGTGATTTCCGATTATGGCAAAGGCATGATTACGGATGCCCTTTCTGAGAAAATCATCAGTCTTGGGAAGAAATATTCGGTTCTTGTACTGGTGGATCCCAAAGGAAGCGACTGGACCAAGTATACCGGAGCCTATGGCATTACGCCCAATATCAAGGAAATATCGGACTGCCTGGGAAGGGACGTGCCCAATGAGGATGAGGCCATCCTGAAAGCGGGACAAGAGGTACGGGAGAAATTCCAGCTCACCCATCTCTTCGTGACCCGTTCGGAAAAGGGCATTACCTGTATTTCCGAAAATAAAGCCATTCATCGCGCTTCCGTGGCCCAGGACGTATTCGATGTGTCCGGCGCAGGAGATACGGTTATGGCAGTCATTGCGGCTTCATCGGCAGCCCAAATGGATATGGAGACCATCCTGGAGCTGGCCAATAAAGCGGCAGGCATTGCGGTTTCCAAAGTCGGAACCTATCAGGTGAAAAGGGATGAACTGATTCAGGCCTGGCTGGGACGGAGGGATGTACGCCTTTCCTACCTGCCACTTTCCCGGGAAGAAGCGGAGGAAAAGGTAAAACGGTGGAAAGCCCATGGGGAAACGGTCGTCTTCACCAACGGCTGTTTCGATATCCTTCACCGGGGGCATATTACCTACCTCCAGCAGGCGGCCTCTCTGGGGCAGCATCTCATCATCGGCCTCAATTCAGACCGCTCTGTGAGGGCTTTGAAGGGTCCCGAAAGACCGGTGAACAATGAAGAAGACCGGAGTTTCATGCTGGCAGCGCTGCGCTGTGTGGATGAAGTGGTCATTTTTGATGAAGATACGCCGGAAGAACTTCTTTCCCATCTGAAACCGGATATCCTTGTCAAGGGCGGGGACTATAAAGTGGAAGAAGTGGCAGGACGGCAGTATGCGGGAAAAGTGGAAATCCTTCCATTCGTGGACGGCTATTCTACCACTTCCCTGATTCATAAGATACGTAAGGAATAGGCATGAGCGATTTAAAAGTACAGGCAGATTTGAGAAATAAGACAATCGTCATCATATACATGCTTTATTTCGGGGATATGGTCTCCATTACCCCTTTCCTTGAAGTGCTCCGGAGGGAAGCAAAGGGATCCAAAATCGTGCTTGTCATGGATGCGAGGTTCCTGGAGTCGGTAAAATACAATCCGGATATCGACGTCCTCATTCCTTTTGACCGTCATGGAAAGGAAAAAGGGCTGGCCGCCACCTGGAAAGTGGGAAAGAAGATCGGCGCTCTTCATCCGGATATCCTTCTCACCCTTCATGGGACTACAAGAAGCACCATGCTGGCCCTCGCCATGCATCCGAAGCACTGGGGCGGGGAAGCTGGTACGCGGATTGATAAGCTTTTTATGGACTGGCCCATGACCATTGAGACTTACAATTCCCATGCCGTGGACAAGTACCTCAAAGTGCTGGAGAGGCTGGGCGTGAAGGATCTTTCTCATCATGGTATGCGGACCTACACGTCTCCGGAATGGGAAAAGAAGGCGGATGAATTTTTTGCTTCTGAAGGTATTACGGAAAATGACCGCCTTGTGGGCCTTTCCGTAGGAAGTTCTACAAAGGAAAAGAACTGGCCGGCGAAAAATTACGGAAAAGTGGCAGACCATTTTGCTGAAAAAGGGCTGATTCCTGTTTTCTTCGGGGTTCCTTCGGAGCGGCCCCTCATCGATGAAGCGGTTTCCGTGATGAAGTCAAAGAAATATATCATTGCGGCCGGCCATTTTTCCATGGGAGAATTCATGGCGGCCGCCGGGCGCTGCAATCTGGCTTTTACGAATGACAGCGGTCCCATGTATGTCTTTGACAGCCGGGGCGTGCCTACGATTGCCATGTTCGGTCCCAGCAATGCGAAATTCCATCATCCCTTGGGGCCCTGTTCGAAAGCCCTTTCTTCCTGTGACATGCCCATGGGACCGGAACATGTGAATAAGACCATTGCATCCGGTAAATATACCCCCATTTCTGAAATTACCGTGAAAGAAGTCATTGAAGCGGGAGAAGAAGCATTAAGAAAGGCAGAAAAGCTGGAAAAATAACGCTTTGGGAGCTTTGTATTTCTGCCATAAAAAAGCAGTGAAGGCTTGCGCTTTCACTGCTTTTTTATGGGGATGAAACTATTTTAAAATGAAGATTTTTGATAGGTTTTGTTATTTTTCATCACTTTTTCTCATCAGGCCGGGCGAAGATGGAAAGGAGTCCTATTTCCAAAGCTCCTACTACGAGGAGTCCCATGGATGTTCCGATGAATTCGATAATCGTGGATACGAGAAGAGATCCAAAAGGAGCACTTCCGAGGAATACAAAGGTATAAAGTCCCATGATGCGTCCCAGGTATTCTTTGGGAGAGGCCATCTGGATGGAGGCATTGCAGTTGATGAGGAAAAGAGTCAGTGAAAAGCCAAGGATACCGAATATGGTGAGAGCAGGAATTTGGAAACTGACGTGACTGACTGCCATAAGAGTAAGACCGCAGGCGATGGCATTTCCAAAAATGAATTTCCGGGAGAACTGGCGGCTCGCCATAGCCGAGAGGACGCCGCAGATCATGGAGCCTGTGCCTGCGGCAAAAAGAATGGATCCGAACCCATTGATACCCGCATGAAGAACTCTGTCTGCAAAGAGAGGCCCATAGGTCCCCAGGTTTAATATCAGGCCGCTCACCAGACCGGCAGCAATGAGGTTTTTGAATATAACGGGATTTTTATGCGCCTGGAGAAGACCTTCCCTGATTTCCTTCAGCGGGTGGCTTTCCGGCTTTTCCTCAACCACCGAATTGACATTCATCCGGGTGTAGGCGATGACGATGGGGATGAGGGAGAGGGCATTGAGGAAGAAAATGGAACTGTAGGAAATATAATTGAGCAGGAATGCGGCAAGCAGCGGTCCGATCATGCGGGTGAGGTTGAAATTGGCAGAATTCAGGCTGATGGCGCTGTGAAGGGCTTTTTTCCCTACCAGTTCCGGCATGAAGGCCATGCGGGCAGGCATATCAAAGGCATCGATGGAACCGACGAAAAAAGCAAAAAACAGAATCCAGAGGTAAGTTTCATTTCCTGTCCAGAGAAGCAGCCCGAGAAGAGCGGCCTGCGCTATGTAGGTGCACTGGGTGCCCAGAAGGATTTTTCTTTTGTTGTGCCGGTCAATCCAGAAGCCTGTAAAAAGAGTAAATAACAGGCTGGGAGCAAACTGGCAGGCTGAAAGAAGGCCTAGAAGGAAAGCAGAATCGGTCATGGTGTACACCAGCCACTGCTGGGCCGTGAGCTGGAGCCAGAAACCAATGAGGGCCACCCACTGGGTGATCCAGAAGATTCTGTAATTTTTTACCGTAAGAGCAGGAAATAGCTGCAATAGACGCATAAGATGGTCCTTTACTATGCAATATAGATTAAACACTAATATTATATCATAGGGGTGTAAAAATGATTTTAGTCGGTTAAATCATTTGTATATCGTTATAGATTAATTTTAGACAGGGAATCATTTGACAAAGGAGTAGAAATCAAATATAATTCAGGCATAGAAATTCATAAAAGCAAAGGCGCTGCTCATGTAGCAGCGTCTTTTGCTTAAAAAGGTCAGTAACGGCGCTGCTCTCCCGGGCAGGTGCCGCTATTTTTTAGGAAGGAAATGGGTTTATAGTTTTTATTTCATTCTGATTTCGGCGGATTGAGCTTCCGGCAGAGGCTTTCCGCCATCGTTACTGGAGGTGCTTACTATGCGAAAGCCAAAGATTGGAGTTATGCCGTTGTGGGATGAAAAGAAGGACAGTATATGGATGCTGCCGGGCTACATGGATGGGGTCCGTGAAGCGGGCGGAATACCAGTCATCCTTCCCCTGCACCTTTCTGAAGAGGATTTTAAAGAGATTCGTGATGATTTTGATGGCTTCCTCTTCACCGGTGGTCCCGATATTTCCCCCGCCCTTTATGGAGAGAAGAAATCCGACCGCTGCGGATATGTATGTGAGGCCAGAGATAAACTGGAAACCATGGTGTTCCGTTACTGCTGGGAACATGATGTACCAGTCCTCGGTATCTGCAGAGGACTCCAGCTGTTCAATGTGATGATGGGAGGCACTCTGTATCAGGATATCCATTCTGAACGTCCGTCTCTTCATGCACTGGAACACAATATGGATTTCTCCTATGACTGGGTGGCTCATCTCAATACCATTATTCCGGGAACTCCGATGCATGACCGTCTGGGCGTGTCCTGCATGGGCGTCAATTCCCTTCATCATCAGGCTATCAAAAAACTGGCTTCCGGGCTCGTTCCTATGGCCTATTCCGAAGATGAGCTGATCGAGGCGGTTTACGCACCGTCCAAAAAATTCCTGTGGGCAGTCCAGTGGCACCCTGAATGCTCCTATGTCTATGATGGTCTGGATATGGCTATTTTTGAAGCATTCACGGAAACGGCCTCTGCATCGTCTACGGACAATATCAAGCCGTTTCTGCCAACCGATTTTTCCTTTTCCGATGGAAGTGAAAAACTGGGCTGAAAATACCATTTCTGATCTGAAGACATTCCGGGAGCATCTGCCAGTAAAAAAAGCAGTCCGCAAAAGCGGGCTGCTTTTCTGTTTCCTGAGCGATTAAATTACTTCCAGGATGGAACGATGGTGCCTTTGTATTTTTCAGCGATGAATTTCTTGACGGAATCAGACTGGTAATACTTGACGAATTTCTGATAGGCCGGCTGATCCTTGTCTTTGTTTCTTGCGGCGATAATCATGACAGCCAGCGGAGTATTTTCATCTTCCCAGAAGAGGCCCTGGTCTTTCGGGGAAAGACCAGCGCTCATGACATAGTTCATGGTGATGACGGAAAGGTCCACATCATCCAGGGATCTTGGCAGCTGGGCAGCTTCAAGTTCTTTGAATTTCAGATGTTTCGGGTTTTCAACCACGTCTGCCGGAGTAGCTTTCATGCCGACTCCTTCTTTCAGCTTCAGGAGACCTGCTTTTTCAAGAAGTTCCAGGCCGCGGCCTTCATTGGTGGGGTCGTTAGGAATGGAAACGACGGCACCGTCCGGAATGGCTTTCAGATCGCGGTATTTGTTGGAATAGATGCCCATGCGCATGAGGATGGCTTTGCCGATGGCTACAAGGTCGGTATTATGCTGTTTGTTGAAATTCTTCAGGAACGGTTCATGCTGGTATACGACGAGATCGATATCGCCATCAGCCAGGGCCTGGTCAGGGGTGATGTAGTCAGAGAATTCCTTGACATTCACTTTGAGTCCGTTCTTTTCGGCTTCTTTTGCAGCGGCTTCAACGACTTCCGCGTGGGGGCCTGCGGTCGCGCCTACGGTGATTTCTTTCTTTTCCTGCGGTGCAGCGGCTGCAGAAGAAGCTGCCGGTTTCTGGCTGGAACCGCAGCCGGTGATGATTGCTGCTGCGGAGAGTGCGCAAAGGCCGGCAATTGCTAATTTTTTCAACATATTAAGACTTCCTTTCTCTTTTGAAAATGAGCCGCATGTAAGGATGCGGTTTATATAAAGAGCGAAACGCTCATTTACATACTGCATTACCGTTTATCCATTTTCTTGGCCAGATTGCTGCCAATGAACTGGATGAGCTGTACTACGATGACCAGAACTACGATGGTAGCAATCATTACATCTGCCTGGAAACGCTGATAACCATAGCGGATGGCCAGATCACCAAGGCCGCCGCCGCCAATGGTACCTGCCATGGCAGATGCACCGATGAGGGATACGATGACTACAGTCAAACTTTCAATAATGGAAGGGAGAGCTTCCGGAATAAGGACTTTCCAGATAATCTGGAGTGGGGAAGCACCCATAGATTCAGCAGCTTCAATAAGACCGGACGGTATTTCACGGATGGATGTTTCTACCATACGTGCTGTATAGGGGATAGCGGCAAGCGTCAAGGGAACGATGGCAGCAGTTGTACCTATGGAGGTCCCTGCAATCAGTCTGGTGAATGGAATGATGGCAACCATGAGGATGATAAATGGAATGGAACGAACCATATTGATAATGAAGGCCAGAGGCTTATTGAGCACCGGACAGGCTAGAATTCCATTCTTTTCAGTGACTACAAGAAGAATACCGAGTGGTATGCCTACAAGAGCGGAAATGAGGGAGGAGAAAACCAGCATGTAAATGGTTTCGGCCAGGGATTTTAAAAGAAGATTAGTTATCACCGCGGACATATCCGATCACCTCGCTTGTAATTGGTAATTCTTTCAGATGGCTGAGAGCATCATTCATGTTTCTTTCATCGCCGTCAATCATAATGATGAGTCGTCCGAAGGATACATTCTGGATATAATCGATGGATCCATAAAGAATGCTGACATCCAGATTATATTTGCGAATAAGATTGGCAATGATTGGCTCATTGGCTACATCGCCGCGGAATTTTAGGGAAACAACAGTCTGGTCGGAGTCAGATTCCTTCTTTGCAGTGATATTCATATGGGAAAGCTGTTCCGGTACATCGGAGGACATAACAGAACCTACGAATTTCTTCAACGTTTCAGTCTGAGGATTTGTGAAGAGATCCACAACAGAACCTTCTTCGATGATTTTCCCTTTTTCAATAACTGCTACCCGTTCTGCTATTTCCTTGATTACTTCCATCTGATGGGTGATGAGGATAATCGTGATGCCCAGTTTTTTATTGATATCTCTCAAAAGGGAGAGAATAGATTTTACGGTTTCCGGATCAAGGGCGCTTGTGGCTTCATCGGAGAGAAGTACATTTGGATTGGAAACAATGGCGCGTGCAATGCCTACACGCTGTTTCTGTCCGCCGGAGAGTTGGGCCGGATATTTGTCTTTATATTCTGTTAAACCTACTACATCAAGGATGTCATCAATCCTTTTTTTCTGCTCAGTTTTTGGTACGCCGGAAAGTTCCAGAGGAAAAGCTACGTTTCCTGCTACAGTGCGATTGGCGAGCAGGTTGAAATGCTGGAAAATCATGCCGATTTTCTTTCGTTCCTCCCGAAGCTGGCTTTTAGAAAGTTTCATCATATCCTTGCCGTTGATGAGTACTTCTCCGGAAGTCGGGGGTTCCAGCATATTGATGCAGCGGACCAGGGTGGATTTGCCGGCACCCGACTGCCCGACGATACCGAAGATTTCTCCGTCTTTAATGGTCAGGTTGATGTCGTCCAGTGCCTTGAAATTGCCATATAATTTCGTTATATGCTTTAATTCAATCATTGCGACTCCTTATAATAAAAAAACCTTCATGAAAGATGAAGGGGATTTTTGCATCATCTTTCGGATAAAATCCGCTGGAATTGGCACCGTTTCCTGAGAATGGTTGCCGTGGTTTCTTAGGGCCAGTCCCTCCGCCACTCATGATGAGTCTATATGAAGATAAACTGCATTTATGCGGTTTAAATTATAGTACTCTTAATAATTAGTAATGTCAATAGATATTTTGAAAAAAGGCGACATTCTTTACGGTTTCCTTAAAAAACAAACGGGTTTTAGAGGAATATAACCGGCACATCCTGTTTTCAAAATTTCTATATAAAATTGATACTTATTAGAATAATAACTCTTTGCACCATTCAGACGCTAATGCTATAATATACTAAAGCAAATGACACCGCCCTGAGAAGGACGGGATTCTTTCATAGAGGAGGTATGTATGAGCGTGAATCAGAGACTGATCAACCCTTTGGCAGATAATCTCTTTGACGGCATTCTTCAACTCAAGACGAGAGAGGAATGCTATGAATTTTTTGAAGACCTCTGCACCATCAACGAACTTCGCGATATGTCCCAGCGCCTGGAAGTAGCCAGAATGCTGGAAGCCGGAGAAAAATATGACCAGATAGAGAAGAAGACCGGTGCCAGCACCGCCACGATTTCCCGGGTGAAACGGTGTCTGAAATATGGCGCTGACGGATATGCCACGGTCCTGAAAAGGCTTGCTGAAAAGGAGGGGAAATGATGGAGCCCCTCAAGCTTTCCCATGAAGGCTTCAAGGCCTATGATATCCGGGGCATTGTGCCCACGGAAGTGAATGAAGAGCTTGCCTACCGTGTAGGCCGCGCCTACGCTTCCCTTTTTCATCCCCGGACGATGTGCATCGGCTGTGATGTCCGTCCAAGTTCAGAAAGTATAAAGGCAGCTGCGGCAAAAGGACTGATGGATGGTGGGGCGGATGTCTATGATATAGGGCTCTGCGGTACGGAAATGATGTACTTCGGTACCTTCTACTATGGCATGGACGGCGGCTTTATGATTACTGCCAGCCATAATCCTTCCAATTATAACGGTATCAAGATCGTCCGCCAGGAAGGCATTCCGGTCAGTGCGGATACGGGTCTGAAGGATATCGAGTGCCTTGCTTTCTCCGGTGATTTTGAAGGTGCACCGTTCAAGGGAAAACTTTTTGCAAAAGAAATCCTGGATGATTATATAGAGACAGTCCTTTCCTTCGTAGACATAGAGAAAATTAAGCCTTTTCATATCGTGGTGAATGGCGGTAATGGCTGTGCCAATGTGGTTTTTGAAAAACTGAAAACCCGGCTGCCCTTCAAATTTACGGAACTCAATATGGAGCCTGACGGATCATTTCCCCATGGTGTTCCAAATCCCATGCTGGAAGAATGCAGGAAGCCTCTGGTGGATGAAGTACTGAAGGAAAAAGCAGATCTCGGTATCGCCTGGGATGGTGACTTTGACCGCTGTTTCTTCATTGATGAAAATGGTCATTTCGTGGAAGGCTACTACATGGTGGGGCTTCTTTCCGAATATTTCCTGAAGAAAAATCCAGGAGAAACCATTGTCCATGATCCCCGCGTATTCTGGTGCACCGGGAAAATCTGCCGGGACCTTGGCGGAAGAGGTGTGGAATCAAAGGGAGGCCATGCCTTTATGAAAGAAACCCTGAGGAAGGTCAAAGCCATTTACGGCGCTGAAAATTCGGCTCATCACTTTTTCCGCGATTTTTCCTACTGCGATTCCGGTATGATTCCCTGGCTCATTGTGACCCAGATTATGAGTGAGAAGGGAAAGCATCTGGGCGAGCTCGTGGCAGCCATGGAAGAAGAATTCCCCTGCAGCGGTGAAATCAATCTGACGGTGAACGACAGCAGGTATGTCATTGAGAAGGTAAGGGAAAAGTACGGGAAGGACGCTGTCCATATCGACCTTACCGATGGCATAGGAGTGGAATTTGACAACTGGCGGTTCAACCTCCGCCCGTCCAACACAGAGCCCCTCATCCGTTTCAATATGGAAACGGAACATGATCGGCCTCTTCTGGAAGAAAAGAAAAAGGAAATAATCGATTTCATCAAATCTTTGTGATTGAAGCGCCGGGGATGATCCCGGCGCTTTTGCGTGGGCCGGAAATACTATGGCAGCCTATAAATATAATCTTTATATTGGCTCTTGAAAAAACGAATACAATACTGTGGGTCTGTGGTAAAATAATAATAGTAGTTCTTGTATCATTTTCTGCAAAGGAGTATGACTATGGAATATCGTATCGAGCATGATTCCCTTGGTGAAGTGAAGGTACCTGCCAACCATATGTGGGGCGCCCAGACCCAGCGGTCTTTTGAAAATTTCAAAATCGGCAATCTGGAAATGCCCCGTGAAATCATCCGGGCTTTTGCCATTCTGAAGAAGAGCGCTGCTGCCGTCAATATGGAAGAAGGCGAGCTGGATCCAGAGAAGGCAAAAGTCATCATGGAAGCCTGCGATGAAATCCTTGATGGCAAATGGCCCAATGAATTCCCGCTGAAAATTTACCAGACCGGTTCCGGTACCCAGAGCAATATGAATATGAACGAAGTAGTTGCTCATATTGCCAATGCAAAATTGGAAAAGGCAGGAAGCTCCAAACGGGTTCATCCGAATGACGACGTCAACCATGGCCAGTCCTCCAATGATACATTCCCCACGGCTTCCCATGTAGCTGCCGTCCAGGTGCTTCATGAAAGACTGTATAAACAGCTGGATGAGCTGATTGCCACCCTTGATCAGAAGAGTGAAGATTTCATGCATATTGTCAAAATCGGCCGTACCCACTGCCAGGATGCCGTGCCCCTTACACTTGGCCAGGAAATTTCCGGCTGGGCTGAAATGCTGAAGAAATCCAAAGCCATGATCCAGCAGGCAGAAACCCATCTCCATGGACTTGCCATTGGTGGGACTGCCGTTGGTACGGGTCTCAATGCGACGAAGGGTTTCGGCGAAAAAGTCGCTGCTGCCATCAGCAAAGAAACGGGAATCGACTTCTACTCCGAACCCAATAAATTCTATGCTTTGACCGGCCGTGACGATTTCGTATTCTGTCATGGTGCTTTGGAAGCCCTGGCTACGGATGCCATGAAGATGGTGGATGATCTCCGCCTCCTCGCCGCAGGCCCCCGCGCAGGCCTTGGAGAACTTTCCATTCCTGCCAATGAACCGGGATCTTCCATCATGCCGGGCAAGGTCAATCCGACCCAGTGTGAAGCGGTGACCATGGTGGCCTGCCGTGTCCATGGCAACCAGGCCTGCATTTCCCTCGCTTCTTCCCAGGGCCGTTTCGAACTGAACGTATATGCGCCGATCATTGCCCATTCCTTCATCCAGTCCGTACGCCTTCTAGGCGATGTGCTCCATTCCTTCGATATCCACTGCGCCGTAGGCATCGAACCGAACCTGGAACGGATCAATGAACTGGTCAATAAATCGCTCATGCTCGTTACCGCTCTTTCCCCACATATCGGCTATGAAAAATCTGCCACCATCGCCAAGACCGCTTTCAAGGACAAGAGTTCCCTCAAGGAAGCTGCTTTGAAGCTTGGCTATGTGACGGAAGAAGAATTCGATGCCTGGGTGGTACCGAAAGACATGACCAATGTAGACAGATAAATAAAAGCAAATATAAAACAGGGTGGATCGAATCCATCCTGTTTTATATTTGCTTTTTGTTTCATGATGGGAAATAAAATATTTTATTTCATGTTTTACATTTCCTTTACAGAACCGGCCTTAACGGGTCCGGTTTTATTTTATATAATAAAAGAAACCTCACTCTTTGGTCATTATAAAGATATTTTATTTCCATTATGTTATATTTTCGTGAAGAAAAAATTGGTCCGTCCCCCATTTGAACCCGTTTTGTGCTAGAATAGTAACGTTCACTTGTTATAAAATAGATAAGATTATATTTTTATATACAGGAGGTTGTATGGGTCATATATCTGTAATCGGCAGCTGCAATATGGACCTTACCGTAGAAGCGGACCGAAGGCCTCTGGCCGGTGAAACCGTCATGGGAAAGAGACTCGTTGTTTCTCCCGGCGGAAAGGGTGCCAACCAGGCCGTCGCCGCATCCAGACTGGGTGAAGAAGTATACATGATTGGATGCGTGGGCAATGATGCTTACGGGAAAGGTATGCTGGAAGCTCTCAGAAACAGCGGGGTAAAGACTGATTATGTATCCGTGCTGGATGATGTGAATACCGGCACGGCCCACATCATTCTCGCTGAAGGGGATAACAGTATCATTGTCCTCAAGGGGGCCAATGACCGGGTGACGAGGAAAGTTGTAGATGATGCTTTTGATACTATCCGGACTTCGGATCTGGTCATGCTGCAGCATGAAATTCCTTTAGATACCATCGGCTATATCATTGACCGATGTTTTGAGGAAAAAGTGCCGGTCATGCTGAATCCGGCTCCTTATATGGACATCCCGTCTGACTGGATTGACAAGGTGACTTACATCACCCCTAATGAGCACGAAGCGGCTCTCATGTTCCATGGTATGGACCGGGATGAAATCCTGAAATCTCATGCGGGCAAAGTCATCATGACCGTGGGAAGCGAAGGCGTGGTTTACGGGGAAGAAAATGAAGTCATTCATGTACCGGGATTTCATGTTTCAGTAGTAGATACGACCGGAGCAGGTGATACTTTTAATGGCGCTTTTGCGGCGGGACGCTGTGATGGCCTTTCCATAAAGGAAGCCATTCGTTTTGCCAATGCTGCTGCAGCGCTTTCTGTCGGAAAGATTGGTGCTCAGGGAGGAATGCCCTGGCGTAAAGAAGTGGAGGAAATGCTTACATGCAGAAAGTAGGAATTCTGAACAGTCATATCGCCAAAGTGCTGGCAGACCTGGGCCATACAGATAAGATCTGCGTCGGTGATTGCGGCCTGCCGGTACCGGCAGGAGTACCGAAGATTGACCTTGCTCTCCGGTTCAGGGAGCCTCTTTTCATTGAAGTGGTTAAAGAGATGGCTAAATACATGCAGATCGAAAAAATCTATCTGGCGCCGGAGACAAAGGAAAAGAATCCGGCCCAGTGGAAGGCGCTGCAGGAAGTCTTCCCGGAAGACAAGGTGGAATGGGTCCTGTTGAAGGATCATGAAGAACTGAAAGCCTGGGAAAAGGACTGTAAAGCGGTGATCCGCACCGGTGAAGTCACTCCTTTTTCCAATATCATTCTCCAGTCCGGAGTCATCTTCTAAAGAGGAGTATCTATGGAAATCAATATGACAGGGATTTGCAAGTCCTTTGGTACGAACAAAGTACTGGGCGGTGTCAATTTGCACATACGTCCCGGTGAAGTTCATGCCCTTATGGGCGAAAACGGGGCCGGCAAATCCACTTTGATGAATATTCTGACCGGTATCCATAAAGCCGATGCCGGAAAGATCATGGTAGATGGTAAGGAAGTGACTTTCCGCAACAATAAAGATGCAGAGGAACACGGCATTGCCTTCATCCATCAGGAACTGAACATCTGGCCGAACCTGACGGTACTGGAAAATCTTTTCCTTACCAATCAGCCCAAAACAAGATTTGGCCTTATTGATTATAAAAAAATGAGAAAAATGGCGGAGGATAAATGCAAAGAAGTGGGCATTGACCTTCCCCTCGATGAAATTGCCGGTGAATGCTCCGTGGGCCAGCAGCAGATGACTGAAATTACCCGAAGCCTCATGCTGGATGCGAAAACGGTCATCATGGATGAACCGACAGCAGCACTGACAGAACGTGAAACGGACCGCCTTTTTGAGGTCATGAGGAAACTCAAGTCAAAAGGGGTTTCCATCATCTATATTTCCCACCGTATGGAAGAGGTATTTGCCAATTGTGATACTATTACGGTCATGCGTGATGGTCAGACCATCAGCTCCCGGCCCACAGAAGAGACAAATATGGACCAGATTGTAGGGGATATGGTAGGCCGCGTGATGAGCGAATATTATCCCGCCCGTACCAATGTCCCAGGGGATGAAGTATTCCGGGTGGAACATTTCAATCAGCCTGGAGTTTTCAAGGATATCAGCTTCAATCTTCGCAAAGGGGAAATCCTCGGCGTGGCAGGACTTATGGGGGCCGGACGTACAGAAATCATGCGTGCCATCTTCGGCGTGGATCCTCATGAATCGGGGAAACTTTATCTGGAGGGCAAGGAAATCACCATCAAAAATCCTCTTGATGCCATTCGTCATGATTTCGGTTTCATCACGGAAAACAGAAAGACCGAAGGACTCATCCTTGATTTCTCTATTGAAAGAAATATTGCCCTTCCCAGTGAGGAAAGACTGGCTAAAGGCCATGTGATCAATGATAAAGAGGAATTCAATTTCTCACAGGAACTGTCAAAAAGACTTGGTGTTAAGGCTCAGGATATTAATCTTGCGGCAAGCACCCTTTCCGGCGGGAACCAGCAGAAAGTGGTTATCGCCAAATGGGTGGGCATGAAGCCAAAGCTCCTGATTCTTGATGAACCGACAAGGGGCATTGATATCGGCGCAAAAAAAGATATTTATGATCTGATGAATGAACTCACCGCTCGGGGCGTGTCCATCATCATGGTTTCGTCCGAACTTCCTGAAGTTATCGGCATGAGCGACAGAATCCTTGTCATTCATGAAGGTAAAGTGGCAGGCATCGTAGAACATAAAGATGCTACCCAGACACGAATTATGACACTTGCAACCGGAGGAGAATAAGCATGAGTTCCGAAAAAATTAAAAATATGGTAAGAGAAATGGGTCCGCTCATCGGCCTGATTCTTCTCTTCATTGTCATTTCCGCATTAAATGACAGCTTTATCGATCCATCAAATCTTAAGAATCTGGCACGCCAGATTTCCATCAATGCCTTGATTGCCTTCGGCATGACTTTTGTCATTTTGACAGGCGGTATCGATCTTTCCGTAGGCAGTATCCTTGCTCTTTCCAGTGCCCTTATGGCAAGCATGATTGCCAAAGGTACGAATCCGGAATTGGCTATCGTATTTTCTGCTTTTATCGGTATCCTGCTGGGTGCCATCAATGGTATCATTATTTCCTATGGCAAGGTGGCTCCTTTCATAGCCACTTTGGCAACGATGACTATTTATCGCGGCAGTACTCTCGTATATACCCATGGTAACCCGATTTCCGGCCTTTCTGAGGATCCTATTTTCACTGCTTTTGGACAGGGGTTTATCCTGGATATCCCGGTACCGGCTATTGTCATGCTCATTGCCTTCTTCATCCTGTACTTCATCCTGAAGAAAACTCCTCTTGGCCGCCAGACTTATGCGGTAGGGGGGAATGAAAAGGTATCCTATATTTCCGGGATCAAGATTGACAGAATCAAGATTTTCGCTTATGCTCTTACAGGATGTCTCTGTGCCATCGCAGGTGCCATCCTTACAGCCCGCCTGAACAGTGCCCAGCCGACAGCCGGTATGGGTTATGAACTTGATGCTATTGCGGCAGTTGTTTTGGGCGGCACATCTCTTTCCGGCGGCAAAGGCCGTATTTCCGGTACGCTGATTGGTGCACTCATCATTGGTACCCTGAATAATGGCCTCAACATACTGAATGTATCCAGCTTCTATCAGCAGGTTGTCAAAGGTATCGTTATTTTGCTCGCAGTACTTATGGACCGCAAGAAAAACTAAGGAGGAAAACAAGTGTTAAAGAAAATCGCATTGGCTGCTATGATCGGTGCAGCCCTTATTTCCGCAGCAGGCTGCGGCGGATCTTCTGACAAAAAAGCAGCAAGTGCTGCATCCGGTTCCAAAAAGGTAACCATTGGCTTCTCCGTATCCACCCAGAATAACCCGTTCTTCGTAACCATGGCAAACAGTGTAAAGGCAGCTGCTGAAAAAGCAGGTGTTGTTGTTAAAATTGTTGATGCCCAGAATGACCCGGCAAAACAGTCCAATGATATTGCCGATCTGCTTCAGGGAAATATCAGCGTCCTTATCGTTAACCCGGTAGACTCCGCTGCAGTTTCCAACTCCGTACTGGCAGCCAACAAGGCAAAGATTCCGGTTATCACCATTGACCGCTCCGCTGACAAAGGTGAAGTGGCAGCTCACATCGCTTCCAATAACGTTAAAGGCGGCGAAATGGCAGCCGAATACATCGCTTCCAAACTGGGTGAACAGACTCCGGTAGCCGAGCTGGAAGGCATTCCCGGTGCATCTGCAACCCGTGAACGCGGACAGGGTTTCCATAATGTAGCTGACAAGAAGCTGAAAGTCCTCGCAAAACAGAATGCAGACTTCGATCGTGGTAAAGGTCTGACGGTTGCTGAAAACATTCTCCAGGGCAACCCGGATGTAAAGGCTATTTTCGCACAGAATGATGAAATGGCTCTTGGCGCAGTAAGCGCTGCCAAAGCTGCCAATAAGCAGATTTTCATTATCGGATTCGATGGCACTGACGATGGCGTAAAGGCTGTCAACGATGGCTCCATGGCTGCCACCATTGCCCAGCAGCCGGACAAGATGGGTGAAATCGGTGTAGATACCGCTCTCAAACTGGCTAAAGGCGAAAATGTGGAAAAGAACATTGCCGTAGATCTGAAACTGGTAGAAAAGAAATAATTCTAGCAATTTGACAACCTGAAAAAGCCGCAGGCATTGGCCTGCGGCTTTTCTGCGCGAGAGAGGGAAGTCCTCAAAAAGCAGTCATGTGATAAAATTCATGGGTATAGGTTGATTTCCATTGACGCGGGAACGTGGCTTTTTTATAATAATAAAAGTAATTGATTCGTTGGAAAAAGGAACATATATGGATAATCAATATGCAGAATTTTTCACCTCCGTGCTTGGTGAAAATCAGATAAAAATCAATGAACCCATGAGCCGCCACACCACTTTCGGTATCGGCGGGCCCGCGGATTGTTTTTTAATGCCGAAAACATCGGAAGAGCTCAGGATTGTCACCCGAATAGCCCATAAAAACCATATCCCCATTTTTATCCTTGGTGGAGGAGCTAATCTGCTTGTCCGGGATAAGGGTATTCGCGGGGTAGTAGTATTTACAGGGCATCTTCAGAATATTGAAAGAGGCGGGAACCTTCTCAAGGTTTCCAGCGGAGTTTCCACAGCGCGGGCAGCAAAGGCTGCTTATGAATTTGGCCTTTCCGGTATGGAATTTGCCAGTGGTATTCCGGGATCCATTGGTGGTGCGGCTTATATGAATGCCGGGGCCTATGGTGGTGAAATGTCAAAAATCATCGTTTCTGCCACTACTGTTGATGACCGGGGAGATTTTATTTCCTACCGTGCAAAAGATCTGGGCTATTCCTATCGTCACAGCCGGTTTATGGAAAACGGAGAAGTTATTGTAGACATCACCCTGTCTTTAAGATATGGAAACCAGAAAGATATTAAAGCGCTTATGGATGACCTGAATCATCGAAGACGTACAAAACAGCCTTTGGAGAAGAAAAGTGCAGGCAGTACTTTCAAGAGGCCGGCTGGGCACTTTGTCGGTCAGATGATTGAAGAACTGGGCCTCAAAGGGTATGGGTACGGTGATGCACAGGTATCTGAAAAACACGCCGGTTTTCTCATCAATAATGGCCATGCCAGCTGTGAGGATATGCTTGCCCTGATTCATGATGTGCAGGATAAGGTAAAGAAAAACTATGGCGTGGACCTGAATACGGAAGTACAGATTGTGGGCGAAGAATAATTTTGTGAGATTGAATTGCCGGGACCTGCTATGCCCGGAACTATTGAAAAGGCAGGTGGCGGCACCTGTCTTTTTGTGTATCTTCGAAGGGCTTATGTCCGGAAAGGAAAACCATGGAAGTGATTGGATTTTATGGCCCACCCGGTACTGGCAAAAGTGACCGGGCCCTGGTGGTGGCTTATGAAAATAAAGCGTCCTGCATTATTGATGATGGGATTCTGATTTACCATAGCCGTATTGTAGCGGGAAAATCAGCGAAGCGGGAAGAAAGCCGGCTGAAAGCAGTACGTCGTGCTATTTTCTGGGACAAAGAGCAGAAAGAAGAGGTAAAGGCTGCTCTTATTAAAATCAATCCTGCCAGAGTACTTATTCTTGGTACTTCGGACCGTATGGTCAATACCATAGCCAAAGCACTGGGACTTCCGGCACCGGCCAGGTATATCCGTATCGAAGATGTGGCAAGGCCGGAAGATATGCTGAAGGCCAGCGAAGCAAGGCATAAGGAAGGAAAACATGTCATCCCTGTGCCCACTATGGAACTCAAGCCATATTTCAAGGGTTATCTGGTGGATCCGCTGCGGTTCCTTCGAAACAGGAAAAAAGAATCGAAACGGTTCAGCGAATGGGATGAACGGTCCGTGGTTCGTCCTGTATTCAGTTATTATGGAAAACTGACTTTTTCAGATAAAGTGATTGAAGATCTGGTTCGCTATTCCGTACGTAAAATGAAGAAGATCAAACTTCGCCGGATTAGCAGCAAGAAAAGCGAAAGTCAGGTAAACGGGCTCATTCTTTACCTTGATGTGACAGTTCGCACGGGGACTCCTATGGAAATCAGGAAGATTATCCATGGTATGCGGGATGCGGTACAGAAGGAAATAGAATATACTACAGGCATGTCTGTGGAAACCATGAAACTTACCATAGTCACCGGTGTCACTCAGGATTAATGATTGGCTGCCGGAGTCCATATTTTAAATCGAGGCGGTATGTATGAGAACGAAGATTAAAATCTGCGGCTTTAAAACGCCGGATGAAGTGAAGCATCTCAAACCGGCGGAAGTCGACTTCATGGGCATCGTGCTGTTTTTTTCGAAAAGCAGAAGGTCCGTATCCGTCGAGCAGGCAGAAAAAATCCTTACGGCCGTGCCTTCGGGAATCAAAAAGACGGCTGTCACTGTCTCGCCGACTCCGGAACAGGTGAAAATTATTGAAAAGGCGGGATTTGATTTTCTGCAGGTACACGGAAACCTTTCTCCGGAAGTTCTTTCAGATACATCGATTCCCATCATTCGGGCTGTCAACATCAAAAACGGTTTGCCTGAACTGGAAAAACATAGCCGTATCAAAGCATGGCTTTTTGATGCGGCGGAGCCGGGAAGCGGGAAACCCTTCGACTGGAATGCCCTTTCCGGTATACCCAGGAATGGCATGAAATGGGTCCTTGCCGGCGGTCTGAATCCTTTCAATGTTGGAGATGCCATCCGTCAGATTCATCCGGATATGGTGGATGTTTCATCTTCTGTGGAAAGACCTGAAGGAGGAAAAGATTTTCATAAAATCAATGCCTTCATAGAGGCAGTTTGTAAAGCGGACTGATAGATGGACAGCAGGCGCCTCTTCACGATATTTTAAAATTTCTGACTTGACAGTACCTTATGACTCGTGGTAAAGTTATCACAACTCCAAACAGGGAAGAAAAGAGTAGGTTTCCCAAATACGGTAAAGCGAGCCCGGCCGGTGAGAGCGGGTGCGGATAGGGAGCTGAAGTGCATTTCTGAGTTTGGGAGGCTGAAACCAGAGTAGGCTTTCCCGGGAGCTCCCGATACAGGGCTGGGGTATTGAATTTTATACCTGCAGAGCTGCATATGGTAACATACGCATGAAAATTAGGTGGAAACACGAATCTCTCGTCCTGATAGGGACGGGAGTTTTTTTATCCTTACCGGAATTCGTGGGAAATCGGGAGACGCCCGTTACAGCGCGGAGGCATACAGGACATGCCTTTACATCCTTGCAATCAGGAAGAGGAGGAAATGGGATATGATAGATTTTCGATGTAGGATGTTGAAATCGCTATAAACTTAAATTCACATATAAAATTTAAAAATAAGGAGAAATAATTATGGCAGACAAAAAATATCGCTTTGAAACCCTTCAGCAGCATGCAGGCCAGGTGGCTGATCCCACTACGGGAGCCAGGGCTGTCCCGATTTACCAGACCTCTGCTTATCTTTTCCACGATGCACAGGAAGGGGAAGACCTTTTTGCATTAAGGAAATCGGGCTTTATTTACAGCCGTCTCACCAATCCGACCCAGGAAGTATTTGAAAAGCGGATTGCCGCTCTTGAAGGTGGTACGGCAGGACTTGCCGTGGCAAGTGGGGCTGCAGCTGTCACTTATTCTATCTTAAATATTGCAGGCGCCGGAGATGAAATTATTGCCGCATCCACCCTCTATGGTGGTACTTATGAGCTTTTCACCGATACACTTCCGCAGCTGGGCATTCATACTCATTTCGTAAACCCTGACCATCCGGAAGAAATTGAAGGATTTATCAACGAAAAAACAAAAGCTGTTTATATTGAAACCTTAGGGAACCCGGCGATCAATATTCCGGACTTTGATGCTATCCGGGATATTGCTCATGCTCATAATCTTCCTGTGATTATTGATAATACTTTTGCCACTCCCTATCTCTTCCGCCCGCTGGAACACGGACTTGATGTAGTCGTTCATTCGGCAACCAAATTCATTGGCGGTCATGGTACGACTCTGGGCGGGGCCATTGTCGAAAATGGAAAGTTTAACTGGAATCAGCCTGAAAGATACCCACATTTTGCCACTCCTGATGCATCTTATCATGGCATCAACTTTGCTACCGATATACCGGGAGCAGGTTTTGTAACCCGGATTCGGGCTAAAGTCCTTCGTGATACCGGGGCGGCTATCAGCCCGATTGCCGCATGGTTCCTGCTTCAGGGGACCGAAACACTGTCCCTCCGCATGGAACGTCATACGGCAAATGCCCAGAAACTGGCGGAATATCTGGAAAATCATTCGAAGGTGTCCAAGGTCAACTATCCGGGACTGGAATCCTCCCCATACCACAAGCTGCAACTGAAATACCTGCCCAAAGGTGCAGGCTCCATCTTCTCAATTGAACTGAAAGATGGATACAAGGCAGCAAGAGGATTTATTGACAGTTTGGAAATTTTCTCTGATCTGGCAAATGTTGGTGATTCCAAGTCTCTCGTCGTTCATCCCGCTTCTACCACCCATCAGCAGCTGGATGAAGAAGCACAGCGAGCAGCCGGCATTACTCCTGGTACTGTCCGTATTTCTGTCGGCATTGAAAACATTAATGACCTTCTCGAAGATGTGGAACAGGCACTTGCAAAGATTTGATTTTCCTGCTTAAACCGGATATTGCATGATTAAGAGAGTGAAGAATCAGGCCCGTTTCTTCACTCTTTTATATTGGCCCCTTTAGGGCAGTTGTTTAAAAGTGCTTCAGTAACGTATAATAAATAAGGAATTTTCCCTGCCTTGGGCAGAAATGACGGATACAATTCAAGGAGGAAATATGTTTACAGCGACAACGATACTGGCAGTCCGCAAGGACGGCCATACTGCCATGGCCGGTGACGGTCAGGTCACCATGGGCAATGCGGTCATTATGAAAAATACGGCCAGAAAAGTGCGGCGGCTGTATCATGGAAAGATTATTGCCGGTTTTGCAGGCTCCGTGGCCGATGCATTTTCTCTTTTTGATAAATTTGAATCAAAACTGAAGGACTGCAACGGGAACCTGGTGCGGGCAGCTGTTGAATTTGCCAAGGACTGGCGGAGCGACCGGGTATTGCAGAAACTGGAAGCTCTTCTTATTCTTACCGATGGAGACCATTTATTCCTCGTATCAGGCAGCGGCGAAGTTATTGAGCCGGATGATGGAATACTGGCAATCGGAAGCGGAGGCAATTATGCCCTGGCAGCAGCCCGGGCTCTTTCTCAGAATACGGCTATGTCCGCCAGGGAAATTGCAGAGAAATCACTTCATATAGCAGCGGATATCTGCGTGTATACAAATCATAATGTGATCGTGGAGGAAATCTGATGGAAGAACTGACACCCCGTAAAATCGTGGCCTATCTGGACCAGTACATTATCGGACAGGATGAAGCCAAGCGTTCCGTGGCCGTAGCTCTTCGCAATCGCTGGCGTGCGGGAAGGCTTCCTGCAGAATTGAAAAAAGAGGTGAGCCCGAAAAACATCCTGCTCATCGGTCCCACCGGTGTGGGAAAGACGGAAATCGCAAGGCGTATCGCATCTCTCACAAATGCCCCTTTTGTAAAGGTGGAAGCTACAAAATACACAGAAGTCGGTTACGTGGGCAGGGATGTGGAATCCATGGTCCGGGATCTGGCGGAAGAAGCTGTTCGTCTTGTTAAGAAGCAAGAATCTTCCCGCCATGGAAGAGACGCAGAGGAAGAAGCGGTCCGCCGAGTGGCGGAAGCCATGTGGCCTTCGAAAAAGCCGGAGACAAGAAGCCCCATGGATATTATCTTTGGAGAAAAGAAAGAAGAATTAAAACCGGCTGAAGGGGATAAGCAGAGGAGGAAAGAGCTGGAACACCGCATCCGCACGGGCGAGCTGGATGACCGTATGGTGGAAATTGAAGTGGAAGATAAAGGCGGAGCGCCGGAATCGGATAACGAGCAGGCCAACCAGATTTCCATTATGATTGCCGGCATGATGCCCAAAAAGATGAAAAAGAAAAAAGTCACCGTTGCAGATGCAAAGAAAATATTTGCTGAAGAAGCGGCCGACGAAATGGTGGACATGGAAGTAGTGAAGGATAAGGCCATCCATTATGCCGAAGAACGGGGCATCATTTTCATTGATGAAATTGATAAAATAGCGGGTCGGGGGCATGGCGGCTCGCCAGACGTATCCCGGGAAGGGGTACAGCGGGATATTCTTCCTATCGTGGAAGGTGCCACCGTGAAGACGAAATATGGACAGATGAAGACAGACCATATCCTCTTTATGGCTGCCGGTGCCTTTCATGTATCAAAGCCAAGCGACCTGATTCCGGAGCTTCAGGGCCGCTTTCCTATCCGGGTGGAGCTTTCCAGCCTTACAAAGGATGACCTTCGTAAAATCCTGACAGAACCAAGGCAGGCGCTCATCCGCCAGTATACAGCCCTTCTGGAAACAGAGGGGGTTTCTATCCACTTTACCGATAATGCCCTGGATACCATAGCATCCATTGCTTCGAGGGTAAATTCAGAAACCGAGGATATAGGTGCCAGAAGACTTTATACCATTCTGGAACGGGTGCTGGAAGAACTTTCCTTTGATGCCCCGGATCTGGACGATAAAAATATCACCATTGACAGCAGGTATGTGGAAGAAAGGCTTGGACAGATTACGGAAAATATTGATATTTCCAATTACATTCTGTAAATCATAATGAATGATTCAGGAGCTTTTGCGATAAAGTCGGCAAGGCTCCTTTTTAATTCGTCTGATTATATGTCAAGCAAATTTATAATTCAAGTTGACCAATGGTTTACAACTGTTTATAATTAAATACAGTATCAAAAGGATTGCACAATTCCGTCATTATTCATTTAGGAGGCTCTTTATGCGAAACGAAATCCTGGATTATTTCAGGAAAGCAAACGGAGAATTCGTCTCCGGGCAGCAGATTTCGAAAGACCTGCATGTATCCCGGACGGCTATCTGGAAACATATCAATATATTGAAGGAACGGGGCTATATTTTCGAATCCAGCACCAGGAAAGGATACAGGCTTATTTATGCGCCAAACCTTCTGACACCGCTTGAAATCGAAGGAGCTCTTCACACGGATACTTTTGGCCGTCATGTGGTGTACATGGAATCCACCCAGTCCACCAATGAGGAAGCCAAGAAGATTGCCAGGGAAGGAGCAGAAGAGGGGACCATCGTAGTAGCTGAAGAACAGACTACGGGACATGGCCGGCTGACCCGCGGATTCTACAGTCCTTTCGCCAAGGGCATCTGGTTCTCCCTGATCCTTCGGCCGAAGTTCTTCCCCATGGAAGCTGCCAAGTGTACTCTCCTTGCCGCTATAGGCGTATGCAAGGGAATCCGTCGGCTTGGACTTACGGACGCCGGTATTAAATGGCCGAATGATATCCTTTTCCATGGAAAGAAACTGGTAGGTATCCTCACGGAAATGTCTGCCTCTATGGAAAAAATAGATTACATTGTCATGGGAATCGGTATTAATACGGGGATGAAGAAAAATGAATTCCCCGAAGATTTCCGCGAAGGTGCAACCTCCTTCCTGAATGAGGGAATTGACGTTTCCAGAAAAGACCTGCTCGCGGCCATTCTGTACGAACTGGAAAAGGAATATGCTATTGCACAGAATGCGGGATTTGGTAAGGTGCTGGAAGACTGGAAGACCCTTTCCGTTACCATTGGACAGGAAGTCCGGGTCATCATGGGTAATGAAAGTTATACAGGTAAAGCTATCGATATTGATAAAGACGGATGCCTCCTGGTAGATACAGGAAAAGGTATCAACCGTGTCCTTGCCGGAGATGTTTCTATCCGTCCGGCAAACGCACCGCTACCGAAAAGATAACTTCGGGAGAAATAAGCAATAACCGTTCCGGGCATTTCACTCTTCATGTCTGAACCACGGACGGCCATTTGAAAGGAGAAGAGATTTCCTATGGAAAAAGAAAAATTGCACAATATCATCAGTGCAGCTATTTTTGCTGGTATTATGGCGATTCTTTCGCAATTCATATTTCCCATCGGACCGGTACCCATTACGCTGCAGAGCTTTGTATGCGCATTGGCCGGCGGTGTGCTGGGACGAAAATGGGGAGCTATTTCCATAGGTGTCTGGCTCATTCTTGGGCTTATGGGCATCCCGATCCTTACGATGGGTAAAGCGGGAGCCGGCATTTTCTTCTCTCCTGTAGGCGGCTACTATGTGGGATTTGTCATTATGGCCTGGATTTCCGGTTTCCGTCTGGCTGAAAAAGGACATTTCCTTCGTCAGGTTTCTTCTGCCGTGCTGGGACTTATCTGCTGCTATGCCCTGGGGCTTATATGGTTTGTGACTTATTTCCATTTCGGTCTGGGAAAGGATATGTCCCTATGGACAGCTCTCACTCTTACCGTATTCCCATTTGTTGCTTTTGATCTCATCAAAGTGGTGTTGGGTGTCATCAGCGGTACAAGAATCCGTCAATCCCTCAATCAGGCCGGCTTCTATCCATCCACGGAACATTAATCCGAAAGCAGCTGCAGGAGATCTGTTGCTGCTTTTTGCGTGGAAATATAACTTTTAGACTATAAAATTTTGGCGTTGTATATATATTTGAAATAACTTTAGGAATCTGTCATGATTTCCCTTGACAGAATGCCAACTTTGTAGCATTATACTTTTGATGTAATTCACCCTCGACTTTCAGTCATTATGTTGGAGGAAATTTAGATGCTTCTTGCTTTTGATGTAGGAAATACAAATATTGTTTGCGGCGTGTACAAAGACAGGAAACTGATCAGGCACTGGCGTGTGGCTACCGATACACTGCAGACTGCTGACGGCTATGCAGCTCTTCTTGGGACCCTGTTTACATTGAATGGTCTCAGCTTCAAGGACGTGGAAGACGCTATTATTTCTACCGTCGTTCCTCCAATTATCCCGATTTTGGAAACCATGTGCCAGCGTTATTTCCATGTGAAGCCGATAATGGTTGGCCCCGGGATCAAGACTGGACTGAATATCCTTTATGATAATCCCAAGGAACTGGGAGCTGACCGCATCGTCAATGCCGTTGCGGCAGTTGCTGAATATGACTGTCCCCTGATCATCATCGATATGGGTACGGCTACCACATTCTGCGCTATTGATGCGAAAGGGAATTATCTGGGTGGTGCCGTGGCACCGGGTATCGGTATTTCCATGGAAGCCCTTTTCCAGCGTGCGTCCAAGCTGCCCCGTATCGAACTGGTGAAGACTCCGAAAATCATCTGCCGTAATACGGTCTCTGCTATGCAGGCCGGAATTTACTACGGATTTGTTGGGCAGATTGATGAAATCGTAAGTCGGATTAAAGAAGAACTGAATGAACCAAATGTAAAAGTCATCGCCACGGGTGGGCTGGCTACCCTGATTGCCAAGTCCTCTCGCACTATTGATGTGGTAGATCCTATGCTTACTTTAAAGGGCCTTCTCGTACTTTATGAAAAGAACAGGAATGAAAAAAGATAATGTATTAAAAAGATGAAATTCCGGTTTCATCTTTTTTTGTGCGGTAAAATTACATATGTTGCATTTTAATTTATAAAAGCGTATATTTATAGATAACAGAATTGATATTTGAAAACTGTGAATGTGCTGGCAAAGAAAATAACAGATGGTCGTATTGGGTATTGCTATGGTATGGGCAGAAATACCAATGATTTTACCCAGGGGAGGTTATCATATGAAAAAATCTTTAAAAATTCTACTATTTGGTGCAGCTCTCATTGGCGCTTTGACTGCTTCTGGCTGCGGCAGCTCTTCTGCTCCTGCAAAAAGTGATGCTGCGAAATCAACTGCTCAAGGCAGTCTTATGGAAACCATCAAAAAACGTGGCAAGCTTATAGTAGGTACATCCTCCGGTTATCCACCTTATGTTTTTGTAGATTCCGAATCTCCGGACAAGAGCGTTATCGGTCTGGATATGGAAATGAGCAAACAGATTGCTGATAAACTGGGCGTGAAGATGGAAGTACAGGATATGGGCTTCTCAGCTCTCTTGTCTTCCGTAACTACCGGCAAGGTGGATATTGCCGTAGGCGGGGTATCTCCTACCCCTGAAAGAGAAAAAGTTATGGCGTTCTCAGATCGATACTTGCCTACGGAACAGAAATTACTGGTTCTCAAAAAAAACCAGCATGTTTATAAATCTATGGCAGACCTTAAAGGGAAGACCATTGGCGCAGAAAAATCTACCACACAGGAAGCGACAGCCCAGAAAGTGGAAGGGGCAAAAGCTCTCGGACTTTCCAGTGTGCCGGATGCTATACTTCAGTTGAAAAATGAGAAACTGGATGGCATAGTTCTCGAAGGAGTTGTTGCTAAACAATATCTCATTTTCAATGATGATCTGGCTCTCGCAGATGTCCAGTTTAAAGATGCAAAGAAAATCTCTGCGGTAGCTTTGAAACAGGGGAATGATGATCTTGTGAAAATCATCAATGAGATTATCAAAAAGGACACAGAATCAGGCCAGTTCGAAAAATGGGTAGATGAATACAGTCGTATTGCTGTAGAAAAGGCAAAGAAATAAGGAAAATTTCAGCTATTTAATAAAAAAGATGCTCTTATGAGCATCTTTTTCATTGTAAGAGATAAATCAGGTTTTCAGGAAATCATTAATATATTTTCCAAAAGTAATGAATAAATATTGACATATATGTATAAATATGCTAATATTTATGCAATCGATTCAAGGAATAAAAATCCTGGCATATATTAGTGAAGAGGTGCAATATGATGATTAAAAGTAGAAAGGCATTAAAATTTCTGGCAATCGGTATGGCAGCTGCGGCTGCATTGACTATGGCAGGGTGCGGAGGAGGAAGTCAGAGCGCTAAATCTTCTTCTCAGCCATCACAGAAGGAAAGCGCTCTTATGCAGAAAATTAAGAAGAACGGAAAAATTGTTGTAGGTACAGCTTCTGGCTATCCGCCTTATGAATTTGTAGATACTTCTCAGGGCGATAAGAAAGTCATTGGTATCGATATGGAACTGGCGCAGAAGGTGGCTGATAAGCTGGGGGTCAAACTGGAAGTACAGGATATGAATTTCCAGGCTCTTTTATCATCTCTGACCGGTGGCAAAGTGGATGTGGCTATCGCTGGTATTAATCCAACGGATGAACGCAGAAAATCCATGGATTTCTCGGATAATTATCTTCCGACGGAACAGAAGGTTATCATCAGAAAGGCAGATGCAGATAAATATAAAAAAGTAGAAGATCTCTACGGCAAGACTATCGGCGTACAGAAATCCACTACGCAGGAAGCACTGGCAAAGGAAAAGATTAAAGATGCAAAGATTGTAGGACTGGCTCATGTACCGGAGGTGGTACTGGAACTGAAACAGGGCAAGGTAGATGGCCTTGTGGTGGAAGGCATCGTTGGCGAGCAGTATGTCATTTTTAATGACGATCTTATGTTCTCTGAAATCAAATTCCCGAATGCCGTCAAGAATTCCGCTGCAGCTATTCAGAAGGGTAACGAAGATGTAGTAGCCGTAATTAATGCAGTCATCAAGGAAAATACGGATAACGGAAATTTCAAGAAATGGACGGAGGAATACAGCAAGAAAGCTGTGGCCAATGCAAACAAGAAATAATCATCTGTTATTTATTTCTGTTAAAAACGCTGTGGGGTAGTGCTCCACAGCGTTTTTGTGAAAGAATTTCCGATAAAATTTTTTGATAAGCTCATATAGTCAGCCTTTAGTGCGTATGTTATAATGAATCAACTATTGAAAGTAATCCTTTCAGAAAGAGGGGCTTCTCCATGAACAAAAAAACCATTCCGTTTTCTGATAAACTGATTCAGGATATTGCCGCAAAGTATGGTACGCCTTTTCATATTTATGATGAAAAGGGTATTCTGGACAACGTAAAACGACTCCAGAAAGCTTTTTCCTGGAGTCCTGATTTCCATGAATATTTCGCAGTCAAAGCGACTCCGAATCCCTGGCTGATGAAAAGTCTGAAAACTCTTAATGTAGGTGCTGACTGTTCCTCCATGGCAGAACTGGTGCTTTCTGAGACCGTAGGACTTAAAGCTGATGATATTGTATTTTCTTCCAATGATACGCCGGATGAAGAATTTCTGAAAGCCAATGAGCTGGGAGCCATCATCAATCTTGATGACATTTCCAATTTGGACGATCTGGAAAGACTTCATATCGTTCCAAATAAAATCTGTTTCCGTTACAATCCGGGACCGGAACTGGCAAGAGGCAATGCGATTATCGGTACACCGGAAGAAGCAAAGTACGGAATGACCTATGACCAACTTATGAAATGCGTGGACTGGGCGAAGAATAAAGGAATTTCCTACATAGGCATTCATACCATGATCATTTCCGCGGAACTGGAACTCCCGGGGCTTCTGGGTACTATTTCCATGATGTTTGATCTGGCCAATGATATTCGTGATAAAAAAGGCGTCACCGTAAGCTTCATTGATTTTGGCGGCGGCATTGGTATTCCCTACCGTCCTGAGCAAACGGCAGTGGATCTGGAAGGTCTTGGTGAAGGGGCCAGAAAGCTTTATGAAGAAAAGATGAAGGGATTTGACCATACAAGAATCTGCTTTGAATGCGGACGCGCCATTACCGGTCCTTACGGATTCCTTGTAACGAAGGCCATTCATTATAAGCATATTTATCGGGATTATATCGGTGTGGATGCCTGCATGGCAGACCTTATGCGCCCGGGCATGTATGGTGCTTACCATCATATTACAGTTCTTGGTAAAGCTGATGCGCCGAAGGATCATGTGTATGATGTGACGGGTTCTCTTTGCGAAAATTGTGACAAATTTGCTATCCAGAGAGAACTGCCCGAAATCAGGACCGGCGACCTTATTATAATTCATGATACTGGTGCCCATGGTCACAGCATGGGATATAACTACAATGGCCGGCTCCGCCATCAGGAAATCCTGGTTCATGAAGATGGTTCAATTCAGCAGATACGGAGAAATGAAACTCTTTATAATCTCTTTGCCACTCTGGATTTTCCGCAGTTAAAAGAGAATACGTCAAAAGTGGAAAAATAAATTTTTATTGTATTATTTCTTATACGTTTTTGTTCTATAAAGAGCTTTTAATCTAAAAAAATCATAGAAAATCCAAAGGATATATAGTATAATAAACACGTAAGTTTGTCTATGATTATTATATGAGTTCAGGAGGATGAAATGTATACTTTAAAAACTGTTGAATTCAATGGAAAAACTCCACAAATCGATGAAAACGCATTTGTTGCGCCTCATACATTCCTTTCAGGTGATGTCAGGATCGGAAAATATTCCAGCATCTGGCCGGGCGTTGTTGCCAGAGGTGATGTGAATTATATTTCTGTAGGCGAATGTTCCAATGTGCAGGATCTCTGCTGCCTTCATGTGGCAGATAATCATCCCTGTATCATCGGTGATTATGTAACTATCGGACATAGTGCTGTAGTCCATGCCTGCACTATTGAAGATCATGTCCTCATCGGTATGCATGCTACCGTTATGGATGGAGCGGTCATCGGCAGAGGCTCCATCGTGGCAGCTGGTGCCCTGGTTCTTGGCGGTACCAAGGTTCCTCCGAATTCTCTTGTTGCCGGCGTCCCGGCAAAAGTGATAAAGACAATAGACCGTATGAAGAATATTCATGCACAGGCTCTCAAATATAAATGCGAGTGGGCCATCGGTTATGGAGTACATCCTGATATCGAAGGCGAGCTTTATCATGGCGAAAAGATTGTGTAATGCATACTAAATAAATGAATAAAAGTCACCTCATAAAGGATTCCTTTGTGGGGTGACTTTTATATCTTGGGCTATATTCGGATAGATCGTTATGGGAACATTTGACTACAATCCCATCGGGCTATATAATAAAGAGCAACTATTATATAAAGATAATGTTTAACATATATCTTTGGTTTTGGAAGGTGAAATTATGCGAGAAAAGTATGTTCCTCAGCAGATTGAAAAAAAGTGGCAGAAAATCTGGGAGGATACCAAAGCATTTGAGACTCATTCTGACCTGAACAAGAAGAAATACTATGTACTGGAAATGTTTCCTTATCCTTCCGGTAATCTTCATATGGGCCATGTCAGAAACTATTCTATTGGTGATGTAGTAGCCCGTTTCAAAAAGATGCAGGGTTTCAATGTCATTCACCCCATGGGCTTTGATGCCTTTGGCATGCCGGCTGAAAATGCGGCTATTAAACATGGTACTCCGCCGGCTGAATGGACTTATTCCAATATTGATAATATGACTCGTCAGCAGAAGGAACTGGGGCTGTCTTATGATTGGGACCGCAAAGTCCTGACCTGCCGGGAAGATTATTACAAGCATACCCAGAAACTCTTCGAAATTTTCTACAAACGTGGTCTGGCTTACAAAAAGGAAGCTAAGGTTAACTGGTGCAATACCTGCCATACTGTTCTTGCTAATGAACAGGTAGAAGAAGGGCGCTGCTGGCGCTGCAAAAATCCGGTAGTTAAGAAGGATCTTTCCCAGTGGTTCCTCAAGATTACTGATTATGCTGATCGTCTGCTGGCAGATCTGGACCACATGCCGGGCTGGCCGGAAAGAGTTAAAATCATGCAGAGAAACTGGATCGGCCGTTCTACCGGTACTCAGTTCTCCTTCAAGGTAGAAGGAATGGATGCAGACATCCCTGTTTATACTACCCGTGTGGATACCGTTTATGGCGTGACTTACATGGTACTGGCTCCGGAGCATCCGCTGGTTCCAAAACTCATTGCAAATAATCCGGAAAAGGCTAAACTGGAATCTTTTATCGAAGAGATGAGAAACCAGAATGATATCGTCCGTACCGCTGAAGATGCGCCGAAACTTGGTATGTTTACCGGCAGTTATGCGATTCATCCGCTTACCGGTGAAAAAGTGCCGATCTGGATTGCAAACTATGTCCTCTATGAATATGGTACCGGTGCTGTTATGGCAGTTCCAACCCATGACCAGCGCGATTTTGACTTTGCAAAGAAATACAGCCTGCCTATGAAACTGGTAGTCCAGAATAAGGCGCACAGTCTGAAACTGGAAGACATGGAAAAGGCCTATGATGCTGATGGATACCTTGTAAATTCCGGCGAATTTGACGGCCTTACTTCTGAAGAAGGCCGCAAAGCCATTACGAAGAAATTTGAAGACATGGGTATTGGTCAGGGTAAAGTCAACTATCGTCTCCGGGACTGGCTTATTTCTCGCCAGCGTTACTGGGGCTGCCCGATTCCGATCATTCACTGCCCTCACTGCGGTAATGTGCTTGTACCGGAAAAAGATCTCCCTGTAGTCCTTCCGACGGACGTCAATTTTGTCGCCGGTGCCACGTCTCCTCTGGAAACATCCGAGTCCTTCCTCCATGTAAAATGCCCGCAGTGTGGTGCTGATGCTACTCGTGAAACGGATACCATGGATACTTTCATTGATTCTTCCTGGTACTTCCTCCGCTACTGCGATCCCCATAATGAAAACGAACCATTCGATAAAAACAAGGCCAACTACTGGATGCCTGTAGATCAGTACATCGGAGGCATTGAACATGCAATCCTCCATCTGCTCTATTCCCGCTTCTTCATGAAAGTCCTTCAGGATGAAGGCATGGTCAATTATCCGGAACCTTTCACCAACCTTCTCTGTCAGGGGATGGTGCTGAAAGATGGCGGCAAGATGAGTAAGTCCGTGGGCAACGTGGTTTCCCCGGAGGAAATCGTAGGGAAATATGGTGCTGATACGGCCCGTCTCTTCATTCTCTTTGCGGCTCCGCCAGAGAAGGATCTGGAATGGTCCGACCAGGGCGTGGAAGGGTCTTATCGTTTCCTGAAACGTGTCTGGGCTATTGTGGGAAAATTCCAGGACATGGACAAGGAAGAAAAGGGCAAGCTTTCTTCTGAAGAATTTGCGCTGAGAAGAAAGCTGCACCAGACAATCCAGAAAGTCACGGAAGATCTTGACGGCAAGTTTGCCTTCAATACCGCAATTTCCTCCATCATGGAACTGGTTAACGAAATGTACCACTATGTGGAAGGCCATAAAGTGGTAGAAAAAGACCTTGCTCATGAACTGCTGAGAAACCTTCTTATCCTTCTGGCTCCTTTCGTTCCTCATATGACGGAAGAACTGTGGCAGGGCATGGATGAAGCGGAAAAGAGCGTTCATGAAGCTTCCTGGCCGGAAGTGGATAAAGAAGCTCTCGTGGTAGATGAAGTGGAGCTGGGCGTGCAGGTAAACGGAAAAGTCCGTGCAACTATTTCTGTTCCGGTCTCCATGAGCCGTGAAGAAATCGGCGCTAAAGCACAGGAACTTCCGGAAGTGAAGAAATTCACCGATGGAAAGAAGATTGTAAAAGTCATCGTCGTTCCAAAGAGAATCGTAAACATCGTAGTGAAATAAATAAGTCTTTAAAAGCTGTGAAGCTAATGGCTTCACAGCTTTTTTTCGTGAATACCGGAGAAGGGGAAATTTTATTTCTTCTTTGTGTTAAAATTAAATAAGAGAGAATTCTGACAAGGAGGTCCCCATGCATATAACCTGTGAAGGAAGAAGTTTTGATTTTTTTGACGGAGCCACTCCCCAGAATCTTTGGAATATCGTTCGCGGAAGGCGGGACAGCGGGGAAGCGGTCCTGGCCGACTGTGATGGCGATATTATTGATTTCCAGACACCCTTTAAGAAAGAGTGCACAGTAAAATGGATACCCCTGAAGGCGCCCGAATCATACCAGGCTTACCGCCGGACGGCTATCATGCTTCTCATCTGCGCGGTCAAGGAAATCTATGGAGAAAATGGAGATGTAAAAGTCAAGCATTCCCTTGGGAAATCCATTTATTGCGAATTCAGGGATGGTCACATTCCGCTGCAGAAGGAACTGAATCATCTGGCAGAACGGATGAAGGCGATTGTTAATGAGAAAAGGGATATCACCAAGCTCATCGTAGGAAAGAACCGGGCCATTGCATTCCTCCGTATGAAAGGGCGAATGGAGGATGCTGAACTTCTGTCGCAGCTGGAGGTTTCACAGCTGGATGTTGACCAGTGCGGCCGGTTCATTGATTATTTCTTTGGCCCCATGCTGCCGGATATGGGATTTGTCCAGTGTTTCGGCCTTCATTCCTATGCACCGGGATTTCTCCTTCAGCTGCCCGGTCCCGGGGAAATGACATTGTCTCCCCAGAAGGATGATCCTCTTTTTGCCAGGGTATTCCTGGAATCCCAGCGGTGGAGCGAGCTTATTGGCTGCCATAATCTGGCGGAGCTTAACAAATCCATTGATAAAGGTTCTATTTATGATTTAGTGGCCACGGCAGAAGCGCTGCAGGAAAAGAAGCTGGCAGAATTGGCAGATCTCATCTGCGGCCAGAAACCATCTATCCGCCTTGTGTGTATAGCAGGGCCCTCATCTTCTGGTAAGACTACATTCATGAAGAAACTTATCGTACAGCTCTGGGTAAATGGCGTTCGGCCCGTCATGCTGTCCCTGGATGATTATTTCAGAAACAGGGACGAAATGAAAGGAGAAAACTGGGAAAACCTGGAGGCTCTGGATCTCTCCCTTTTTGAAGAAACCGTATCCTCTCTCCTGGAGGGTAAGCCGGTCCATCTGCCTCATTTCAATTTCATTACAGGAAAAAAGGAATGGGGAGAGGAAACGGTGATCCTGGGAGAAGGCCAGCCTATCCTGGTCGAAGGACTTCATGCACTGAATCCTGAACTGACCTACTTCGTCCCTGGCTATCAGTGCCTTCGGGTGTACCTTTCTGCCCTGACCCAGCTTACAATCAATGATCATAACCGTATCTCCACTTCAGACAGTCGTCTGCTGCGCCGTCTGGTGAGGGATTTCCAGTTCCGCGGGAATGGTCCTGAACATACACTGACGGTATGGGATAATGTGCGGCAGGGAGAAGAAAAAAATATATTCCAGTTCCAGGACAGGGCCAATGTGGTCTTTAATTCTGCCCTTCTCTATGAAATCCCTGTACTGAAAAAATTGGCCCAGCCTCTTCTGGAAAGCATTCAGCCTGATAGTCCGGCTTATGGGGAGGCAAAGAGACTTCTTTATTTCCTCCAGCCATTCCGCGAACTGGACGCTTCCGTGGTCCCTGATCAATCACTGCTTCGTGAATTTGTGGGTTATAAAGGTCTTGGCAAATCGTTCCTGAACCGTTGAATGATTTTAGAAAAACGGGATTTGAACGAAGCGAAAATTTTAGATATAATAAGGCATAATCGATATGTATGAAGGGGTTGATTGAATGACAGATATTCTGATAATAGGGGCCGGCCCGGCGGGGCTCAATGCTGCCCTTTATGCAGCCCGAAAGGAACTGACCGTTAAAATTGTGACCACCGATATCGGTGGTCAGATGATGCTTACGAAAGATATTGAGAACTACCTGGGGTTTCCCTCCATTTCCGGTTTTGAACTGGCTGACAAAATGGAAGCCCACGTGCGTCAGTATCCCGTAGATATCATTTATTCCGGTGTCAAATCCCTGGTCAAAGAAAATGGTCATTTCAAAGTCATTTTAGACGATGGAAAAGAGATGACCGGAAAGACCTGTATTGTGACAGCCGGAAAGCACAGCCGTACTTTAGGAATTCCTGGAGAAAAGGAATTTACCGGCCGGGGAGTCAGCTACTGCGCCACCTGTGATGCCCCTTTCTATAGAAAAAAGACAGTTGCCATCGTAGGCGGTGGAGACAGTGCTGTTCAGGCGGCTATTGAGCTTTCAAAGATTTGTCCGAAGGTTTATCTTCTCGTGAGAAGCCGGATCCGGGCTCAGGAAATCCTTGTCCGCCGAATGAGGGCGCTGGACAATGTGGAAGTCCTTATGGGCTGGACACCGGAAAAAGTGCTGGGGGAAAAGAAAGTAACATCTCTGATTGCCCAAAATAAGGCAGATGGAAGTCTCCATGAAATCAAAGTGGATGGAGTCTTTGTGGAAGCTGGGGGAATTCCGAATATTTCCTTCCTCCCGGAAGAAGTGAAAAGAAACAGCCTGGGTGAGATTATAACTGATAAAGAAGGAGCCACGAATGTGCCCGGCCTTTTTGCGGCGGGCGATGTGACGGACTGTCGGAATAAACAGATTATCATTGCGGCTGGAGAAGGGGCAGCGGCTGCTCTCGCAGCTCATGAGTATATGCTGGCAGGTGAATGATGAGGGTAACGAAAAAAATCAAGGCTGAGCAGCTCAGGCGTCTGTCGGAAGTCTATAAAAATGATGGCACCATGCTTCATTTCTCAAGTCCATTTACACTACTGGTGGCTGTGTTGCTTTCCGCCCAGTGTACGGACAAAAGGGTCAATATCATTACGCAGCGTATTTTCCCCAGGCTCGATACGCCAGCCAAAATGGCAGAGCTTTCCCAGGAGCAGCTGGAAATGGAAATCCATGACTGCGGACTTTATAAAGCAAAGGCAAAGAATCTTCTCGGCATGTGCCATATGCTTATGGAAAACTATCATGGGGAAGTGCCGGAAGATTTTGATGAGCTGGTGAAACTGCCCGGAGTCGGGAGGAAAACGGCCAATGTAGTGCGGAGTGTAGCTTTCGGGTATCCGGCCATTGCGGTGGATACCCATGTGTTCCGCGTTTCGAACCGGCTGAAACTTTCCGTGGGTAAGACACCGAATGAAGTGGAGGAAGGATTGAAAAAGGCCATTCCCATGAAAGACTGGTCATCGGCCCACCACTGGCTCATCTGGCATGGAAGGAGAGTGTGCCATGCCAGGCGTCCTGACTGTGAAACCTGTTTCCTCCAAAATGTGTGTCCCTCCTGCACAGTAAATGTGGAACCCTGGAAACCGGGCGAAAAGACGGAATCTGAAAAATAATATTTCCAAAATAAAAAGCTGTGATCTTTCGACCACAGCTTTTTATTGTCTCGTTATCAGAACATATTGAGGAGGCCCTTGAATCCGTAGGAGGCTACAGGAAGGATAGCATCCACGGTTTTGGAAATACCGGTCGGTTCCGGAGCAGTAATGAGGAGCAGCAGGACGGCCAGAATGGTGATGCCCAGGGAAAGCAGATTGGCCTTGCCTTTGCGAGACATTTCATAATAACCGAAGAGACGCAGGCCGATAGCCCCAAAGAAGGTAATAATCAGGCCGGAAATGGAGAAGATTCCAAAGAGCAGGTTGGCCATGACAAAGGCAACGAAGAAGACCGGCAGGAAAATGAATGGGAAATTGTAAGCAATCTTTGTACGATTCACGTTGCGGCGCATATCGTCCAGCCAGTCGCCCATATCGAAGCCAAAGAGCCCGGAAAGCAGGAAAGAAAGAAGGACGATCTTTTCCCAGCAGTCGGAGAGGCGATCGCGGTTCTGGCCGAGCCACCAGAAGAGAACACACACCAGAAGACCAAGAATTCCGCCGACGATATAGTAAAGGCCGGAAGGAATGAATTTCACGATAATCATGCCGATAGTGGCAAGGATGGAACCGATGACGATCCATTTCGTCAGTTCTCCGGAAGAAGCCCGCTGATTTTCAGGCATATTTGCCCACCGTTTGTAAAGGACTTCTGTCATGAAGACAAGAAGGAAAATAGCCAGAGCTCCAAACGGGTATACAAAGACACAGAGCAGAATGAGGAGAATCGGGAGGAAAATCCTAAAACCTTTGAAGAAATGAAGTTTCTTGAAATTCAGCTTTTCATTCTGCGTATAAATCGTGAGGCGCATAAATACCAGGTAAGTCAGCATGACGCCTACCGCCTCTATGGGGTCGCAACCCGTATACAGAAGGGCACAGAATACGAGGATTGACATGTTGGCACCGGTAAAACGGCTGACCAGGGAACCGAAAAGGCCTATATTCAGGAAGGCCACAATTGCATCAGCAAAATTCAAAACATCCATCTCCTTTTAATGAAAACATACTACAATAGTATACCTGTTAGGACCATTTGGCGCAAGGTGGTTCGTTACAGGAAAATTTTATTTAAATATAAAAGTATAAAAGTATAAAAGCATTAAGGCCGGGGCTCTATGGGAAATGTCTTTTACATATATGGTAAAAACTGATAAAATAAATAAAAACCATAGTTTTCAGGAGGAATATTTCATGGATGATCTGATTATCGTTGACTGCCAGCATGACTTCATTGACGGTTCACTGGCCTGCGGACACAGCCATGAGGCGGTTTCATGGCTCATCGAGTTTATCAATACCCATGAGGTGCGCTGCCTCTATACGTCGGACTGGCACAGTAAAACTAATGGCTCTTTCAAAGTAAATGGAGGCATCTGGCCTGTCCACTGTGTGGCGGGTACTAAAGGGGCCTCTCTGGATGAATCGTTTGCAGAGGAAATCAAAGAACCTTCCAACCGGCCTTCCGCCAAAAATCTTTTTCTGAAAGGAAAAGATGACAAAGTGGAACAATATTCTGCTTTTAATGGAACCAGTGAAAAAGGAGAAGTTCTTGGAAATATCGCTTCACCCCATGTCTATGTGGGTGGTATTGCATCCGAATACTGCGTGAAGGAAACGGTCCTTGCCCTTCTCTCAGCAGGAAGGAAAGTAACCCTTCTGGCATCTGGACTGGGTTACGTATCTGAAGCGGACCATATGAAAGCACTGAAAGAACTGGAAGAAAAGGGTGTGGAAATCCTTAAATAAGGAGACCTTATGAGTGAAGTCAGGATAGGGGATATAGGGGAATTCGGGCTCATCTGCCGTCTTACGCACGATTTCATTTACCGGCCGGAACTGGTTCGGCTGGGAGTCGGCGATGACGGGGCGGTCTATCACCTGCCGGAAGGCTTTGATGAAGTCATTTCCACGGATACCATGGTGGAAGGGATTCATTTCACCAGAGATACCATGGGACCGGAAGATGTGGGATACCATCTGGCAGCTTCCAATTTCAGTGATATGGCTGCCATGGGAGCTGACGTTCATGGATTTGTCCTTTCCATTGCGCTTCCTGATGAACTTCCTGTTGAATGGGTGGAAAAACTGTATGATGGCATCCGCCTCTGCTGTAAAAAATACCGTGTCAATCTTCTTGGCGGAGATGTCACAGGATCTCCGAGAGGAATCATTCTCACCGGGACTGTGCTGGGGATCGTTCCTGAAGGGAAAGCAGTACCCCGGAGCGGGGCCGAAGAAGGGGACCTGGTTTTCGTGACGGAAACCATTGGTGATTCTGCCGCAGGACTTTATGCCATTCTTCATGGAAAGGGAAAAGACTGGCCCTTTCTTGTCAAAAGGCATCGACGTCCGGAGCCCCAGATTGAAAAAGGAATTCTTCTGCGGAAAGCGGGAGCCCATTCTTTAAATGATATTTCTGATGGCCTTTCAAGGGAATTAAATGAGATTGCTTCGGCATCGCAGGTGGAAATAGAAATCAATCCTTCTCTTATTCCTCTTTCTAAAGAAGCGAGAAAGCTGGCAGCAGAAGCTCATATGGATCCTCTTTCCTGGGCTTTCAACGGGGGAGAAGATTATGAACTGACGGGTACCATTTCCCCTGAATCTTTTGATACAATAGAAAGTAAAGACGGAATCATCGTCATTGGCAGGGTTACTGGCCGGGGTCAGGGCGTTTATTTGAAAAACAATGAAAAAAGGAAAGTTCTGGAAATTCATGGTTATGATCATTTTGTTAAATAATGGGAGGAAACTATGTACACACTTGTAGTCATCAGACATGGTGAAAGCGAATGGAATAAACTCAACCTTTTCTGCGGCTGGACGGATGTCGAGCTCTCCGATAAGGGCTTTGAAGAAGCAAAGGAAGCAGGCCGCCTGATGAAGGAAGAAGGGCTGACTTTTGACTCCTGCTATACATCCGTACTGAAAAGAGCAATCCATACGGCCTATACTGCTCTTGATGTGATGGACCTGAACTGGATTCCGGTGATTAAGGATTATCATCTGAATGAACGCCATTACGGGGCCCTTCAGGGACTGAACAAGACGGAAACAGCCGATAAATATGGGGAGAAACAGGTTCATCTCTGGAGGCGTTCCTACGATGTCCGCCCTCCGGCACTCTCTGCTGAGGATCCGAGAAATCCTGTGAACCAGGCTCCCTATCAGAAATTTAAAGACGAAGTGGAACTGCCGCTTACGGAATGCCTGAAAGATACGGTGGCCCGTGTGGCACCCTATTTTGAAGAAGTCATCCGTCCGCAGATTGAAAAAGGCGAAAAAATCCTCATTGCGGCTCATGGCAATTCTATCCGTGCCCTGAGAAAACACCTGGAACATATTTCCGACAGTGAAATCGCCGGCATGAATATTCCTACCGGTATTCCCCTCGTTTACCATATCAATCCTGACTTTACCATTCATGATGTGGGATACCTGGGCGATCAGGAGGCGATTCAGGCCAAGATCAATGCGGTGAAAAACCAGTCTGCCGCTTCTGCAAAAAAATAAGGAGGTGCCGGGAGGCTTCCGGGGTATCCGGAAGCTTTCCTTATAATGAAATATGATACATCTGATTCAAAGAAATGAAGATTCCAACCGGGCTCCCATCCTCGTACTCGAGGGAGGGGCCATGCGGGGTATCTTTACTTCCGGTGTCCTTGATGCGTTCATGGACAGGAATTTCTATTTTCCAAAAGTCATCGGTATATCGGCCGGCTGCCTTCAGGGGCTCTGCTATATCTCCAGACAGCGGGGCAGGAACAGGAAAGTCAATACAACTTACTGCTCTGATTCCCGGTATATGGGACTTTCTCATATGCTGAAAGGAGGGTCCTTCTTTAACTGGGAGTTCATGTTCGGCGATCTGGCCCATGAACTGGTGCCCTTTGATTATGAAACTTTCAGCAGGGCAAAGGAGACACTTTATACTGTCATTACTGATGCGGAAAATGGAGAACCCTGCTTTATTTCCAGCCATTCCATGGATGTGGACGAATATATGAAAGTCTGTGAAGCCAGCTGTTCCATTCCGCTGGTTTCAAGGCCTGTGAAATGGCGTGATAAGCATTATGTGGACGGAGGCGTCAGCCTGCCGCTGGTGCCCATGCCGGAGGAAATCCCTTTTCCCCATGGCAAAATCGTTTATGTTCTCACAAGGGATATTGTGTATCGTAAGAAACCGGTTCCCTTCTGGTTTCATGGCCTTCTTGATTTCAAATATGGCAAGGAGTTCCCTTCCGTGGTGGAGGAGATGTGCTCCATCCCGCCGAGATACAATGAAAAAGTGGAACGGGTCCTTGAAATGGAAAAATCAGGAGATGTCTTCGTCATCCGGCCTGAAAAACCGGTGACCGTATCCAGAACGGAACGGAATGCGGCAAAGCTTCGTGAGCTTCACGGAGAAGGTTACCGGATTGGACAGGAAAATTTTGATGGAATGATGAGGTGGCTTTATGAGTGAAGTGGTGATTCAAAGCGGGAACGTAAAGGAGACCATGGATCTGGGCCGTTTCTTCGGACGTCATGCGGCAGATGGACTTTTCATCGCCCTCACGGGAGATCTGGGAGCAGGAAAGACCCATTTTGTCCAGGGCCTTGCGGAAGGCATGGGTATAAAGGGAGTCGTAGGAAGTCCCACATTTACCATCATGAATTATTATGATGGCCCCATTCCGCTCAAGCATTTTGATTTCTACCGCCTTCACAGTGAAGATGATCTCTGGAATATCGGCTGGGAAGAATACGGACAGGGCGGCGTCGTGGTGGTGGAATGGGCGGACATGTTTCCATCCCTTATTCCTGAAGAAAGTATACAGATTGAAATCACCCTTTCCGGAGAATGGGAAAGAAATATACGGATTCACTGGGGCGAAGAGGCTCCGGAAGATATTGTAAAGGAGATTAAAGAATATGCTGCTTGCCATTGATACATCATCACTGGTATTAAGCTGTGCCCTGGCAGAGGAAGACCGGCTGGTCGCCGAATGGACAGTTCAGAGAAAATTGACTCATTCCGAACAGCTCATCCCCCATATGGATACGATGATGAGGGAAGCGGGTGTTTCCAAAAGTGAAATCGAAGCCATTGCTGTATCTGTCGGTCCCGGGTCATTTACGGGGCTCCGGATCGGCCTTGCTACTGCAAAAATGGCTTCCTATATATGGAAAGTGCCCCTGATGGGAGTGGATACCCTGGAAGCCCTGGCCTGGAATATGGCCGGCGCCCGGGCATTTATCCTTCCTCTTCTGGATGCCCAGAGAGGAAATGTGTATGCAGCCCTCTATGGCGCATTTGATGAAATGTGGCAGGAAGAAAAAGAAGAAGTGGCGCCCATCGATGAAGTCATTGCGGCAGCCGTCAAACATGGTGGCCCGCTTATTGCCGTGGGAGAATGTGCCGATAAATATAAAGACAAACTGCTCGCGGCAGGCATAATGCCTGCCCCTCCTCACAGCCGTCTCTCCAGGGCAGGGAGTGTGGCTCTTGCAGGATTTGGGAAATTGAAATCCGGCAGGATAGATAATCCTTTGAGCATTCTTCCCAACTATATTCGTCGAAGTGAGGCAGAAGTATTATGGGAGAAAAGGCATCCGGAGTCCTGATTCGTCCGGCATCCGCCGAAGATACGGACAGCATTTATGAAATAGGCACCCTCTGTTTTCCAGATGCCTGGAGGAGGAAAACCGTTGCTCATGACATGGAGGGGGACCACAGTGAATATTTTGTGGCTGACCTGAACGGTGAGGTCGTGGGGTATGGCTGCTTCTGGTTCGTGGTGGACGAAGGACAGCTAGTCAATATTGGTGTTCGTCCGGAATGCAGGAAACGGGGGTATGCCGAGGCCATCCTGAAAAGAGGACTGGAAGAATGCAAAGCCAGAAATATGAAAACCATATTTCTGGAAGTCCGGGTCAGCAACAGCTCGGCCCTGGCACTCTATAAGAAATATAATTTCCGCTCCCTGGGGGTGCGGAAAGGGGTATATGACCTTCCCAGAGAGGACGGCTATATTATGTCCCGTGAAATATAAGGAGTCATTATGAAAATATTATCCTTTGAATCGAGTTGTGATGAAACATCCTGCGCGGTCATCGAGGATGGGAGGAAAATCCTTTCTGATGTGATTTCCACACAGGTACCGATTCACAAGAAATTTGGCGGAGTGGTGCCGGAAATCGCATCCCGTCACCATATTGAAGATGTGCTTCCCGTAGCCATTGAAGCTTTGGAAGAAGCCCATTGCACCTGGCAGGATATGGATGCCATTGCAGTCACCCAGGGACCGGGACTCGTGGGAGCTCTTCTGGTAGGCGTAGCTGCAGCCAAAGCGGCAGCCTGGGCACTAGATAAACCTCTGATTGCGGTCAATCATATGGAAGGCCATATCTTTGCGAATCTTCTCCAGTATCCTGATCTGGAACCTCCATTTTTGTCTCTTGTCGTTTCCGGCGGTCATACCATGATTGTCATCGTAAAAGATTACAATACTTTCCAGCTGCTTGGACAGACCAGGGATGATGCGGCAGGAGAAGCATTTGATAAAATCGCAAGGGTCATGGGGTATCCCTATCCGGGCGGACCCCATATCGACCGGCTGGCACAGGATGGAAATCCTGATGCCGTAACCTTTCCTATGGGACTTGGTAAGGAACACAACTTTGATTTTTCTTTTAGTGGGCTGAAATCAGCTGTAATCAATTATCTTAATACGGCGAAGATGAAAAAAATTGAAGTGAATTATAATGATATCGCTGCCTCTTTCCAAAAGGCGGTGGTTGAAGTGCTGGTAGAAAAAGCAATGAAGGCCAGTGATCTGACAGGATTAAAGACGATAGCTCTTGCAGGGGGTGTAGCAGCAAATAGCGGTCTGCGTAAAACACTGAAGGCGGAATGTGATAAACGGAAAATCCGCATGTGTCGGCCAGATCCGGTGCTCTGCACTGACAATGGAGCCATGATTGGCTGCAGAGCCTATTATATGGCGCTTGCCGGCAATTATGCATCCATGAATCTGAACGCTGACCCACGTCTGCCATTTTTGGCAGACCAGATCAGTCTCTGATTATTCTCTGAAGAATCGGGGAGGATGGGAGGCTCTTTATGCAGACACGGGGATTGGAAATGAGCCAACTTTATACGTTGGTTCGTGATACGACAAATTTGACCGACGTACAGGCAAAAATACTGGATCATATGCAGGCGGCGCTTCAATTGGCCAGCGATGTTTCCAGAAACCAGGTTTATTTATGCGCCAGAGGGAAAAATAACGATATTTCTGTCATACTGACAGCGGTGAAGCCTTCCTATACACATGGATCTACATTTTTCAGATCTGGGGATACATTTATGGAAGGGGAACTGGCACTCATAGAAAATGTATTTACCACTGGCAGAAAAGTAGTAGGCCGTAAAAGGCTTGATCAGGGACTGGAGGTAGCGGCTACTGCGTATCCGGTAGTTGATAATGCCGGTCAGCCTTTTGCTGCAGTCTGCTTCCTGTCAAATTCCCTTCGGCAGCAGCAGGTACTTACGGATACAGCCAATCTGGCTCTTCAGGTACCTTTCAGCACAGCTGATTATTACAGCATACGCCCGCAGGATGGAATGATTGTGCTGGATTCCATGGGACGCATCATTTATGCCAATGATATGGCTGATGACCTGTACTTTGTTCTTGATAAGGAAGCGGTAGAGAAGCGGGAAATTGTAGGGCATACCATTGTCCATTTTCCTCTTGTAGAAAAAGTCATGAAAACGGGACGCCCGGCCTATGGCGATGAGGTGTCTGAAAATATGACTCTCTCCGCATGGGGACTCCCCATCATTTCCGGCGGCAGGGTGTCAAGGACTGTCCTGGTTCTGACAGATGTGACTGCTATCAGGGAAAAAGAAAGACAGATTCTCGTCAAGGACTCCGTTATAAAAGAAATTCACCACAGGGTAAAGAATAGTCTGAATACGATTGCGGGAATGCTTCGAATGCAGGCAAGGAGAGCAAAGGACGAAGATACAAAAGAGGCCCTGAAAAGGGCGGTAAGCAGGATTCTTGGCATTTCCCAGATTCACGATATCCTTGCCAATCAGAGTGGTGATAAAATAGATCTGGATATACTGCTGGATAAAATCACAAAATTATCGGTAGACAGTCTTGCTCTTATTCCGGTGACAATCCTCCGGGAAAAGACAGGACGGGGACTCATTGTGGATTCCGAGAAAGCGGTTCCTTTAGCTATTGCGACTAATGAACTGATTCATAATGCTATTGATCATGGGTTTCGGGATAAGGAAAAGGGCAGCCTTACGGTAGGAACAAAAATCGAAGGGACCTGGATTCACGTGTATATCAGGAATGATGGAAATCCGCTGCCTGAAGATTTCAGTACCAGAACCTTCAATCTGGGGCTTCAGATTGTAAGGAACCTGGCTGAGATCGAACTTAAAGGGAAGTTTTCCGTACAGAATGAAGGCGGATTCGTGGTGGCAGATATTTACTGTCCTATATCATTAATGGAGGGGTAAAATGGCAGAACGATATAGAATTGTAATTGCAGACGATGAATCATTGAGTTCCATGGATTTGAAAGAAATGCTGGAAGAGTCGGGTCATGAGGTGGTAGGAGTTGGATCAGATGGCGTGGAGGCTCTGGATCTGGTAAAGGAAAAACATCCGGATTTAGTCATTTTGGATGTGAAAATGCCCCGCCTTGACGGTATCCAGGCTGCCAAAATGATTGCCCATGATAATTTGGCCCCGGTTGTACTCCTGACGGCTTTTGGCGATGAGGATATGATTGAAAAGGCAAAGAAATCTATGGTATTTGGTTATGTCATGAAGCCGGTGGAAGAAAAAACATTGTTTCCTGCCATTCAGATTGCGGTCAGTCAGTACCGCCTGAAACGGGATATGGTAGACCGGGTTAAAAATATGGAGCGGGAACTGGCTGCCCGTAAGATTGTGGACAGGGCTAAAGGCCTGCTTATGGATTATTATCATATTACGGAAGAGGATGCATACCGCCGCATGCAGCAGACCAGTATGAAACGGGGAATAACCATCGCTGATGTGGCCCAGCGGGTAGTCAAAGAAATCATGGCCAGAAAAAACAAGTGATTTCAGCTGTTATGCCGGTGCTGCCGGCTGGATTATATGATTTAAGGAGGAATTACGATGAAGTACACATTTTTAGGACACGCATGCTTTAAAATCGATACGGGGAATGAAAGACTTCTTTTCGATCCCTTCCTCACAGGAAACAGTCAGGCGGCAGTGAAGGCAGATAAAGTCAGATGTGAATATATCCTTTTGTCCCATGCTCATGGCGATCACTTTGGTGATGCCAATGAAATCGCGCTCCGCACCGGGGCACTGGTAGTCGCTATTCCGGAAGTCATCAGCCTTTTCTCCGATTCCGTATCCAATTTCCAGCCCATGAACCTGGGGGGACAGTTCAAAGCGGATTTCGGAACTGTGAAAATGGTCCAGGCCTGGCATAGCTGCGGTGCAGCAGGCGGCATTCCCTGCGGATTCATCATCAAATTCAATGAAGGTCCTACCGTTTACTATTCCGGGGATACGGCTCTCTTTGGGGATATGAAACTCTTTGGAGAACTTTTTGATATTGATTACGCAATCATGCCCATTGGCGATAATTACACCATGGGACCGGAAGACGCGCTGCTGGCGGCAGAATTCCTCAAGGCAAAGCACGTGATTCCTCTTCACTACAACACCTGGCCGGTTATAGCCCAGAATGCGGAGGATTTCAAAAAAGCGGCTGCCGCGAAGGGTATCGATGTCATTATTGTAAAACCGGGTGAAACCATTGAACTCTAAAAAGTGAACCTTATGAGAAAGCGCCTTCCTTCCGGGGCGCTTTTTCTTGTGAAATATTTCCACAGGCCTGTTCCTTTCATTTAAATATGTTAAAATGAATAAAGTATGAAATAAGGATATTGAAACCAAGGAGAAATTCATGAGTAAGGAAGATAAATTTTTTGAAGCCCTTCGGGAATTCGTTAAATCTATCAGCGAAGCCGGCATGGTCCTGAATGAAGTGGCAGAAGGACATATGGATCCCTCCGAAGGATATAAAAGGGTATCTGAAATCAAAAGAATCTGCAGGGACAGTCACGGCCGACTGACGGAGAAAATGTATAAGACTTATAAAAATCCCGGCGAACTGGACCTCGTCAGAGGCATAATCGATCGGGGATATTCCATTGTGGGTACGGTTAAGGATATCCTTTCCCGGTTGGATATGGTCCAGGTAGGTGAAGCTCCGGAAGAATTCGGCCTTTTTTCCCGGCTCGTCTGCTCGTCCCTTGTGGAATTGAAGAAAACCATGGACTATACAGTAGATATCAGACAGAATTATATGAAGATGGAAGCTCGCTGCAGCAGGATCTATAATTATGAGGAACGGGGCGATGAATGCTTCAGGAGCTGCATGAGAAGGCTCTTTGGCGCAGAAGATGCCAAATACCTGATATACTGGAAAGCTGTTTTTCATGATCTGGAGGAGGCGCAGGACAAAGCGGCCGGCATGGTGCCCCTTCTCCAGAAACTCATTACGGGCATGTGAGAATGACTTATGGGGCAGTTAGCCGGTTTTCCATAAGATAATTGAAAAAATAAAGAACAAAGAGAATTTTATAAATTTCTTCTCTTTTCAGTGGATTTTTTATAAAAATCATGTATAATAAAAATACATGGAGGAAATGCCATGGGATGGTTTATCCATCCGGCTCTATTGATGATTATTTCCCTGATTATCAATCCGGCTGCGGACTGATCATACTCCTCAATGATCGTCGTGCACAAGAAAGCGGTGTAGTACCGCTTTTTTTGTTGGCTTTGCAGGGCTTAAGGCTTCTGTTCGTGTTATAATGGGGCAGTACTCTAAAAATATTCCGAAAAGGGGATTTGAAAATGAAACGACCGGTTCGCAATTATCAGTGGAAGGATGGGAAAAAACTTTCCCTTGGTGACAAGTCCCTGGTGATGGGGATTCTCAATGTGACACCCGATTCCTTCTCTGATGGAGGAAACTGGAACAGTCCGGAAAAAGCCATTTCCCACACCCATGCCATGATAGAAGAAGGGGCTGCCATGATTGATGTGGGTGCGGAATCCACCCGTCCCGGCTCTCTCCCCCTTACGTCAGAAGAAGAAATAAAAAGGCTTATGATTTTTCTTCCCTCCGTATTGAGAGAAAGCCGTGTCCCTGTATCCATTGATTCCTACCATTATGAAACCATGGAAAAAGCGCTTTCCGCCGGGGCCCATATGGTCAATGATATCTGGGGATTTCAGCAGGATGATGGCAGTATGGCATCCGTATCCGCATCTTTTGATGTGCCCGTTATCCTTATGCATAACAGGGAAAATCATGATTATGAAGAAGATATCCTGGAAAGTATGAAGCATTTCTTTGAGAAATCCATTGAAATCGCATTGAAAGCTGGTGTCAGGGAAGAAAATATCATTCTGGATCCGGGAATTGGCTTCGGGAAGACTGCAGAACAGAATATGGTAGTCCTTTCCCGGCTTGATGAACTTGTTCATTTTTTCCCCTGTCCCTGGCTCTTGGGGGTAAGCCGCAAACGGTTTATCGGTTCCATCCTGGACCTTCCGGCGGCAGAACGGGATGAAGGTACAGCTGCAGTTAATCTCTTTGGGGCGGAAAAGGGATGTACCATTTTCCGGGTTCATAATGTACGAATGACGGCCCGGGCTCTGAAAGTATGGGATGCTCTTCGAAGCATAAATCAGTAACAGGAGGCTTTTTATGGATTGTATCAGACTGACAGGAATGGCCTTCTTCGGCTATCACGGTGATGAACCGGAAGAGACGAAACTGGGCCAGCGGTTTTATATAGATATGGAAATGGAACTGGATCTTTCGAAAGTGGGAGAAAGTGACAATCTTGAAGATTCGGTCAATTATGTGGCAGTTTATGAGCTTGTGAAAAGACGCGCAGAAGGGGGGCCCTTCAAACTGCTTGAGAAACTGGCAGGTATTATCAATGACGATGTCCTGTCTACATTTCCCAAAGTTTACAAGGTGACGACCACAGTCCATAAGCCGGGATCGCCGATTCCGGGAATCCTGGATGATGTTTCTGTTACACTCAGTAAGGAAAGGTAAACAGAATAGAACCCCGCTGGAATGATGTACGGAGTTCTATCAGACTACGATGAATAAAAACGATTATATTATTTCCCTGGGATCAAATCTTGGAGATTCCGGAGAAATCCTACGGGCTGCCCTGAGGAAGCTTACCGCCCATCCCAAACTCAGCTTGCTGAAGCTGTCTTCCTTTTACAGGACAAAACCCTGGGGGAAAACGGATCAGCCCGATTTTCTGAATGCAGCTGCCCTGATCCACTGGGAAGATTCACCGGAAGAGCTTCTGACCTTCCTCCTTCTTACGGAAAAGGAAATGGGCCGGGTGAGAAAAGTCCACTGGGGGCCCAGGACGCTGGACCTGGATCTGATATATAATGAATATGAAAGGCGAGATACCAAATATCTTCAATTGCCGCATCCTTTATTCTGGGAGCGGCCTTTTGTGCTGGTCCCCATGGAGGAAATCCTGCCGGAATTTACCTTCCAGAGGGAAGGAATTCATGAAAGAATCCTTTCGCTTCATGGTTATGATGAAGTGAAACTAGAATGCACAAAAGGAAAGGAGTATGAAAATGGGAATTAATGAACAGTCATCCCTTTCCGGTGTCAGGGCAGCCATGACAGGGGCAAGACCCGAATCTTTTGAAAATGACAGTACAGCCGGTCCGGCTCTTACTGAAAAAATATTTTCTTTTTTTCATAAAAACGGGATTCTTGAGGAAAATAAGAATATAGAAATGATTACCGGTATTTCTGATGCTGCTAAAGCTCTTTCTGCATCAGCAGCTTTGAAGTCCTGTCATCAGGCGGTCATCATCGTCCCGGAAACGAAGGATATTTTCCGATGGGAAGAAGATCTTGCCTTCTTTGCTCCGGATATAGAAATTTATCCATTCCCTGTAGTGGAGGAGGCCGGTTTTCAGGTCGCCTTTTCCGGTTCGGAACGGCTTCGTGACCGCATGCGTGCTCTTTCGGCCATGGTTACCGGGGAAAAAGCCGTCATACTTGCTACAGCGGTAGAAGCTGCACAGAAAATCATCAATCCGGATGACCTGAAGCATTCACTGATTTCCATAGAAAAAGAAAAAGAATATGACCGGGATGATCTGGCAAGTGGTCTTGTCCTTGCGGGCTATGAGCGGGTGGACCAGGTAGAGAGAAGTGGTCATTTTGCACTGCGCGGAGATATTGTGGATGTGTATCCGATCAATGCTGCCCATCCGCTCCGTATCGAACTCTGGGGCGATGAAGTGGACAGCATCCGGTTCTTTGACGAAGATACCCAGCGTTCCATCCAGGAACTGGACCGGGCGGATATTCTTCCCCTTTCGCCGAAAGGGGAAAAGGATTCACTGCTTTTTTCCTATCTGACGAAGGGACTTCTTATTTACGATGAGCCTCAGCGGTCCGAAGAAAACCTGCGGCGCTATTTCCGGGAGGAAAAAGAAAACAGAACTAAAGTTTCTGCCTGGGAAGATGTGGTCCATCTGGGGAGAAGCGGGAAGAACCGGGAAATCATTCTTTCCCTTCTGAACAGGGAACTGACAGGTTTTCCTCATCCTCTGGTTCACGTCTGGCGTGGCCAAACCATGACGAATTACCAGCGCCAGATTCCTGTCTTTATAGAAGACCTGAAATCTTATCTGAAAAAAGAATGGCAGGTCCTTTTCATTGTCCCCAGACCCTCCGAAAAAGAGGAGTTAAAAGGAATCCTTAAGGATAATGAAGTCTCTTTCTCTGTCGGGTCCAATGATGGACCGGTTTCCCTGGTCAATGGTATTCTTTCCCGGGGATTTGAGCTGCCTGATGAAAAACTGGCTGTTTTCACTTCGGGAGACATTTTGGGAAGGCAGAAAATCCGCCGGACCCGCCGCGCTGGAAAAGGAAGGCAGATCCGTTATTTCTCTGATTTAAACATCGGAGATTATGTGGTACAGGATGTTCATGGTATCGGCAAATATCTTGGCATCCGTACGATTGAATTATCCGGAATTCATCGTGACTACATTGCCATCCAGTATGCAGGATCAGATAAACTTTTCCTGCCGGTTGAACAAATCACGACCCTTGAAAAATACATCGGCCCTGAAGGGGGCGTGCCGACCCTAAGCAAAATGGGAGAAGCTCACTGGGAAAAAATCCGGTCCAAAGCGAAAAAATCCATTGAAGAACTGGCAGAAAGGCTTCTTGATATATATGCCCGCCGCGAAATTACACAGGGTATTGCCTTTGCACCGGACGGGCCGGAACAGAGAGAATTTGAAGATACCTTTCCTTTTGTGGAGACCGAAGACCAGCTGACGGCGATCGAAAGCATCAAGAAAGCCATGGAACGGCCCGTTCCCATGGATATGCTGCTTTGCGGCGACGTGGGATTCGGGAAGACAGAAGTAGCAATGCGGGCTGTGTTCAAGTGTGTCATGAGTGGTTATCAGGCTATGGTACTTTGTCCGACTACGGTACTTTCAGCCCAGCATTACAAGAATTTCAAAGATCGTATGGATAGCTTCGGCGTGAATCTGGCAGTCCTGAACCGTTTTACATCTGTTAAAGAGAGAAAAGAAATTCTTCGGAAACTGGAAATTGGTGAGCTGGATATCATCATCGGTACCCATGCCGTGCTTAATAAAAAAGTTGTCTGCAAGAGGCTTGGCCTTCTTGTGGTGGATGAAGAGCAGCGTTTTGGTGTAGTGCAGAAAGAAAAATGGAAATCCTGGTCTTCCGGGATTGATGTGCTGACCTTGTCAGCCACCCCGATTCCCCGTACTCTCCACATGAGTCTTACCGGTGTGAGAGATATGGTAACGATCACTACACCGCCCCTGAACCGTCATGCCATCCAGACCTATGTGACTGAATACGACAGCCGTATCGTGAAAGATGCCATTCTTCGCGAAAAGGAAAGGGGAGGACAGACTTACTTTATTTATAATCGCATCGAGACCATGCCTGCCATGTATGAACAGCTCCGGGAAATACTTCCGGAAGACGTAACTATCGGCATTGCCTATGGCCGCATGGATGGAACCCGGCTGGAGCAGGTTATGCTTGATTTCTATGAAGGCCGGTATGATGTGCTCCTTTGTACGACACTGATTGAAAATGGTCTTGACCAGCCCAATGCGAATACCATGCTTGTCTATGATGCTGACAGGATGGGACTTTCCCAGATTTATCAGATGCGGGGCCGCGTTGGCCGGTCTGAAAAAATCGCAAGAGCCTGGTTCTTTTACCGAAAAGGGAAAATACTTTCGGAAGTAGCAGAAAAAAGGCTGGATACGATTCGGGAATTCACTGAACTGGGGAGCGGTTTCAAAGTGGCCATGAGGGATCTGGAAATCCGGGGTGCCGGCAATCTTCTGGGATCGGCGCAGCATGGAAATATCGCTGCCATCGGGTTTGCCACTTACTGTTCCATGCTTGAAGAGGCGGTGGAGAGGCTACGGCTCAAGAGAGAAAACAGGTCCATTCCGAGAAAACTGCCAAACACAACCATCGAATTCCGGCAGGATGCGTACCTTGACAGTACTTATATTTCCGATGAGGAACAGAAAATGGAAATCTACCGCCGTCTGGCTTCTGTGGAAGATGAGAAGTCCCTGTCTGACTTGATCGATGAGGTGGTTGACCGCTTTGGCTCACCCACAAAACCGGTGGAAAAACTTTTAAGTATTTCCAGAATCCGCGTAAAGGCAAGACTTCTCGGTATAGGCAGCATCCTTGATGGTGGAGCGAATTTCATCATTACCTGGGCTGACGAAGAACCTATGCGGGGTTGGAATCCAATGCTTCTTCCCAAAGAATGGCTCCCTAATATCAGGATTCTTCCCGGCAGTCCGGCAAAGTTTAGTATTAATAAGAGAGGCATACCTGAAGATACCATGACGTTGATTTCTTCCTTTATTGATGAACTTTACTCCGAAGTGAAAAAGGTAAGGGTAAAATAGAGAGATTTCCATTTTGACAGATTTCATGAATCATTTAATAATGGTACAAAGAAAATACAGGATAAAACTTTACAATTTCCTGTAAATCTGATATGACTATATGAGCTGTATCTCAAATCTTTGATTTTAAAACAGGTGAAAAATGCGTAAAAATTCATTCATTCAGGGGGCCCTGATCCTGACTGTGGCAGGAATCATCGTCAAGTTCATCGGTGCCTTCAGTCGTATTTATCTGTCACGGCTCCTTGGCGGAGAAGGTATCGGGCTTTACCAGATGGCTTATCCCATCTACCTGCTTTGCCTTTCCGTATCTTCTGCCGGTCTTCCCGTTGCTATTTCTATCATGGTGGCCGAGCGAAATGCGGTGAATGACTATTTTGGCGGACAGAAAGTATTCCGTATTTCTATGGTGGCCCTGATTCTGACAGGACTCTTCTTCAGCTGCCTTCTTTTCTTTGGTGCAGGCTGGCTCGTAGATACAGGAATAGTTCGTGACCCAAGGGCCTACTGGTCCCTCCTGGCTCTTTCACCGGCCGTTTTCTGTGCGACTCTTCTGGCAACCCTTCGCGGTTATTTCCAGGGGCTTCAGCTCATGACACCTACGGCTGTATCCCAGATCATTGAACAGATTGTCCGGGTAGTGACCATGATTGCTTTTGCCATCATTCTCCTGCCATCAGGACTTGAATTTGGCGCTGCCGGCGCAACCTTCGGAGCCGCTCCGGGCGCTTTTACCGGTATACTGGTACTGATTGTTTTCTATTATATGACCAGAAACTGGAGAAAAGAGCTCGCTGGGCAGCAGGATTCTTCCATTAAACCGCAGAGTGCCCTTCACATCATAAAAAGACTGCTGGTTCTTGCTATCCCTGTATCCCTTGCCAATATCATGCTTCCTATCGTTTCCAATATCGATCTTTTCATCGTACCTAGACGACTTGAAGTGGCGGGATTTGCTGTAGAAGAGGCAACAACTCTTTTTGGCTATCTTACCGGTATGGCAACAGCCCTTGTCAATATGCCCACAATTGTGACTGCCTCTCTGGCGGCCAGTCTGGTGCCTGTCATTTCTGAAGCAGTTGCCCAGCACAAAGGCGATGTGGTCATGAAAAGAACTGATACAGCCATGCGTCTGGCAAATCTTATTACGATTCCTGCTTTTGTAGGCATGTGTGTGATTGCCACTCCTATTTCTGCCATGCTCTATGCGACACCAGATGCAGGTCCTTGCATTGCGGTCATGAGTTTTGGCGTATTCCTGCTCGGCGTGCAGCAGGTTACTACCGGAGTCCTTCAGGGCATGGGAAAGACAGCCATTCCATTTCTGAATATGGTGGCTTCAGCCTGTGTAAAAGTATTCCTTTCCTGGAATCTGACGGCATTACCAAGTTGGGGAGTCATCGGGGCAGCCTGGGCAACGAATGCCGACTTTGGCGTGGCCGCCCTTTTGAATCTGATTTTCCTTTACAAATTCCGTCATTATATGATGGATATCATTCATACGGTCAAACTGTTTGTGGCAGCCGGTATCATGGGTGCGGCCGTACTGGCTATATACCATGGGATTGAAGGCTTCATCCACAGCAATACCCTGGCAACTCTCATCGCCATTATGGCGGGTGGTCTTGTTTACCTTATTGCCATAGTCCTGATCCGTGCAGTCAAGCCGGAAGATGTTCAGGGAGTGCCGAAAATCGGTCTGAAGCTTGCGAGACTTGTTGAAAAATTCAGTTTCAAAATTTAATGCATAAAAAATCCTTCTCCATAAAAACGGGAGAAGGATTTTTTTATGTTTAAGCAGGGAAATCAGATCAGATGAGGTGCCCGGGCCAGACAGTTTTCCGTGGTGGAAATCAATTCTTCCACGATTTCTTCCACCGGCTGTATTTTCGTCAGATGGGTAAGGGACATACCTGCCAGAACAAATCCGTTATCTGTATCCCCGTCCACTGCAGCCAATCTGGTAGTTCCTTTTGCCATTTCGATTAATTCGGAGAGGGGGGCACCGCTATATTCTGCTTTCAGGTATCTCTCGGAAAAACTGTTTTTGAGACCCCGGACACTGTCTTTTGTTGTGAATCCGGTGACCGTGGAATCTGTATCTTGAGCGTTGATGAGCGCTTTTTTTGCATTGGGGTGGAGACGGCATTCTTCAGCAAGCATGAAACGGGTCCCCATCTGGACTCCGGAAGCACCCATAACGAGGGCTGCCGCAATACCCCGGCCATCCACAATCCCTCCTGCCGCAATGACGGGAATCTCTATTTCAGGGAGTACATTTTCAAGAAGTGCCATGAGCGTGATTTTTCCGTCATGGCCTCCGGCTTCCATTCCTTCCACGACCAGTGCATCCGCTCCGGCATCCTGTACTCTTTTTGCAAGTTTTACATTGGGGACTACAGGAATGCATTTGACTCCGGCATGGTGGAAAGGCTCCAGCCAGGGCACCGGGTTTCCTGCCCCTATGGTCACGAAAGGAACTTTTTCATCACAGATCACCTGGGCCACGTCATCTTTGTTCGGCATCTGGAGCATCAGATTGACGCCAAATGTCTTTCCGGGGCCCAGGATGTCTTTAGCTCTTCGTATTTCTTCAAGAACCTGATCTGTTGAAAATCCTCCGGAGGCGATGACACCTGCGCAGCCTGTATGGGCCATGGCTGCAGCCAGGAGTCCGTCGGAAATATAAGCCATCCCTCCCTGAATGATGGGATAATCAATGGACAATAATCGTGTAATTCCTGTTTTCCACGCCATAGTTTCCTCCCAACGTTGTAAAATAATGATTAGATCAGAACTTCATCTTCTTTATCTTATTATACAGAAATTGAACCTGTCCGTTAAGAAATAAGTTTTCCCGACAGGTTAAAATTTCCGGCTTTCATCGGATTTGATCAATCTGGCGAACTTTTGGGATAAAGTAGAAATACTTATTCTGAGAAAGCATTCGATTTCCGTTATATAATGATAATAATTCATCGATTCACTATTTAAACCTGATTCAGCCACATTGGCGTTTACTTTTTAAGAAATGAAATTCAGTATTTTACAGCAAAAAGAGAATACCTGTTAGACATTCCGTGGATATGTTTTCCATATAACTACACAATATACCAAAAAGAGTATACTTATTTATATAAGATTTTACAGATGTTGTAGTATTAAACAAGGCGTGATATACTGTAAAAGGTAAAGCCCGGCTGGTTCTGTTTGTTTTCTGACTAATGGGAGGGATATTGGTGAAAGAAGATTCCTTAATGATGCTTCTCCTTCCGGAAATGATAGTAGAAGCACAGGAACGGTATGAAATTCTTCGCCAGATTCATGATATGCAGCCCGTTGGAAGGCATCTTCTTTCGGTGCAGACGAAACTCCCTGAAAGCACGGTGAGAAAACATATCGAAAAAATGGAAAAGGCCGGCCTTTTATTTTCCCGTCATTCCGGTATTACACTGACTCCGAAAGGGGAGTCTTTCATCGGGCCGCTGGCACCATATTTTCAAAAGACACCGGCTCTTTCAGATATGGAAAAACGCCTGTCTTCCGTCTTGTCTATGAAGAGAGTAGTGGTTGTTCGCGGAAATTCTGATGATTCCGATGAGATTAGTGAGAAAATCAGTCAGGAAGCGGCCATGATTCTTCTCCGGACAATCCGGGATGGTGATGTCACCGCTGTCAGCGGAGGAAAGATTCTGGCCGGAATTGCGGAAGCACTGCCTTCGCTGCATATGAATGTGGATATTGTTCCCGCCCGGGGTGGATCAGGCATGCAGATGGAATATGTGCCCGATTTCGTGGCAGCCCGGATGGCTGAAAAGTTTGGTGGACGTTACCATATGCTGCAGATTCCAGACGGTATCAGTCCAGAACTTTTTCTGAAAATCAGGAGTGAACTGCCACGGGTGCGGCAGGTAGAAAAAATGGTATCGGAAGTGAAAATTCTTTTAACCGGTATCGATATACCCAATGCGCCTTTCCGCTGGCCTGAACTTCCTTTCGATGTGAGAAAAAGACTGACGGAAGAAAAAGCGGCAGGAGAAGCATTAGGAATTTATGCGGATATTAACGGGAAAGTGCTCTATCGGTTCTATAATGCCGGTATTTCCCGGGAAGATATATCATCCATTTCCTGTGTGCTCATCGCAGCAGGGGGCAAAAGCAGGGGAGCAGCTATTCTTGCTATGGCAAGAGCAGGTTTTAGAGGTGTTCTTATTACTGACGAAGGTGCGGGGAAAGAAATATTACGTTTAACAGCCGCCGTGCAGTCAGAAAACAGGAGGTAAAGGAAATCATGACAAAAGTCGGTATTAACGGATTTGGCAGAATTGGCAGACTGGTATTCCGTGGAATGCTTGATCGGGATGATCTGGAAGTAGTGGCTATCAACAATCCAAGCGGTGTGGAAACTGCTGAATATCTTCTGAAATATGATACGGTTCATGGCCGGCTTGACAAGAAAGTGGAAATTGACGGCGAAGACCTGATTATCGAAGGGAAGCGGGTTCATGTGTTCCATGACCGTGATCCTGAAAATCTGGACTGGAGTAAGTATGGAGTGGAGATCGTTGTTGAATCTACGGGTAAACTGAAAGATAAGGCGAGTGCTGGAAAACATATTAAAGGAACTGTGAAAAAAGTTATCGTCACTGCTCCGGGTAAGGATGATGATGCTACCATTGTCATGGGGGTCAACGAAGAAACCTATGATCCTGAAAAAGATAATATCATTTCCAATGCATCCTGTACCACTAACTGTCTTGCACCGGTAGTTAAAGTGCTTCATGAAAAATTCGGCATTAAGAGAGGACTTATGACTACGGTTCATTCCTATACCAATGATCAGGCCATTCTGGAAAAAGCTCATAAGAAAGATGCCAGAAGAGGAAGGGCTGCTGCTGAAAATATCATTCCGACATCTACCGGTGCAGCAAAGGCTATCGGTATCGTTATCCCCGATTTGAAGGGGAAGTTAAATGGCCTTGCTATTCGTGTACCAACCCCGGATGTTTCCCTTGTTGACCTGGTGGCGGAACTTGGAAAAGACGTGACAAAAGAAGAAGTAAATGCTGCTCTTAAAGAAGCATCTGAAGGTGAACTTAAGGGCATTCTTGCTTATACTGATGAACCACTGGTTTCCAGTGACTTCAAGACCACGGATGTAAGCTCTACAGTTGACAGCCTCCTGACCATGGTGATGGATGGCAATCTGGTCAAAGTCATTGCCTGGTATGACAATGAATGGGGGTATTCCATGAGGATTATTGACCTAGTTAAGTTCGTAGCTTCGAAAGGACTCTGATTATGAACAAGCAGACCATTTATGATTTAAGCCCGGAAGGGAAGACCGTGTATGTCCGTGTGGACTATAACGTTCCACATGACAAGGAAGGTCATATCCTTGATGACCGCCGTATCCGTGCTACTGTTCCAACTATTCGGTACCTCATCGATCATGGGGCGGCGATTGTTCTTGCAAGCCATATGGGACGGCCAAAAGGAGTAGTCAATAAGGAACTTTCCTTAGCACCTGTGGCAGTCCGCCTTTCCGAAATCCTTTCCCGGGAAGTGCTTTTTGCGGATGACTGCATCGGCGAAAAAGCAGCAGCACTGAAAAAAGGACTGGAACCTGGACAGATACTTCTGCTTGAAAATCTCCGTTTCCATAAAGAAGAAGAAAAGAATAATCCCGATTTTGTTAAAGAACTTGTGGAAGGCTGTGATCTTGCGGTTAACGATGCCTTTGGTGTATCTCATCGTGCTCATGCATCGGTTGTTGGCGTAGGTCATGTGATGCCCATGGTTTCCGGACTTCTCTTGAAAAAAGAAATTGACTTCCTTGATGGAGTTATTGAACAGCCGGAGAGACCGTTTGCAGCTATTATCGGTGGAGCTAAAATCAGTGACAAGATTCAGGTTATTGCAAACCTGATGGAAAAAGCAGATGTCATTCTTATCGGCGGCGGTATGGCCAATACGTTCGTGGCGGCTCAGGGTTATGATATGGGTCAGTCCCTGCAGGACCGGGATCGTTTTGACCTTGCCCGCAATCTTATGAAAAAAGCCCGTGATATGGGCTCTGAAATCATGCTTCCGGTTGATTTTATGGCAGGTGATTCTTTCTCTGAAAACGCAAAGACAAAAGTGCTTTCTGCGGAAGAATTCGGGGATCCCTGGATGGCACTGGATATCGGGCCTAAAACCATTGAGCTTTATGTGGAAACTTTGAAGAAAATGAAGACTGTTGTATGGAATGGGCCAATGGGCGTATTTGAAATGAAACCTTTCTCCAGGGGTACATTTGCTATTGCAGAAGCCATGGCAGATCTTAAAGCAACTACCGTTATTGGTGGCGGTGAATCTGCATCTGTCGTGGACCAACTGGGAATAGGAGATAAATTCTCTCATGTTTCTACCGGTGGTGGTGCATCGTTGGAAATGCTGGAAGGTATGGTCCTTCCCGGTGTTGCCATTCTTGCAGATAAGGAGTGATGCTTTTTGAGGCAGACTCTGATTGCAGGAAACTGGAAAATGAATCTGACTGTTACTGAGGCAGAAAAATTTTTCAAACACTTCAACGCCCAGATGAAAGAAAATGTGGAACTCCTCGTCTGTCCGCCTTTTACGGATATCCCGCTGGCTCGTTTCTTTCTGGAGCGTTCATCGGTCAAATGGGGGGCCCAGGATGTGTATCCTTCAGAGAAGGGGGCTTTTACTGGCGAAATTTCACCAACCATGTTGAAAGACCTGGGATGCACTTATGTCATATGCGGTCATTCGGAACGCCGCAAGATTATTGGTGAAAGTGATGAATTCGTGGCACAGAAGGTGCAGGCAGTGCTGAACCGGGGATTGGTTCCTATTCTGTGCGTAGGAGAAACACTTGAGGAAAAGGAAGCAGGAAAAACGCAAGAGCGGATTGGTGAAGAAATCAACGCTGTTTTTACACTTCTAAAAAAAGAAGAGATTGGGAAAATCGTCATTGCCTACGAACCTATCTGGGCCATAGGATCCGGCAGGGCAGCAACCGCAGAGGATGCGGAGGAGATTTCTGCTTTTATCAGAAAAGCAGTGGAAGAATCGGCTGGCAAAATAGCAGCTGAAACAGTGCGTATCCTGTATGGCGGCTCTGTGAATGCTGATAATATTGTTGATTTTCTGAAAGAAAAAGATATCGATGGCGGGCTTATAGGCGGAGCAAGCCTGAGCCCTGAATCGTTCCTTGCTATATACAGAAATGCCTGATAAGGCATGTTTCATGATAAAATTAACAGGAGGAATAAAAAAGCATGGCAGTTATTACTGATCTTCACGCAAGAGAAATTCTGGATTCTCGTGGTAATCCTACAGTGGAAGTGGAAATGGTTTTGGAGGATGGTACATTTGCAAGAGCAGCCGTTCCTTCCGGCGCATCCACAGGCATGTTTGAAGCGACTGAGCTTCGTGATGGTGATAAAAACCGTTACAATGGCAAAGGTGTACTAAAGGCAGTAAACAATGTAAATGGCGAGATCGCTGATGCTGTCCTGGGATGGGATGCAAGTGACCAGAGGGGACTGGACCATATCCTGATCAATCTGGATGGAACGGAAAACAAGAGCCGTCTTGGAGCTAATGCTATTCTTGGTGTTTCTCTTGCTGCGGCTCATGCATCTGCTGAATCAGCAGGACTTCCCCTTTATCAGTATCTTGGTGGTGTTAATGCACATAATCTGCCTGTACCCATGATGAATATCATGAACGGCGGTGCTCATGCAGATAATAATGTTGACATTCAGGAAAGCATGATTATGCCGGTTGGGGCACCAAGTTTCCACGAAGGACTCCGTATGTGTGCAGAAATCTATCATGCCCTGAAAAACGTATTGAAAGGTAAAGGCCTTTCTACCGCTGTAGGTGATGAAGGTGGTTATGCGCCGGATCTTCCATCCAATGAGGCAGCTATGGAAGTCATCTGTGAAGCTATTGAAAAAGCAGGATATTCCGCAGGGAAAGATGTGGTACTTGCTACTGATGTGGCAGCTTCTGAACTCCTTGGTGATGATGGTCTGTACCATCTGGCCGGGGACCATACCGCAAAGACTGCGGAAGGCATGATTGAATTTTATGAAAAGCTGATTGACGAATATCCGATTATTTCCATCGAAGATGGTCTTGGTGAAGAAGACTGGGATGGATGGAAGAAACTGACGGATGCTCTTGGACAGAAGGTCCAGCTTGTTGGTGATGATCTTTTTGTAACCAATACAAAACGTCTTTCCAAAGGCATCCATGCCGGTGTAGCCAATTCCATTCTGATTAAATTGAATCAGATCGGCACACTTACTGAAACGTTTGAAGCAGTTCAGATGGCTCAGCGCTGCGGCTATACAGCTGTTATTTCCCACCGTTCCGGCGAAACTGCAGATACTACAATTGCCGATGTAGCTGTAGCACTTAACGCAGGTCAGATCAAGACCGGCGCTCCGGGACGTACGGAAAGAGTCGCGAAGTATAATCAGCTTCTCAGGATTGAAGAAGAACTTGATGCTGATGCGTTCTATGGCAGCAGTGCCCTTACGCATAGAATGAAAAGATTTGAATAAGAATTAAACGGGAAAGTCCCCCTGCTTTGGCAGAGGGACTTTTCTAATGCGTATTATTTTATTGCCTTTAAGAATAAGATGAAAATCCATCATCCTTCATGGTATAATGATGGAAGCAAATTTTAAAACTCATCATTAGGTTAAAGGAGCGATACCATGAGTAAAGTATATGTAATTGGTCATAAGTCCCCGGATACAGACAGCATTGCTGCTGCTATTTCATATTCTTACCTTAAAAAGCAGATGGGAATTGATGCTGTTGCTGCCAGGGCCGGAGAAATTAATAAGGAAACCGCATTTGCACTTGATTATTTTAAGGTAGAAGCACCGGAATTTCTTGAAACAGTAGCCAGAAAAAATCCAGATGATGAAAAAAACAAAGTCATTCTCGTTGATCATAATGAATCCAAGCAGTGCGTAAACGGTATTAAAGATGCAGACGTTCTGGAACTGGTAGATCACCATCGTCTGGGGGATTTTGAAACCGAATCTCCAATTTTCATCCTTGTCCGTCCTTTAGGATGTGTTAATACCGTGATTTATGGTTTGTATAAACTTCATGGCGTAAAACCATCCAGAGCGGTTGCGGGTATGATGCTATCCGCCATCATTTCCGATACCGTGCTTTTCCGTTCTCCGACCTGCACAGAAGAAGATAAAAAGGCAGTTGAGGAATTGGCAGCAATTGCCGGGGTGGACTATGAAAAATATGGAATGGATATGCTGAAGGCAGGCGCTGATATTTCCGATTATCCGCCGGAAAAATTGGCTCATAACGATACCAAGGAATTTGAAGCGGGCGATAAAATTTTCAGCTGTGGTCAGATTTCTGTAATGGATGTAGAACCAATCAATGCAAAAAAACCAGAAATCATGAAAATCCTGGAAGCAACAAAAGCAGAAAAGGGATATGTCGCATCTTACCTTATGGTGACAGATATTCTTGCTGAAGATACTTTCCTTTGGTTTACGGATGGCGCTGAAGCAACAGTTGAAGAAGCTTTCGGTAAAAAATCTGAAAATGGCTGCGTTTATCTTCCGAAGGTCATGTCCAGAAAGAAACAGGTAACTCCGTTCCTTCTGAAGGTTTATGGCGAATAATTTGTTTTGTCCGAAGAACTCATACATGACGATGTCATATATGAGTTCTTCTTTTACTAAGGAGAAAGAATGACAGATTTTTTAAATACATTGAATGATCGTCAGCTGGAAGCTGTAAAGCAGGTAGATGGCCCTGTGCTCATTATGGCTGGTGCCGGTTCAGGCAAGACAAAGGCATTGACCTGCCGTATTGCTTACATGCTTGAATTAGGGATTCGTCCGCAGGAGATTCTTGCCATTACTTTTACAAATAAAGCTGCAAAAGAAATGAAGGAACGTGTTCATAATCTTGTGGGACCGGAGGCAGATAAGATCTGGATTTCCACATTTCATTCTTTCGGGGTTCGTTTTCTCCGCCGGGAAATTAATAATTTCCCACCTTATAACGAAAAATTTACGATTTACGATTCTGACGATTCAAAACAGCTTGTCAAAAATGTTTTAAAAGAATTGAATCTTGATGATAAAATGTTTCCTCCCAATTCAGTACAGGGCAGCATTTCCTCAGCGAAAAATAGACTTCTCAGCCCGAAAGCTTTCCGTACTGAAGCAGGAGAGAATTTTTATAATCAGAAAATCGCAGACTGCTATGATTTATATGACAAGCATATGAAACAGAATAATGCTCTTGACTTTGATGATCTGCTTTTTATTACGACAGCTCTCCTGGCAAATGAGACTATACGGAAAAGGTGGCAGGACAGGTTCCATTATATTCTTATTGATGAATATCAGGACACGAACCATGCCCAGTACCTGATGGCAAGATATATTACTGGGAAATTGCAGAATATCTGTGCAGTCGGTGATGCTGACCAGAGTATCTATTCCTGGCGTGGTGCTGATCTTAGAAATATTATGGATTTTAAATCTGATTATCCTCGCGCTAAAATCATAAAACTGGAGCAGAATTATCGCTCTACCCAGACAATTCTGGATGCCGCCAATGCAGTAATCGCCAATAATCCGGATCGTCCATCCAAAATCCTTTGGACGGAAAAACGCGGTGGGAGCAGACTGCAATGGTATACAGCAGATGATGAGCATAACGAAGCGGACTTTATTGTCAATGTGATGAAGAAAAAACACGAGGAAGAACATGAGCCGTATGGAAATATGGCTGTTCTGTATCGTATGAATGCACAGTCCCGCGTTTTGGAAGAAATGCTGGTAAAGAAAGGAATCGCTTACACTATGGTTGGCGGTACCCGTTTCTATGATCGTGCGGAAATACGTGATATCATGGCATATCTTAAAGTTATCAATAATTTTCGCGATAATATCAGTCTTACCCGTATTATTAATGTGCCCAAACGTGGGATAGGAGCCACAACGATACAGAAGCTCACGGACTATGCCAATGAAGGCGGCATGTCTATGTTTGAAGGTATCATGGCTGTAGAAGGCTCGTCTATTTCCGCATCAGCTCAATTGAAACTTCAAAAGTTTTCAGCTCTTATTTTTGATTTTCTGAATGCTTCTGCAGAAGTGAGTGTTTTTGATCTGATCCAGAAAATTATGACTGATACCGGTTATCTTAATCAACTGCAGGAAAGTGATGATCCTCAGGCACAAAGCAGAGAAGAAAACCTGGGCGAACTGCTTTCTGTGGCAAAGGACTTTGTGACGAATCATCCCGAAGGAGGACTTCCTGAATTTTTGGAGCAGGTAGCTCTCGTGAACGATGTGGATAATTATCAGGAAACTGATGATAAGGTCACGCTCATGACTATGCATAGCGCTAAAGGGCTCGAGTTTCCAATCGTTTTCCTTCCCGGGATGGATGAAGGTGTCTTCCCAAGCGCCCGTTCTCTACTGGATGAATCAAGACTGGAAGAAGAGCGCCGCCTTTGCTATGTAGCTATTACAAGAGCAAAAAAAGAATTATATCTTTCCAACGCACATATGAGGACTATGTATGGTCAGATTAAGCCCTACATTCCCAGTCGGTTTCTTGATGAAATACCACAGGATCTTGTAGAAAGGGTATTTATCAGGGTAAGAGAAAGGAATCTGCAGGCTGCAAGAAGATGGCAGAATGAAACGAAGAGCCGTTATGCACTTTCCGATTCTACTGTGGTGAACAAACCGAAGAAGACAAGTGTCAAGGCACGATATGACTGGAAAGAGGGAGATATTGCCGTTCACAACCTTTGGGGAAAAGGCCGGGTTATAGCGGTCAGTGGAAAAGATAAAAATATGGTCCTGAAAATTAAATTTCCCGGTGACAAGGTACGCCAGTTGATGGTAACCTATGCTCCAATTACAAAAGAAGAATAGAGGTAAGCTATGGTACCGGAAGAAATCAGACAAAAAGTAGAGGCACTTCGAAAAGAAATCCGTCATCACAGCTATTTATACTACGTAAAAGATTCCCCGGAAATTTCGGATTATGAATTCGATCATATGTATCGTGCTTTGGTAGATCTGGAAAAGGAATATCCGGAAGTAGTGACACCCGATTCACCCACTCAGCGGGTTGGTGGCAAGGCTTCTGATGATTTCCGTAAAGTACGTTTTAGAAAACCTATGCTCAGCCTTGCCAATGCTTTCAGTGCCGATGAACTCCGGGATTTTGACCGGAGGGTCAGAGAAGGTCTGGGTACAGATAAGGTAGAATACATTACAGAACTAAAAATTGATGGTCTTTCCATGAACCTCATTTATGAAAACGGCCGACTGGTACAGGGGCTGACCCGGGGTGATGGCAGAGTGGGAGAAGATGTGACAGCCAACGTGAAGACTATTCATACCATTCCTCTGTATATTGAAAATGCGCCGCCCTACATGGAAGTACGGGGCGAAGTGTACATGCCAAGGAAAAGCTTCATCGCTCTTAATGAAGAAAGGGATGAGGCGGGAATCATGCCTTTTGCCAACTGCCGTAATGCGGCGGCTGGATCGCTCCGCCAGCTGGATCCCCATGTGACGGCAGCAAGAAATCTTGCCTTTTTTGCCTATGCTCTTGGTGATATCCAGGGATTGGAAATTCATTCCCAGGAAGAACTTCTGAAACAGCTGGAAATATTCCATTTCCAGGTGAACCCCAATTACAGGAAATGGGATTCCATCGAAGGCGTTATTGGCGGCGTGAATGAATGGGAACTGAAACGCCATGATCTGGGGTATGATACTGATGGCATGGTCATCAAAGTGAACGATTTTGCCCAGCAGAGCAGCCTTGGTGCCACAGTGAAAGATCCGAAATGGGCCATGGCCTATAAATATCCTCCAGAAGAAGCGGAAACGACAGTAGAGAGAATTATTGTCACTATGGGCCGTACCGGTGTACTTACTCCCTCGGCAGACCTTGCACCTGTTCACCTGGCCGGCACGACGGTAAAGAGAGCGACCCTTCACAATATGGATTTCATCCATGAAAAAGATATACGGGTAGGAGACCACGTTATTATCTACAAGGCAGGGGAGATTATTCCGGAAATTTCCAAAGTCCTTACTGATAAACGAACAGGGAAAGAAGAAATATTTGAAATGCCTGATACCTGTCCTATTTGCGGAGATCCGGTACAGCGGATAGAAGGTGAGGCTGCCTATCGCTGTGTAAACCCTGAATGCGGAGGTGTGGTGCGTGAAAAGCTCATTCATTTCTCCTCCCGTGATGCCATGGATATCGAAGGAATGGGACCATCGGTGGTTGACAGCCTTCTGGCAGCTCATCTGGTGAATGATCCCGGTGATTTCTATACACTGAAGCAGGAAGATATAGAAGGTATAGAAAGAATGGGTGAAAAAAGTGCCTCCAATCTGGTCGCTGCCATAGCTGACAGCAAGGGAAGGGGACTGGCGAAGCTGCTTTTCGGCCTCGGCGTCCGTTTCCTCGGAGCCAAAGGGGCTGAACTCATAGCTCACCGGTTCCGCACACTGGACAGAGTGATTGCTGCCGGTGTCGATGAAATTCAGGAAACGGAAGGAATCGGCAAAGTCATAGCAGGCAGTCTTTATGATTACCTTCATGACGTGAAGAACCTGACCATTATCAATAAACTGAAAAATGCAGGTGTCCTCATGGAAGAAGTTGTTCAGGAAACGGAAGGACGGGCTTTTGAGGGAGAAATGGTCGTTCTTACCGGCAAACTTTCTTCTATGGGAAGAAGGGAAGCAGGAGATATCATTAAACGACAGGGAGGAGATGTCCAGTCGTCTGTAACTAATAAAACCACTCTGGTAGTAGCTGGCGAAGATGCGGGCAGTAAGCTGGAAAAAGCGAGAGCCAAAGGAATTACTGTTATTGATGAAGAAACTTTCCTTGCCAGGGCAGGGGTACCCCGGCAGTGAGTAACGCTTAAGATCCCGGCAGATGGAATCTGCCGGGATTTTGCGATGAATCTTTTCATCGATGACAGGGATGAATTATTTCCGCTCTTGTCTTTTACGCCGCTTTATAAGGTGTGATATAATTGATACGGATTTTCTTTATTAACAATAAGATAAGGAAGTGTATCTATGAAAATTACCACCGAAGAAGCAAAAAAGATTGCGCTCCTTTCCCGCCTGGAATTCTCACCGGAAGATCTGGAGAAGATGCGCGATTCCATGAACAGCATCCTGACCTATATGGAAGAACTGAACCAGTATGACACCAGCGATGTACCGCCTACAGTTCATGCTGTCGAACAGTACAATGTCATGCGTGAGGATGAACCGCATACATCTTTTACCAATGAAGAAGCACTGCAGAATGCGCCGGACAGTGAAGATGGCTATTTCAAGGTGCCGAAAATTATTTAAGGAGGAAGAGCAGTGAAATATACCATTCATGATCTCCATGAACAGCTGGTAAAGAAGGAAATCTCCGCTGTTGAACTGACGAAGAAAATCATTGCTCACAGGGACAGTGTGGAAGGCGAGATCCATGCCTACCTGTCCACCAGTGATGAGTCCGCATTGAATGCGGCTGCCCTTGTGGATGAAAAGATTGCAAGAGGAGAAGAAATTTCCGATATGGCCGGGATCCCCGGTGCCATTAAGGACAATATGTGCATTAAAGGACAGACCTGTACAGCTGCATCCAAAATGCTGGAAAAGTGGGTATCTCCCTATGATGCGACTGTCATTGAAAGACTGAAAAAAGAGGACTATGTATCTCTAGGCAAAACGAATCTGGATGAATTTGCTATGGGTTCTTCCACCGAGCGATCTGCCTTTGGACCTTCCCGCAATCCCTGGAATACCGAATACGTTCCCGGCGGCTCCTCCGGCGGCTCCGCTGCAGCCGTTGCCGCTAATGAAGCCATTTGGTCCCTGGGCTCCGATACGGGCGGATCGATTCGTCAGCCTGCATCCTTCAATGGTATCGTTGGACTGAAACCGACTTACGGCCTTGTTTCCCGTTATGGACTTCTGGCTTTCGCTTCCTCCCTGGACCAGATCGGGCCTCTTGTCAAAGATGTGACCGATGCGGCTATTGTTCTTAATGCTATTGCTGGCCATGATGAAAGAGATTCTACTTCTATCCCGCTGGAAAAGAAGGACTATAAGAAAGCCCTGATCCGCGACGTAAAGGGAATGAAAATTGGTGTACCGAAGGAATTTTTCGGTAAAGGGATCAAAGAAGAAACAAAAGAAGCCATTCATGAGGCCTTTTCTTTCTATGAAAAAGAAGGCGCTGAAATCGTAGATGTTTCTATTCCACACATCAATAGTGGTGTTTCTGTTTACTATATTATTGCTCCGGCAGAAGCCAGCTCTAACCTGGCCCGTTATGATGGCGTAAGTTATGGTTTCCGCGCAGAAGGCAAAGATATCATCGATATGTACATCAAGACAAGAAGTCAGGGCTTTGGTGAAGAAGTTAAACGCCGTATCATGCTCGGCAACTATGTTCTTTCTGCCGGCTACTATGATGCTTACTACCTGAAAGCACTGAAAGTCCGTACCCTCCTGAAGCAGGAATTTGATGAAGCTTTCAAAAAATGTGATGTCATTGCAGCTCCTTCCGCATCTGGTACCTCTTTCAAATTCGGTGCCTTTTCCGATCCCCTGTCCCTGTATATGGAAGATATCTGCACAGTCCCGGTCAACCTGATTGGTGCTCCATCCATAAGCATCCCGGTGGGATTCAAAGATGGAATGCCTCTGGGCATGCAGCTAATTGGAAAGACGCTGGGTGAAGAAACTATTCTTCAGGCAGCTTACACCTTTGAACAGGCTCATCCTGAATTGACTAAGACAGCGCCAAAAGGAGAAATCAAGGAATGAAATACGAAGCAGTCATCGGTCTTGAAGTCCATACGGAACTTCAGACAAAAACGAAAATTTTCTGCAGCTGCAAGACATCCTTCGGTGCAGATCCTAATACCAATGTATGCCCGGTATGTCTGGGCCTTCCCGGTGTCCTTCCCGTACTGAACAAAAAAGTACTGGAATATGCAGTACGGGCAGGTCTTGCTCTCAACTGTGAAATATCCCGGTTCAGTAAATTTGACCGTAAAAATTATTATTATCCGGACCTTCCGAAGAACTTCCAGACTTCCCAGTTTGATCTTCCCATCTGTGAACATGGATATCTGGATGTTGAAGTAGAAGGCAAAAAAAGGAGAATCCGCATTACCCGCGCCCATATGGAAGAAGATGCAGGTAAGCTTGTTCATCATGGTACATCAATTACGGATTCTGATTATTCTCTGGTTGATTATAACCGTACAGGCACGCCGCTTCTTGAAATCGTATCCGAGCCGGATATGCGTTCTGCAAAAGAAGCAGTGGCTTATATGGAAAAGATGCGTGCTATCCTCCAATATGTAGGCATTTCCGATTGCCGGATGGAAGAGGGGAGCCTTCGCTGTGATGCCAATGTGTCTGTCCGCCCGGTAGGTCAGAAAGAACTGGGCACCAAGACAGAAATTAAGAATATCAACTCCTTCAAGGGTGTTGAAAGGGCTATTGAATACGAAGCCATGCGCCAGGCAGAACTTCTGGAAGATGGCGGTAAAGTAGTTCAGGAAACCCGCACCTGGGATGAAAAAGAAGGGGTTACCAAGAGCATGCGTACCAAGGAAGAAGCCAATGACTATCGTTACTTCCCGGAACCGGATCTTGTGCCCTTTACCGTCAGTGATGAATATATCGAAAACATTCGCAAGTCTCTTCCGGAACTTCCAGATGCGCGGAAAGAACGATATATGAAAGAATTCGGACTTTCCTCAGAAGATGCCGTATTTATGACCAATGACAAGGCAACAGCCGACTATTTTGAAGCCATGGTGGCAGCCGGTGCAGATCCCAAAGCAGCTGTCAACTGGCTCATGGGTGAATTTGCATCCCAGCTTTCTCTGGATGGCATTGAGATTTCCAAAGCCCCGGTAACGGCAGAAAACCTTTCCGGTCTTCTGAAACTTATTACTAAAGGCACCATTTCCGGGAAGATTGCAAAGAAAGTATTTGCTACCATGTGGAAAGAGGGAGGCAAAGCAGAAGATATCGTTAAAGCCCAGGGACTGGTACAGATTTCTGATACTGGTGCTCTTCAGGCACTTGTCGACAAGGTGGTCAACGAAAACCCGAAGGCCGTGGAAGACTTCAAGGCTGGTAAGAAAAAGGCTGTAGGCGCTCTGGTAGGCCAGATTATGAAAGCTACCAAAGGTAAAGCCAACCCGAGAGTCATCAATGAACTTTTGAACAAGAAACTCAAATCCTTATGAGCGAACCGGTAAAAGATGAGTATACGGAGGTTCAGGAAGAACCCCGCCCTATGTCTGAAGATGATGTCAGGGGTTATCATGGACTTACCCTGAACGACAAGGGGGAAGAAGAACGGACGGGCTCAGGAGGCGACGGCGATATCCATATGGGAAATATCCATGTACACATGGTTAATCTGGAATCCCTCCCTTTATGGAAAAAAGTGGTTTTGGGCTTGATCTGCGTGTGCGCAATTGTTGTTTTTCTTGTATTTGCCGTGGCGGCTGCCTGGGTATTTGCCATCGGGGGCGCCGTGGTTTTCGTGGCAGGAATCATTCTCTATTTCTTAAGAAAATATATTTTATAGAAAAAGCCTCTCCGAATGGAGAGGCTTTACTGCTTACTGCTTTATGATTGCAATTTCCTTAAAAAGGTTGCTGCAAAGAGAATGGGAAAGTCAGGATATGCTTGCCGGATTTATATTTCCAATCCCTTTTATCCGGGCTGGAAATTTTTGCATGGAAAATATAAATGGTATACTCCATTTTAACTTTGAATGTGATACAATAAGGACAACTGTGAAAGAGAAAGTGTACTATATTGGAGGTATACAATGAACAGACAACTTTCTATGGAATTTGTAAGAATTACCGAACAGGCTGCCCTTCTGAGCGGTCGTCTCATGGGTGTTGGCGACAAAGAAGGCGCAGACCAGGCTGCCGTTGACGGGATGCATCAGCAGTTCGCAAAGACTCCTGTATCCGGAACCGTGGTAATCGGTGAAGGCGAAATCGATGAAGCACCGATGCTTTATATCGGTGAACATGTGGGCGCAGGCGGAGAAGAAGTGGATATCGCAGTGGATCCCGTGGAAGGGACAAATCTGGTAGCCAAAGGACAGAATGGCGCCATTGCCGTACTGGCTATCGCCCCAAAAGGCTGCCTTCTTCATGCACCGGATATGTATATGCAGAAAATCTGTGTAGGCCCGAGAGCCAAAGGCAGAATCGATATCAATGCTTCCGTAACGGAAAACTTGAAAAATGTGGCGGATGCCATGAATCGTGAAATTTCCGATTTGACCGTTGTCATCCTTGACCGCGAAAGACATGAAGGCATCATCCGAGAAGCCAGAGCTGCCGGAGCCAGAATCCGTCTTATTACTGATGGCGATGTAGTTCCATCCATTGACTGCGGTATCCAGGGTAGCGGCATTCATATGGTCCTGGGTTCCGGCGGTGCTCCGGAAGGCGTTCTTTCCGCAGTGGGTCTTAAGTGTCTTGGCGGTGATATGCAGGCAAAACTGCTGCCCCATACGGATGAAGAACTGAGAAGACTTCATGAAATGGGTATTGACGATCCAAACAAGGTTCTTACCCTTGATGATCTGGTTAAAGGGGATGACTGCATTTTCTCTGAAACTGCCATTACTGACTGCGCAATGCTTCGCGGTGTCCGCTACTTTGGGGGCGGCGCAAGGACATCCACCCTGGTACTGCGCTACAAGACCGGAACTGTAAGATTTGTTGATACCATCCATCGTTTCGGAGATCCGAGACCGGCAGTCCGTCTGTCCTGATATTTCAATCATTGTACCAAAAAAACCGGCTTCTTTATGAGGCCGGTTTTGATTTGCATGAAAGAGTCATGCTTTTCAAAGTTCTTCTGCCATAGTATAATATAAGAGCTTTTAACTGTAAATTGGAAATGGAGCGTTGATTATGAGCAATCTGAACAAGAAATGCCGGGTTCACTATGAAGGGACATTTAACGATGGGACGAAATTTGATTCTTCCTATGACAGGGGACAGCCGCTGGAATTTACCTGTGGTGCCGGTCAGATGATCAAAGGCTTTGATGCAGCAGTGGTGGATATGAAGGTGGGGGAAATCAAAAATGTCCACCTCATGCCGGAAGAAGCCTATGGAATGCCGGATCCAAGAAATATTTTCACTATCGGCTTAAAGCAACTGCCCGGATCTGAGGAGCTATCTGTCGGTGCCCGAGTCATGCTGACAGGACCTATGGGACGATTTCCGGTCACAGTGACAGAAAAAACAGACACAACCATTACCTTTGATGCTAACAGTGAAATGGCAGGGAAAGAACTGAATTTCAAAATTGAACTCGTCTCTGTGGAAGACTGATTTTCAAAAGCCCTTTTCTACCTGGAAAGGGGATTTGTGCATCAAAAAACTCCCGAAACCGAATTGTTTCGGGAGTTTTTTGTTAAAAGAAATTAATAATTTTCGGCTTTAACAGCAAAGAAGCTTCTTGGATGGCCGCAGACAGGGCATTCTACCGGAGCTTCCACAGCTTCAACAGTGTAGCCGCAGTTAGCGCACATCCACAGTTTCTTTTCACCCTTCTTGAAGACCTGTTCGTTTTCCACATTTGCGAGCAGGAGTTTATAACGTTCTTCATGGGATTTTTCAATTTCCCCTACTTTTCTGAAGAGGAAGGCAATCTTCGGGAAACCTTCTTTTTCAGCAGTTTCAGCAAATTCCGGATACATGGAAGTCCATTCATCATGTTCGCCGGCAGCGGCTGCTTTCAGATTGGCTGCAGTGCCATTCTTCAGGTCACCGACGAGCCAGAACCAGATCTTGGCATGAGCTCTTTCATTAAGGGCGGTTTCTCTGAAAATATCAGCAATCTGACGGGAAATCTTCGGGTCTTTTTCCGCTTCGGCAGCAAAAAGGGTATACTTTACATGAGCCTGGGATTCACCGGCATAGGCAGCACGCAGATTTTTTTCGGTCTGTGTGCCGGCAACTTTTTTCATTTCTTCAACAAAGTTATCGTCGTACATAATAGTCCTCCTTTTAAAATAGCAGGAATAACAGCAGATATCAGAAAAAAATCTGCCCTACAAGTTCAGTATAAATTCTTTATCGATAAAAGTCAAATCAGTAAAACTCATAGCTTATTTGCATTTTCAGAAGAACATTAAAGGGAATTTATTATTTTTTGGAATGGGGTATAGGAAAATTTTTTAAACTACTTAAATGTATATTTTAAGAAAAAATATATTTATTTTATTCAAGAAATTGTAAAATAAAAGGCAGAGAACTGGATATATCTTGAAATAATTTATTGTAATTCGACAAACTTTACATAATTTTTACATATATGGGGTAACATGAAATAAACGGTATGCGTTCAAAAATGGAGGGTACCTATGTTTAGTCTTGTCAACAAGCATGAAGAATTTTTTGATTTTCTTGTTACTAATGCTGAATATTTCCATAAAGGTACGGTTCTTGCCAGGGATGTGCTTCAGGATCCGGCTAAACTGGAACGTTCAATAAAGGAAGTCAGGAATCTGGAACATTCTGCCGACGAAGTTACCCATAATATTTCTGCCAGAATGCGGCATGTATTTATTACACCGATAGACAGGGAGGATTTTTTCCTCCTGACTACAACCCTTGACGATTGCGTGGATGACATTCAGGATGTTGTTTTGAGCCTCAAATTGTATCATGCGGGGATTGGTTCCCGGATGGCCTTGCGTATGGCTGATATTCTTGTCAATATGTCATCTGAACTCATTGTGCTTTTTCGCCTTTTAAAGGAAATAGACAAGAATGAAACGGAAATAGGTGAAAGGGCTAGGAAACTCAATGCGCTGGAGAGTGAAGGAGATGAAGTGTATCGCAATACTATTTCTGCCCTTTTTGATGGTACCCATGAAGTAATGGAAATTATCCGCTGGAAGGAAATTATGGAGGCCATGGAGGAAACGGCCAACAGGGCGGAGAAGGTGGGAAATCTGATTAAAGAGGTGGTCATGAAATATGCCTGATCTGTACATTATCGCTTTTCTCATATGCCTTGCCCTATGTTTCGATTTTATAAATGGCTTTCATGATACGGCTAATGCCATAGCAACCTGTGTAGCTACCCGTGCGCTTAGCCCGAAAGTGGCCATCATTATGTCTGCTGTTCTGAATTTTGTGGGAGCCATGATTTCGACTGGGGTAGCCAAGACGATTGGCGGTGAAATCGTTACTTCTCCCCAGATGGTAGATTCGGTAGTGCTTTCGTCGGCTTTGGCATCAGCTATTATCTGGAATTTGTTCACCTGGCGTATTGGTATGCCCTCAAGTTCTTCTCACGCTCTCATTGGGGGTGTTATCGGTGCAGTTATCATTTCTTATGGTACCGGAGCTATTCATACAGCTGGGGTATTGACTATCGTCATAGGACTGGTTTGTTCACCGGTGTGTGCCCTTATTACAGGTTACATTATCATGACAATCCTGTATGTCCTTTTTCGAAACGTGGGCAAGTCCCGTGTCAATTATGTAGCTACTCATATTCAGATGGTTTCAGCAGCACTTATGGCTTTTTCTCATGGTTCTAATGATGCACAGAAATCAATGGGAATTATTACACTGGCTTTGCTTTCCGGTGGTTATATCAGTCAGCTGGAAGTGCCCTGGGAAGTTAAGGTTGCATGTGCTCTGGCTATGTCGCTTGGTACTTCTGTGGGCGGCTGGAAAATCATACGCACCGTGGGAAATAAGATTTTCCGAATGCAGCCTGTTAATGGACTGGCAGCTGACCTCAATTCTGCTATTACTATTTTCAGCGCGACCATGCTTCATCTACCCGTATCCACCACTCATGTTGTGACCGGTTCCATTATGGGTGTAGGCTGGGCAACGAGGTTTCGCGCAGTACACTGGAGTGTAGCCTATCAGATGGTTTCTGCCTGGATCATGACGATTCCCTGTACTGCTATAGTAGGTGCCGTAGTTTATCTCATTATTCGTCAAATTATTGGATAAATAAAAACCCGCAGGAAAGACTGCGGGTTTTATGGTCTGATACAGCTGTGTTCTTGTGAAATTGTTTTCTCTACCAGATATGGTACAATAGGATGTATAAATGAATCAAACAAGGCACAGGAGGTTAAAAATGCTTATTCAATGGTTCCCCGGTCACATGACAAAGACAAAAAGGATGATAGAAGCCCATCTGAAAGCTGTGGATGTGGTGGTGGAGCTCTTGGATGCCAGGATTCCTGCCTCCAGCGCCAATCCCATGGTTGGTGAACTGGTACAGGGAAAACCAAGAATTGTAATTTTGAATAAGGCGGATCTTGCAGACCCGAAGGAAACAGACAAATGGGTAAATTACTACAGAAAAAAGGAAATTCCGGTAGTCCCCATGAGTGTAGGAAACGCAAAAAATAAAAAGAAGCTTCTTGCTCTTATCCGCGAAACTGCCGCCCCGGTCCTTGACAAATGGCAAAGGCGAGGCCTAAAGTCCCGGTCTGTCCGTTTGATGATTCTTGGGATTCCAAATGTAGGGAAATCTTCGCTGATTAATTTTCTTGCCGGTACGTCAGCTACGAGAACTGCCAATACGCCCGGACATACTCGGGGCAAGCAATGGGTAAGGCTTTCTGAAGGACTTGATCTCCTTGATACTCCTGGAGTACTCTGGCCTAAGTTTGATGATCAGGTAGCAGCTCTTCGGCTGGCAGCTACCGGAGCTATAGCTGGTGATGTTTTTAATCCCGATGATGTGGTCCCGGCCCTACTCTCTTCTCTTGCAGAAATGGCACCGGATGCCTTAAAAAATATCTACAGGATTGAGGATGTTCATCAGGACCCGCAACTTTTGCTTGAAGCGGCAGGTCGGCGTCGTGGCTGTCTTCTGCCGGGCGGGGCTATTGACTATGACAGGGCCGAAGCATTGGTACTCCATGATTTCCGCAGTGGAAAGCTTGGAAGGATTACTTTGGACCCTCTGCCCTCGGAGGATGAGGAATGAAGATTGCAGAAATTCGTAACATATTAAAACAAGATGATGTTCCAGATGAGATAATGAAGGAAATCCTCTCTGACTCTCGTAAAGGCGTACAAATTCTTGTCGCGTCCTATATGAGGAAACTTGAAAGATTAAGCAGGGAACGACTTCGTGTTGAGTCTATGTACAAGACAGAAAGTGGATTTTATAAAAAAGGATTGAATTTGATAGCCGGCATAGATGAGGTGGGGAGAGGTCCGCTAGCCGGACCGGTTACAGTTGCAGCAGTGATTCTTAAACCCCATTGGTTTGCGGCCGGTCTTAATGACTCAAAGAAGGTAACACCGGCGCATCGAGAAGAACTTTCTAAAAAAATTCATGAAGAAGCAATAGATATTTCTATTTTCAGCCTTCCTCCCGAGGAAATTGATTCAGTAAATATTTATGAAGCTACCATGATGGCCATGTATCAGGCCGTAAAAAATTTAAGAGTAAAGCCTGAAGCAGTGATTGTGGACGCTATGCCCCTTCATTTTCCATTTCCTACAATATCTATGGTTCATGGTGATGCCAGGAGTGCCTCTGTCGCTGCTGCTTCTATTGTTGCGAAAGTGTACAGAGATCATCTGATGGATGAATATGATAAAGAATATCCTGGTTATGGGTTTGCCACGAATAAGGGCTATGGTACGGCAAAACATATCCATGCTCTGGAAGAACTTGGAGTGACTCCCATACACAGAAAAAGCTTTGAACCTGTGAAGAGTATGGTTCTTGGCAGATACTAGGAGGGAATAATAATCATGAGACAATGTATGGATGCGGAAAATCTCCATCGCCGTTTGAAGAAAATTGTTGGTCAGGTTCAGGCTATCGACAGGATGGTGGATGAAGATATACCGTGCGAGGATATTATTACGCAGGTCAATGCGGCCAAATCCGCTCTACATAAGGTGGGACAGATTATTCTGGAAGGCCACCTGCAGCATTGTGTGCGGGACGGTATCGAACAGGGAAATGCGGAGGAGACCATTGCCAAATTTGCTAAAGCTGTGGAAAGATTCTCTAATATAATTTAAAAGTTTAATAGTAATTCATCGACTATTTAAAAATGAATCAAAAAAATAGTGATGAGATTAAAAATAATTATTTTAAAATATAGTTTGATTAAAATTTCGGAAGTGACCATTAATTTTATTGTCACTTCCTTTTTTGAGTGTTACAATTTTAGAAATGGCAGATTATAAAATATAAATGCCATGTATTTTTGTTGTCCCGCGGAGGATTTTATTTGTATCCGGTCAATATCAAAATCAGGGATATGAGTTGTCTCGTTATCGGGGGCGGGCATATCGCTCTAAGAAAAGTCAATAAACTTCTTCAGGAAGGAGCAGCGGTAACAGTTTTGGCACCGGTTCTTTCAGAAGAACTTATGGAATTGTATCGAAAAAATTGTATTCATTGGAAGCAGACATTTTATCAGCCGGGAGATACGGAAGGGTATCATTTCGTAGTGACTGCCTGTGGAATCAGGGATGTGGCAGAGCAGGTACGGAAAGAGTCTTTAAGGAATTTTTTCCTGTATAATGGAGCCGATTTTCCCTCTCTTGGAAATTGCTCTCTGTCTGCCTGTTTTGAAAAGGGAGGAATCGGATTTGCCATTTCTACCAATGGCCGGTCTCCTGCCATGGCGAAATATATAAAAACATGGCTGGAAGATGAGATTCCTTCTTCTTTTGGTGCATGGCTTGACCGGGTGAGCGTGATCCGGGAAGAGCTTCCGGATGAACTTTCATCCAGCCGGGTGAGGGAATGCTTCTGGCATTCCGTTTTCAGTGACCAGGTCATGAATCTGGTCCTTTCAGGGAATTTGGACGAGGCAGAGGAGTGTGTACGTCATGCAATTGGTCGTTTTAGGACTGAATCATAAAACTGTTTCCGTAGATATCCGGGAACAGTTTGCCATTTCCGAGGAAAGCGCAAGGAGCGGACTTCACCATCTTGATGAACAGAATGGAATTCAGGAGGCAGTGGTTCTATCAACCTGTAACAGGACTGAAATTTACGCAGTCCTGAAAGATAAATCTTCAAAGAAAACTCTGGAAAAATTCTTTCTCGCGCTTTCCGGAAACAATGAAGCGAAAAAAGAATATTTCTTTTATTTCGAAGGAGAAGAATGCATCCGTCATCTTTTTGAGGTGGCATCCGGTCTTGATTCCATGGTGATTGGCGAAAGCCAGATTTTGAACCAGATTAAGACAGCTTATACCATGGCCCTTTCCGAGAAAGCGACAAAGACTATTCTGAATACTCTTTTCCACAGGGCAATCACTACCGGGAAAAGAGTCCGTACGGAAACCCGTATTTCTTACAGCGCCGTTTCTGTCAGCTATGCGGCAGTAAAATTGGCAGAAAAGATTCTTGGTAGTCTTTCTGAAAAAACGGCCATGGTTTTTGGTGCCGGTGAGGCTGCGGAGCTTCTGGTGAAAAATCTTCAGGGGAAAGGCCTGAAAAAAGTGATCGTAACGAACCGGCATTTGGACAAGGCAGAGGAACTTGCAAAGAAAATTGATGGAGAAGCTGTACCGTTCTCAAATGCCCTTTCTCATGCGGATGAGGTGGATATCATGGTCACTGCAACCGGCGCTTCCCAGTATATTGTGAAAGCCTGGGATGTGCGTAATCTGATGATGCGCCGGGGGACAAAGCCGCTTGTCGCTATCGATATCGCAGTTCCCTGCGACATTGAACCGGAAGTAGGTAATATCAAAAATGTTACTCTCTATAATATCGACCATCTGCAGGAAATCGTGGCGAATAATATCCGCTTCCGAAAAGAAGAGGCAGAGAGGGCAAAAGTTATCGTGGAAGAGGAAATCAAGTCCATTGAAGACCGTTTCCGCTATTTAAGTACAAGGCCTGTCATGGTTTCTCTTTCTGATAAGGCAGAAGAAATCCGGCAGCGTGAACTGCGCCGGGGCCTCTCCAAAATCGAAGGTCTGACCGATGAGGACATTCGGGTGCTTTCTCATATGACCCATATGATCGTACGCAAAATTTTAAGGGAACCCATGATTCAGCTCAATGAGTTCGCAGGAACTGAATGGGAATCTAGGGATAAGAAAGCTGTAGCCCGTCTCTTTAAACTGGATGTCAGAAAGGAGCAGGAACTTGAAAAATAAAATTATCATCGCTACCCGGGAAAGCCTTCTTGCACTCTGGCAGGCCAATTATGTGGCTAACCGCCTCAGAGAACAGTATCCTTCCCTTCAGGTTGAACTTCTTCCAGTAACTACGAAAGGAGATCAGATACTGGACCGTCCACTTGTGGAAATTGGTGGCAAAGGCCTTTTTATAAAGGAATTAGAAGTTATTCTTCTGGAAGGGAAAGCAGATATAGCCGTTCATTCTCTGAAAGATATGACGGCAGCCTGCCCGAAAGGCCTTTCTATTGCCGCTGTAACTGACCGAGAAGACCCGAGAGATGCTTTTGTTTCAAATACTTATAAATCCCTGAATGACCTGCCGCTTCATGCCTGTGTGGGAACATCCAGTCTCCGTCGTCAGGCGCAGCTTCTTCACTGGAGAAATGACCTTGATGTGCGTTCTCTTCGCGGAAATGTGCAGACCCGCCTCCGCCATCTGGATGAAGGAGATTTTGATGCAGTGATTCTGGCTGCAGCCGGGCTGAAACGGCTGGGGCTGGGCGACCGGATTACTTCATATATTTCCACAGATGACAGTATTCCTGCTGCCGGCCAAGGAGTTATGGCTATCGAAGCAAGGTCTTCTGATCAGGATACACTGGATCTGATTTCGTTCCTTCATAACAGGGAAGCGGCTTCCTGTATCCAGGCTGAACGGGCTTTTCTTGCGAAAGTGGGCGGTGACTGTAAAGTGCCTGCCGGGATTTATGCCATACCGTCAAAGGGCAAGAAGATAAAGTTGGAAGCTTTCATCGCATCCCCTGATGGAGAAAAACTGTACCGCAGTGAAATGACAGGAACCATTGAAAATGCCGAAAAACTTGGGAGCTCTATTGCCGAAAAACTTCTGGATGAAGGCGGGCGGAGAATTCTGGAATTGCTTCAGAAAATCTGATTGTATTTGAGGAGAATTTTATGAAAAAAGGGAAAGTTTATCTGATTGGCGCAGGACCAGGAGATCCAGAACTGCTGACGCTCAAGGGAAAAAGATGTCTGGAAGAAGCTGATGTGGTAGTTGGTGATTATCTTGCTGATAAGAGGCTCCTTCGCTTTATGAATCCGGAGGCCGAATATATTTATGTCGGCAAGAAGGCAGGCAATCATACCATGAAGCAGCATGATATTAGTCTTCTTCTGGCAGAAAAGGGGAAAGAGGGAAAAGTTGTTGCCCGTCTGAAAGGCGGTGACCCTTTTGTTTTCGGCCGCGGCGGGGAGGAAATCGAAGTTCTCAAAGAAGCAGGTGTGCCGTTTGAGGAAGTTCCCGGTGTAACGAGTGCTATTGCTGCTCCGGCTTATGCGGGAATTCCGGTGACTCATCGGAAGATGGCAGCATCCTTTGCTGTTATTACCGGTCATGAAGATCCGACCAAAAATGAATCTTCCATTCACTGGGATAAGCTCGCAGGTGGTGTGGATACACTGATTTTTCTGATGGGTGTTGCAAATACTTCCATGATTGCCTCCCAGCTGATGAAATACGGAAGGAGCAAGGATACGCCCGCGGCCTTTGTCTGCTGGGGCACCCGTCCCTATCAGGAAACTTATACAACTACTCTGGAAAAGGCGGCAGATGATGTAAATAAACTTGGTATAAGGCCGCCGGCAGTATTTATCGTGGGGGATGTGGTCAATCTCCGTCAGGATATGCGCTGGTTTGATGACCGTCCTCTGTTTGGTAAAAAAATCATTGTTACCCGTTCCAGAGCACAGGCTTCCCGTCTCGTGGATGTGCTGAATGAAAAAGGTGCAGAAACCATCGAGATTCCGACAATTGCTATTAAAGAACCTTCCGATAACTATAAAGGAATGGATGAGGCGCTTGAACACATTTCAACTTACGACTGGCTGCTTTTTACAAGCCAGAATGGGGTGGACTATTTCTTCAAACGGCTTTATGATAAAGGAATGGATACCAGGGCACTGGGCCATCTGAAAATCGGTGCCATCGGACCGGCAACGGCCCGCTGGCTTGCCCGCCATGGCATAAGGGCAGATTGTGTACCGGAAAAGTACAAAGCTGAAAATCTGCTGGCCGTCATGAAACCTCTCCTCAAAGGAAAAGAAAAGATTCTAATTGCCAGGGCAAAAGTGGCAAGAAGTGTTCTTCCGGAAGGACTGCGTGATTTCGGCTGTTCTGTGGATGTGGTAGAAGCATACCAGACTGTACCAGATGAGGAGAATAAAGAGAAACTGATTGAAATTCTTCAGAATCATGGCGCCGATATGATTACTTTTACCAGTTCATCTACGGTTTACAACCTGATGAACCAGCTTGATGGGAAAGGTGAGCTTTTGAAGGGCGTAACCCTTGCGTGCATCGGACCCATTACGGCGGATACCTGCAGAAAATATAATCTGGAACCATCTATTATTTCCAAAGTTTTTACAATTGATGGTCTTGTTCATGCCATTGAAGAAGGAGTCAGTCAGAAATGAAATTAAATACTCTTCGCCCAAGACGTCTCAGAAGAACGGAAGCGATCCGTTCCATGGTCAGGGAAAATTCCCTGGAACTCAATGATTTCGTTTACCCGATTTTCGTTGTGCCGGGAAACAATATTAAAGAAGAAATTCCAAGTATGCCAGGACAGTACCATCTCTCCGTTGATAACGCGGTGAAGGTGGCTGAAGAAATTTATAAAATGGGTATTCCTGCCGTGGAAGTTTTCGGCCTTCCGGAATACAAGGATGATATCGGCTCTTCCGCCTGGGATATGACAAGTCCTGTGCAGCGTGCTATGAAAGCCATCAAGGCAGCGGTACCGGAACTCGTTATCGTAGGCGACGTATGTCTCTGCCAGTATACGAAGAGTGGTCACTGCGGTCAGCTGAAGGGTCATGAAGTGGATAATGATCCAACCCTTGAATTGCTTGCCAAAGTGGCTCTTTCCCAGGCTGAATGCGGCGCGGACATTGTGGCACCGTCTGATATGATGGATGGCCGTATTGCGAAAATCCGTGAAACCCTGGATGCCAATGACCTTCAGGATGTTTCCATTATGTCTTATGCAGTAAAATATGCATCCGGCTATTATGGTCCATTCCGTGATGCTGCCGATTCTGCTCCCCAGTTTGGTGACCGCAGGGGTTACCAGATGGACCCGGCAAACAGCAGGGAAGCCATGAAGGAAGTGGATCTGGATATGGAAGAAGGAGCAGATATCATTATGGTAAAGCCTGCCCTGGCATATCTGGATATCGTTCGTCAGGTTCGTGACCATGTAAATCGTCCTGTTGCAACTTATAATGTGTCCGGTGAATATGCTATGGTAAAGGCTGCTGCAGCAAAAGGCTGGATTGATGAAAAGAGAATCGTTATGGAATCCCTTCTCTGCATGAAGCGGGCCGGTGCAGATATCATCATTTCCTACCATGCTCCGGATGTGGCAAAATGGATGAAGGAGGAAAAGGGATTATGATCAGCCTGGAAAAGTCAAAGGCTGCCTTTGAAGAAGCCCGGCTTTACATGCCCGGGGGAGTCAACAGTCCTGTTCGTTCCTATCCCCATATGGGCTGCCCGCCTCCTTTCATCAAAGAGGCAAAAGGCTCTCATATTACTGATATTGATGGAAATACCTACATTGATTATGTAGGTTCCTGGGGGCCCATGGTTCTGGGTCATGCTCATCCTGCCGTGATTTCCGCTATTCAGAAGGCTGCCGAACGGAGCACCAGTTATGGAGCTCCCACGCTTATGGAAACAGAAATTGCCAAACTGATTCATGAAGTATATCCTTCCATCGAGAAAATGCGCATGGTCAATTCTGGTACGGAGGCTACCATGAGCGCACTGCGCGCGGCTCGCGGATATACAGGACGAGATAAAATCCTGAAATTTGAAGGATGTTATCATGGACATGGGGACAGTCTTCTGGTCAAGGCCGGATCTGGTGCAGCTACTTTTGGCAGCCCCGATTCTGCCGGTGTCACAAAAGGGACAGCCAAAGATACCCTTGTTGTACCTTACAATGATATTCCCGCATTTACCCTGATCATGGATGAACAGGGCGATGAAATCGCTGCTGTCATTGTAGAACCGGTAGCAGGAAATATGTGCTGCGTCCCGCCGGTAGATGGATTCCTCGATACGCTCCGGAAGGAAACTGAAAAACATGGTACAGTCCTTATATTTGATGAAGTCATGTGCGGTTTCCGTACGGCTTTCCATGGAGCCCAGGCAAGATACCATATTCATCCGGATCTGACCTGCCTTGGCAAAATCATTGGCGGGGGCCTTCCGGCCGCTGCTTATGGCGGACGTAGGGAAATCATGAACTGCATCGCCCCGGATGGAAGTGTTTATCAGGCAGGAACTCTTTCCGGAAATCCTCTGGCCGTGACTGCCGGTATTGAAACACTGAAGCAGATGATGGCAATCCCGGATTTCGATAAGATTCTGGAAGATAAAACAAAGACTTTGCTGGCTGGCTTTAAGTCTGTGGCCGATAAAGCCGGTGTGCCTCTTGTCTGTCATCAATCTGGGTCCATGTTTGGTATTTTCTTTTCCGAAAGGGAAGTTCTGAACTACCGGGATGCCTGTGCAGCCAATGCGAAACAGTTCAAAGCATGGTTTCTTTCCATGCTGGATCAGCATATTTATCTGGCACCTTCTCCCTTTGAAACACTCTTCTTGTCTTACGCCCACAGCGATGAAGATATTGAAATGACAATCCGTGCAGCCGAAAAAGCCATGGAAGCTGCAGCAAAAGCGTGAACTAAAAAAATCCTGGGTCCTGTTAAGGGATCCGGGATTTTTTATGCAAATGATTCTAGAACGGGCGATTACGAAATGCGGCTTAAATTATTACTGAATATCATAATAAATGGATGATTCATATCATTTGTTTATGAATCGTTTTTACTCATTGACGAATCATTTCATACAATCATAAAATAAATAAAGTAGAATGATTCTTTCAAAAGGAGGAGCCATGCAGACCACTGCTTTTGGAAATGATGGAGAAAGTCTTGCAAAAGAATACCTAATGAAAAAAGGATATCGGTTTATCAGGAGAAATTTCAAAAGTGCCCATGGGGAGATTGACCTGATTATGGAAGATGAGGGGACGCTTGTCTTTGTGGAGGTCAAAAGCCGTCACAATCGGCGGTATGGGGAACCGGTGGAATCTGTAAGGCCGGTAAAGCAGCAGCATATTCGTTATACGGCGAAAATGTACCTTCTGGGCCGCCGTATCGAAGGAAGAAGAATCCGTTTTGATGTGGTTGAAATTTTGGCGGAACCTGGAGGAGCTGCCAGGTATCGTCATATAAAAAATGCATTCTGAACAGAATCTGGGTCAATAAGGAGAAATGCCTATGTATTCAAAAGTTCTGGGAACGACCACTTTCGGGCTTAACGGGCATGTCATCGGGGTGGAAGTAGATATCAACAAGGCAGTGCCCGCCTTTGATATTGTCGGACTTCCGGCAGCTTCCATTAAAGAATCCAAAGAACGGGTCCATTCGGCCATTCGGAATTCAGGTTACCATTTTCCTGTCGACAAGGTTACAGTCAATCTGGCGCCGGCAGATTTGAAAAAGGACGGTTCCGGTCTGGATTTGTCCATTGCTATCGGACTTCTGGCGGCAAGCGGGGAAATCCCTGAGGAATGCCTGGCTAATACGATTTTTATTGGCGAATTATCCTTAAAAGGGGAAATACGGCCGGTTCCTGGTATTCTTTCCATGGTACTTGCAGGGAAAGAGGAGGGTATATCCCGTTTCTTCATGGCTCCGGAAGTGACCAATGAGGCTCTTCTCTGCGAAAATATTGAGGTTTATGGTCCAAAGACCCTCCGGGAACTGGTTGAATTCTTGATTGGAAAAGAACCCCTGCATCCGGCAGTGCGGCACGAAACGAGACAGGAAATCATGAGCGATGTGGATTTCGCTGAGGTACAGGGCCAGTTTATGGCAAAAAGGGCTATGGAAATTGCCGCAGCCGGTGCTCATAACATGCTCATGACCGGTCCTCCCGGATCAGGCAAGACTATGCTGGCCCGGCGTATCACGACTATCCTTCCTCCCATGTCAAGGGAAGAAGCTCTGGAAGTCACGAAAATCTACAGCGTAGCCGGTCTTTTCAAGGCACAGGATATCATTAGGGAGAGACCATTCAGGAGTCCCCATCACACGATTTCAATGGCGGGGCTTATCGGCGGCGGGACCATCCCACGGCCCGGCGAAGTAACGCTAGCCCACCGTGGAGTGCTGTTTCTTGATGAACTTCCGGAATTTCCAAGATCCGTACTGGAGGTGCTTCGTCAGCCTCTTGAGGATCGGGAAGTCCATATTTCCAGGGTCAATGCATCCTTTACATATCCCGCTGATTTTATCCTTATTGCAGCTATGAATCCATGTCCCTGTGGATATCTGGGAGATCCTGATCATCCCTGCACCTGTACAGATGGGGAAATCAGGAGCTATGGAAGAAAGATTTCAGGACCTCTCCTGGACAGAATTGACCTTCATGTATCTGTCCAGAGACCAAAGTACAGTGAACTGACAGCGACCATCAAGGGAGAAGCATCTAAAGATATAGCTGCCCGGGTGGCTGCGGCAAGGGCTATTCAGGCGGAACGGCTTTCACGGTGGCATATGCAGAACAATGCCCAAATGGGACACCGGCAGCTGAAAGAAACCTGTGCACTGGATAAGGATGGCACAGAAATGCTGCGGGAGGTTTTCGAAAAGCTTCATTTATCTGCAAGAAGTTATGACCGGATTATTAAAGTGGCAAGAACCATCGCTGATTTGGATGGGAAGGAACAGATTCAATCGGATCATGTGGCAGAGGCCATCAGTTATCGGAATATGATTCCCCGGAGGTAATTTATGGATAAGTATGCAGCTGCTCTTCCGGGATGTCCGGGCCTTGGCGCGAAACATATGCGGGGACTTATTGAATTCTTCGATACTCCGGAAGATGTATGGAAGGCACCTGATGAGGATATACGCAATGCGAAGATTTTAAAAGGGAAAACGGAAGCAGCTTTTCTGGAATGGCGTCATACGACGGAACCGGACCGGGTAGAAGAGGAATTATATAAGGCTGATATCCGCTGCTGTACCTGGGAAGATGAGGATTATCCGCTGCTCCTTGCGGCGACTTCCAATCCTCCTGCTGTCCTTTTTTACAAAGGAGCTGTACCTTCTGATGAAAAAATGATTGCCGTAGTGGGATCCAGAAAGGCAACTTCCTATGGAATCCAGACTGCGGGAACTTTTTCAAGGGAACTGGCAAAGCAGGAAGTAACCATTGTTTCCGGCGGGGCCAGAGGAATTGACAGTGCCGCCCATAAGGGGGCTCTGGAGGGAAACGGGAAAACTGTCGTAGTGGCCGCATGCGGACTGGACCGTGTTTATCCACCGGAGAACAGGAATCTTTTTCTTCAGGTTATCGAAAATGGAGGCACTCTTATTTCTGAATATCCGCTGGGTACACCTCCTCTGGGGCGGCAGTTTCCTGCAAGAAACCGTATTATTTCCGGCATGGCAAGAGGGGTTATCGTAGTGGAAGCGGCAGAGCGGAGTGGTTCCCTGATTACTTCTGATTTTGCACTGGAAGAGGGAAGAGATGTTTTTTCCGTACCGGGGAGCATTTATATTCCTTCCTGCAAAGGGACGAACCAGCTGATTAGAAATGGCGCTATTTGCTGTACTTCGTATAAAGATGTGCTTAGCGAATACGGCTGGGACGCTGCGGAAGAAGTGGGAAAAGAAAAAGTTTTCAAAGAACAGTTGACACTGGAAGAAGAATTGGTGTATCGTTTCTGCTGTACGGAAAATGAGATTACTGCGGAAGATATCATTCAGCAGTCCGGTTTGTCAGTGGTGAAGCTGACTATGCTTCTGCTTCAGCTGCAACTGAAAGGATATATAAAAGAAACCGGTCCTGGCAGGTACATCGTAATCAAAGGCTGAATACTTTATACCTTTGGGAAATCTATGGATTCTTATGGACTTATTTCTTCAGGGAGGATTTACCTTGCCCATTACAAGAACGATTACAATTACAAAGAAAAGAAAAGGCCGAAAGACCGGCGAAATCACCTTCAGGAGAAAACCCAATCCTAAGGGGAAGCATTTGGTAGTAGTGGAATCACCGGCAAAAGCAAAGACGATTGAGCGTATCCTTGGTCCCGATTATAAAGTGATGGCTTCCAAAGGTCATTTGAGGGATCTTCCAAAGAAAACACTGGGTGTTGACATCGATGACGGTTTTACCCCGGAATATGTAGATTCCGTGGAACGGGAGTCTGTCATTAAGGATTTGCAGAAAGAGGCCAATCGTGCCAGAGATGTCCTTTTGGCAACGGACCCTGATCGTGAGGGAGAAGCGATTTCCTGGCATCTTTCCAAGCTTCTTGACGTTAATCCTGCAGATAATGTGCGGATTGCCTTTCATGAAATCACACCGCCTGCCATCAGGGCGGCTATCGCCCATCCGGGACCGATTGATATGAACCGGGTCGATGCGCAGCAGGCAAGGCGTGTACTGGATCGTCTTGTGGGATACAAACTCTCTCCCTGGCTGTGGAAACAGATTTACCGGGGGCTCTCCGCGGGCCGCGTGCAGTCTGTCGCAACTCGCCTCATCTGTGAAAGGGAAGAAGAAATCAGGGCTTTCAATCCGGAAGAATACTGGACGATTGAAGGAATTTACCAGAAAGAAGACCGGGAGAAATTTACTGCAAAACTTATACAGATCGATGGTAAAGAGGCAGTGATTTCCAATAAGGAAACATCAGACCAGGCCGTGGCTGAAATCGATGGAAAAGAGGCAGAAATCCTTTCCGTCGTTAAGTCTGTCAAACAGAGAAAGGCAAAACCTCCCTATACCACATCCACCATGCAGCAGGATGCCGTCAATAAACTGAATTTCCCGTCCAGAAGGACTATGGCGATTGCTCAGGCCCTGTATGAAGGCATAGAAGTACCGGGACACGGACACGTAGGTCTTATTACCTATATGCGTACTGACTCCACACGTATTTCTGATGAAATGATCAATCAGGTACGACCCTATATAGAATCGGTCTACGGGGAAGAGTATCTGCCTCCTAAACCCAATGTATTTGCCAAATCAAAAAAGGCACAGGATGCCCATGAAGCCATTCGTCCTACCAGCCTTCTTTTCCCGCCGGAAGTGCTGGAATCAGTACTGACGAGGGAGCAGCTTAAACTGTATACATTGATCTGGAATCGTTTTATTGCCAGTCAGATGGCTCCCCAGAAACAGCAGACGACTACAGCCCTTTTAGGAAGTGGCCGGTGTGTGCTGAAAGCAACCGGAAGCAGAGTTCTTTTTGATGGTTTCACTGTCATGCAGTCTGCGAAGGAAAAAAAGGTGGAAGGAGAAGATATCCATGAACTTCCAGTCCTCAAAAAAGGAGAAATCGTTAAGAATGTGAAGACAGAGGGAGAGCAGCATTTTACAACTCCGCCGCCCCGATATACGGAAGCCAGCCTCATTAAAACTCTCGAAGAGAAAGGTATCGGCCGTCCATCTACCTATGCTCCTATCCTGGATACAATTCAGAAAAGACAATATGTGGTAAAGGAAGGAAAGCAGTTCGTTCCTACGGAAATCGGATTCAAGACCACGGATCTCCTGAAAAAATATTTCGAAGGAATTATCAATGTGGATTTCACGGCCAGTCTGGAAAGCTGGCTGGACAAGATCGCTGATGGTCACGCTACCTATAAAAAAGTTCTTACAGATTTTTACAAAGTTTTCAGCAGTGAACTGGAAGCAGCCAATGTGGAATCTGAAAAGGAACGGAAAGAAAATCAGGTGGTCACTGATGTGAAATGTGAGAAATGTGGTGCCAACATGATTGTGAAAGTTGGCCGCTACGGTAAGTATCTTGCCTGTCCGAATTATCCGGATTGCCGGAATATCAAGCCTTACAGTGTACTGCAGGGGGAGGAAGAAGTTTCCGATGTGCATTGTGACAAATGCGGAACCCTCATGGTTTATAGGGAAGGGCCTTATGGCCGGTACCTGAAATGTCCGAATTGCAATACCAATAAAGCGATTGTCATTGATACCGGTATTATCTGTCCTAAATGTCATGAGGGACATATGGTGCAGAGAAGGAGCCATAAAGGGAAAATTTTCTATGGCTGCAGCCAATATCCGAAATGTGATATGGCTCTATGGAATGAACCGGTTAACCAGTTCTGCACCACTTGTGGTTCCATTATGGTAAAAAAGAAATTCAAGACAGGGAAAGAATTTATTACATGCTCCAATCCAGACTGTCCTTCTCACCCGAAGCGTCGGACTGCCGCCGCAAAGGGGGAGGAAGGCGGTTCAGTGGAAAAATCAGTCAAAAGACGTCGTAGTATAGAATCAGGAGAATCAGATTGAATCAGTATGTAACCGTAGTGGGAGCAGGCCTTGCGGGGAGTGAAGCTGCATGGCAGCTTGCAGAAATGGGTATTCCCGTCAGATTGATCGAAATGCGTCCCCTTCGCCAGACCCCTGCCCATCATACGGCTTGTTTCGGGGAACTGGTCTGCAGCAATTCCCTTCGTGCGGCATCCCTGACCAATGCAGTTGGCCTTCTGAAAGAAGAGATGAGACGCCTTCATTCGGTCATCATGAAAGCAGCCGATGATAACCAGGTACCGGCGGGCGGGGCTCTGGCTGTGGACCGCATGGGATATGCAGAGGAAGTTACCCGCCTTGTGAAGAGTCATCCTCTTGTAGAATTTATTCAGCGGGAAATTACAGCCATACCACCGGAAGGCATTGTCATTATCGCAACTGGTCCATTGACCGATGGGGCTCTGGGAGAAGACATCCAGGATTTTTGTGGAAGGGAGGGATTTCATTTCTATGATGCGGCAGCTCCCATCGTGACGAAGGAATCGCTGGATCTTGATGTAGTCTACCGTATGTCCAGATATAATAAAGGGGAGGCAGCCTATCTGAACTGCCCGATGAATGAAGAAGAATATAAAGCTTTTCGGGAAGCTCTTTGTCACGCGGAAATGGCTCCTGTCCATGGGTTTGAAAACAAGAAAGTCTTTGAGGGCTGTATGCCTATTGAGGTGATGGCCCAGCGCGGGGAAGACACCATGCGGTTTGGCCCCATGAAACCCGTAGGGCTTCCGGATCCGAGGACAGGTAAAGATCCTTATGCGGTAGTTCAGCTCCGGCAGGACAATGAAGATGATACCATGTACAATATCGTGGGTTTCCAGACTCATCTCAAATGGGGTGAACAGAAACGGGTTTTCGGCATGATTCCTGGTCTTTCCCATGCGGAATTCATCCGGTATGGTGTGATGCACAGAAATACCTATATGGATTCGCCGGATCTTTTGAATGCCACTATGGAAACCAGAAAACGGCAGGGACTTTTCTTTGCCGGTCAGATGACAGGTGTGGAAGGTTATGTGGAATCAGCGGCATCCGGAATTGTAGCTGCCTATAGCGCTGCTGCCAGAGTTAGGGGAAAGGAACCGATTCCTTTTCCGCGGGAAACAGCGATTGGGGCCTTGTGTTATTACATTTCCCATTTTGATGGCAAAAATTTCCAGCCAATGAACGTGAATTTCGGGCTTATTCCTCCTCTTGAAAAGAAAGTGCCCAAAAAGGAGAAAAATCTGAAACTCGCAGAACGTGCTCTTTCTACCCTGGATGCATGGATAAAAAAAATATAGAATATGGGCATTAAAAAGCCCCGAAAGGGGGCTTTTTATCTTTTCGGTTTTCCGGGAAGAATTTCCATCCGCTAATAAAGTCCCCCATAGACTGTTTATGTGTTAAAATAAAATAAATATGACCATATCCAGGAGGAAATTATGAAAAAGGTTATTTTTGACGTGGATGGTGTTCTTTTATCCGAAGAAAGGTATTTTGATGTATCCGCGCTTACGGTATGGGAAATCCTTTACAGCAAGGATTATATGGGGCTTCCTGCAGAAAGTGATGATTTTGTTCCTGATGCCATTACAGAGGGCCAGATTGCAGCTTGCCGGGCCAGAGTATGGGGGAATGATCGTCTCCTTGCCTGGTTAAAGGACAGGGGAATTAATTCCAACTGGGATATGGTCCATGCCCGACTAATTACTACATTCTGGCTCATGGCCGAAGTTTATAAAAAAAGGTCCGGCGGTGAAAAAATTTCCCTTTCATTCTCTCGGCCGGAGGATATGAAAAAAGCAGGACTTATTCTTATGGGACTTCCTGTGCCTGGAGCAGATGATATTCTCCAAAAATGGGAAGAAGTAGTTCCCAAAGAACTTCAGGGGGAAGATGTTATTCATCAGCTTGCTCTTACCATGTCAGATGATTTTGAGGCATCTACACACTGGGCAGAGCTTAGAAGTGATTTCTGGAAGATTCATACAGAAGCTTTTCAGGCTTGGTACCTTGGGGATGACACATATATTATTCTTCTGCACAAGGCTCCTTACAGTGGCGGGAAAAAGGGCTTTCTTTATAATGAGGTACCACTGGCGCCGGCCGAAAGCATACGGGCTCTATTTATTGAACTGAAGAGACGGGGCTATGAATTGGGTGTGGCAACCGGAAGAGCTCGTGAAGAAATGGAAATTCCATTTAAAATGTTTCACTGGTACGAAGAATTTAATCCTCTTTATCTTGCCACAGCAACGGATGCAGTCGAGGCAGCCGGACTTTACCACTGTCCTGTACCGGATAAGCCGCATCCATTTATTTTTACTTGCGCCATTTACGGTAGAAATCGGAAAAGCTATAAGGCTTACCTGGAAGAAAATGTCAAGCCTGACCGTTCAGACCAGGTCATTGTGTGCGGTGATTCTTATTCCGATGTACTTGGAAGTCGGTCCGCGGGGACTTCCTTTATAGGAATTCTTACAGGTCTGGAGGGGAAAAAAGCTGCTCCGATTTTTGAAAAGGCCGGTGTTCCTTATGTAGACCGCATAACAGATATTGAAAAAATCCTCCATTAATAGAGATGGGAAATCTTGGGAAAGGTCAGTTTCATATTTTTGCATGTATATAATGGTCATGATAAAATAAACATAAGTTTCAGGATACAGGAGGCCCAGTTCAATGTGCGATTTTCTTCCCCATCTTTACGGGCAGGAGAAATTAAAGAAGGAATTGAAGAGACTTCTAAAAGATGAACGCATTCCACATACACTCATTTTTTATGGTGATGAAGGATTGGGGAAAACTACGGCAGCTTTGGACCTGGCAGGGATTATAACAGACAGAATTGACAGCCTGTGGAATGCTTTTTCATCCATCGCCAAGGAAGATCTGTCTAAAGCACCGGTCATTACCCTGGCAGATCAGTTGGTTTGGTATCTACATCCTGTAGGACTGGAATTGAAAATCGAGCAATTTCGCATTTTCCTGGAAGCCATGGCTTCTTTTGATGAAAAAACGCATGTGTGCATCATCGATGAGGCCCAGACAATGATGGCTCCTGTCGCAAATTCTCTTCTCAAAACATTGGAAGAACCAGAGGGAAACATCCATTTTATACTTATCACCCATGATCTGGATTCTTTGCTTCCCACAATTATTTCCAGAGGAGAGCGGTTTGGATTTTTTCCTTTAAATAAAAAGGATTTTTTTGCACTTGTCAAATCTTCTCCTGAACGGTTTAAGCCGCCGGAAGGTATGGATGAGTCTTTGCTTTATCAAATATCAGAAGGAAATCCGGGCATAGCGCTTGAGGTCTGTGAAGAGAAGGGAAATAAGGGACCTGAATGGGCTATGCATTTCTGGGAGGTTCTTACTGGCAGTACTCTGCCTTTTTCAATTCTTTCTGCAGAAGAGTTTAAGGACCGTTATGAGTTTTTAAAAGCCCTTCGCTGGATATCTCTTGTAGGCAGGGATATTATGGTACTTTCTCAGACAGGAAATGCTTCACTGGTCCGCTGTGCGCCAATTTTTGAAAAGGAATGGAAGATTTCGACTTATTGGTCTGGCGGGCGGGGCGAAGAAGCTATGAAAGTTTTGAAGATAGCGGAAACAGCTGTAGCACGGTATATTAATACAAAAAATGTTTGGGATTTTATTATCATCGAATTAACGCATATACAGAAAGGCGAAAAGAAATGGATCAGATAATTGGCGTCCGCTTTAAGCCGGCAGGTAAGATTTATTATTTTGACTCTAACAATCTGGATATTCATTTGGATGACGGGGTTATCGTAGAGACATCCAGAGGTCTGGAGTATGGAAATGTGGTTTTAATTCCCGAAAATCCGGTTACTGATGCACAAGCTCCGTTAAAGCCGGTTGTCCGAAAAGCCACTATCAAAGATTTAGCCCAGCTGGAGAGGAACAAGGCAAGAGAGAAATCAGCTTTTGATATCTGTCTTAAAAAAATTGAGAAATTTAAAGTACCAATGAAACTCCTCAGAGCAGAGTATACCTTTGATCGCAATAAAATAGTATTCTTTTTTACTTCTGATGGAAGGGTAGACTTCAGGGAACTGGTAAAAGAACTGGCTTCCGTTTTTCATACGAGGATAGAGCTTCGTCAGGTCGGAGTCAGGGACGAAGCCAAGCAGGTTTCAGGTATTGGTTCCTGCGGTCGTCCACTCTGTTGTGCAACTTTTCTTGGGGATTTCGCACCTGTTTCTATTAAAATGGCAAAAAATCAGGGCTTATCATTGAATCCTTCTAAAATTTCTGGCGTTTGTGGCAGATTGATGTGCTGTCTCCGCTATGAAAATGACCAGTATGAAAGCACTGGAAATAAAAAGAAGAAATGCTGCGTCATGAATAAAAGCAATGCTAAGGTTTTTCGTGTTGGCATGAAAGTTATAACTGATGAAGGCAGCGGACAGGTGGTTTACGTAAACAGTCAGAAACATACTGTTAAGGTACAATTTGAAGGTCAACCAGCCAGAATAATGTCGTGGGATTCTGTAGAACAGGAAGAAAATGATTGACTGGAAACTAAAAAAAGGGGAACGTTTGGACAATCTTGTCCGGGATGATATGAAAATTATACAGCGTACGGATCAGTTTTGCTTTTCTGTTGATTCCGTGCTTTTAGCTCATTATCCTGTCATTAAACCCAAAGATCGGATTATCGATTTAGGAACCGGCACCGGAGTAATATCTCTCCTGGCTTCAGCACTGGGAGGTCAGGATATAACTGCTATTGAGGTGAACCCTGTGATGGCAGATCTGGCTAGAAGGAATGTGATGGGGAACGATAAAGAAAAAATCATCCATGTACTGGAGGCTGATTACCGGGAGGCAAGAAAATACTTTCCTTCCGGTTACTTTTCTCTTATTTTTGTTAATCCACCATATAGAGAAGTGGGGAGTGGTCGGATGAGTGAAAACCACGGTATTGCTTCGGCCAGCTATGAATTGAATGCGACACTGGACGAAGTTTTCAAAACGGCTCAGTACCTCCTCAAATATGGCGGACGAATGGCGATGGTTCATCGGGCTGATCGTCTGGCAGATCTGATTTCTCTGGGAAGAAAATATGGTATGGAGCCAAAGAGAATGCGTCTGATATACGCCAGGAAAGGCCACAATGCCGTTCGCGTGCTGCTGGAATGGAAATATGGAGGCCATGCGGAACTTTCCGTGGAGCCTCCGCTTCTATTACACAACAAGGATGGTTCCTATACGGATGAAGTAATGGCTATCTATGGGAAGGAGTCCACATGAATGAAATAAAGCCGGGTACCCTTTATCTGGTGCCTACGCCTATTGGAAATTTGTCTGATATCACGGAACGCTCTGTGGAAATATTAAATAACGTTGACCTTATAGCAGCTGAGGATACAAGACATACCAGGATTCTTCTTGACCATCTTGGAATATCGAAATCCCCTGTATCGTATCATGAGCATAATAAAAAAGAGGCAGGGCCAAAGCTTATTGATGAATTAAAGTCAGGTCATACAGTTGCCCAGGTCAGTGATGCCGGAATGCCGGTCATATCTGATCCCGGGGCGGATTTGGTAAGACTTGCACTTTCTGAAGGTATCCCAATTGTACCGCTTCCGGGGCCTAATGCGGCGCTGACTGCTCTGGTGGCATCCGGTCTCGATGCACGGCAGTTTGTTTTTATCGGATTCCTTCCCAAAATTACTGCAAAGCAGAAAAAGCTTCTTTCCGATATCAGCCATGTGCCTTTTACTCTTATTTTTTATGAAGCACCGCATCGATTGAAGGATACTCTGGATACACTTTTGAAATATCTGGGCAACCGCAGGGCAGTGACCGCCAGAGAACTGACCAAAAAATTTGAATCCTTTAACAGAGGAACTCTCGAATCCATTCGTCTCCATGCGGATGAAGAAGAACCAAGAGGAGAATATGTCTTACTGGTGGAAGGATGGAATGAATCCATGGAAACCGGGGAAGAGAATCAGGCAACCTGGCAGGAGGAAGCCATGAAACAGGCTGAATCACTTCCTCTGAAAGAAGCTGCCCGCAGGACGGCAGGGAAATTCAATATGTCCCGCAGGGAAATATACCAGTTTCTACTGGAAAACAAAAAATAATCTCATTAAATACAAAAATATTAACTCTTTTGATATCAGGCTGTTTTTTATATTCCCCTTTAGAGTTATAATTAAAATATTGCTAACAGACGATATCGTTTCAACTATAGAGAGAGGAGCCATTTTTTATGAGTGAAAAACCAGCGTACTATATTACCACACCGATTTATTATCCAAGCGCAAAGCTGCATATCGGCCATACTTACTGCACTTCCATTGCAGACAGCATTGCCCGATTCAAAAGGCTTGACGGCTACGATGTTTTCTTTCTGACCGGCAGTGATGAACACGGGCAGAAAATTGAACAGAAAGCAGAAGAAGCGGGAGTTACGCCCATTCAGTATGTAGATGGTATCGTTGCCCTCTTCAAACAACTCTGGAAAGAATTGAATATTTCCAACGATGACTTTATCAGGACTACGGAGGAACGTCACAGGAAGGTAGTCCAGATGCTTTTTCAGCGGGCTTATGATAAGGGAGATATCTATCTTGGCAAGTATGAAGGCTGGTACTGCATACCGGACGAAACCTTCTGGCCGGAAAACAAGCTGACCCCTGATCATATCTGCCCGGACTGCGGTCGTCCGCTGCAGAGAGTCAGTGAAGATGCCTATTTCTTCAAAATGTCCAAGTATGCAGATCAGTGGATGAAATATGTGGAAGAACATCCGGACTTCATTCAGCCTGAATCCAGAAGAAATGAAATGATTCAGTTCGTAAAGAGCGGTCTGGAAGATCTCTGCGTGTCCAGAACTTCCTTCTCCTGGGGTATTCCCGTGCCTTTCGATCCGAAACATGTAGTTTATGTATGGTTTGATGCTCTTGTCAATTACCTGACTGCTGCAGGTATTGTGGATAATACTGAGAAGTTTAAAAAATTCTGGCCTGCCGACGTTCATCTGGTGGGGAAGGAAATCGTCCGTTTCCATACCATCATCTGGCCAATCATGCTCATGAGCCTTGGCATCGAACTGCCGAAAAAGGTGTATGGTCATGGCTGGCTCATCGTGGATGGCGAAAAAATGTCCAAGTCAAAGGGCAATGTCATTGACCCGATTCCGCTTTTACAGGAATTTGGCTCCGATGCCATCCGTTATTATCTGCTGAATGATATCCAGCTTGGTCAGGACGGTAATTTCAGTCGTGATCGTCTGATTAACCGCATTAATTCCGACCTTTCCAATGATCTGGGTAATCTTCTCTACAGAACCCTTTCCATGGCAGCCAAATATAACAAAGGCGTACTCCATAAAGGGGATGCTACCGGAGATCCTTCTATCGAAGCCGCATCGGAAGAAGTGGAAAAGAATGCTGCCGAAACGCTGAAAATATTCCGCGAAAATATGGACAACTGGAAAATCAATGATGCAATCCGTGCTGTATGGACCTTTATCCGTTCCCTCAATAAATATATTGATGTGACTATGCCCTGGTCCCTGGGTAAAGACCCTGCCAAACAGCCGCTGCTGGATGCCGTTCTTTATCATCTCTGCGAAGGACTCCGCTACGTTTCTCTTATGGCTGAACCAGTCATCCCGATTGCTTCTGAAAAAATCTGGAACCAGCTGGGCCTCGAAAACTTCAAAACGGCAGTCTATAAAGATCTGGTTTGGGGAGGAATTCCGGACGGGACCCTGACGCATAAAGGAGAGCAGATTTTCCCTCGTATCGAAATTGAAGAAGAGGAAACACCGGCCCCGAAGAAGGAAAAGAAAACACAGAAGAAAGAAGCACCTAAAGAGAATAAAGAAGCTTCCATTTCCGTAGATGATTTTTTTAAGACAGACCTTCGCGTAGCAGAAATCCTTACCGCGGAAAAAGTGGAAAAATCAAAAAAACTGATCAAGATGACCGTTACCCTTGGCGGCGATGACAGGAGAACTGTGGTCAGTGGTATTTCCGAATATTATAAGCCGGAAGAACTGATTGGGAAGCATGTCATTTTCGTATCCAACCTGAAACCGGCCAAACTGATGGGCATCGAATCCCAGGGCATGATTCTTGCTGCTTCCAAAGATGACAAGCTTCAGGTACCTTTTGTTGATATGCCGGCAGGAAGCAAGGTCAAGTAATGGGGCTTTTTGATACTCATGCCCATCTCTATGACAAAGCCTTTGACCGGGACAGGGACGAACTGATTCCAAAGCTTTTAAAGAATTTGGACTATATCGTCATACCGTCGGAAAATCTGGAAACGAGCAGGAAAGCTGTATCCCTTGCAGAAGCTTATGGTCCTCTTTATGCGGCCGTTGGCATCCATCCCCAGGTGACAAGGGATGGCAGTGAGGAAATTCTTCGAGAAATAGGGGACATTGCTGAATCCCATCCCAAAGTGAAAGCCATCGGGGAAATCGGTCTTGATTACTATTATCTGTATACGGATAAGGGAACCCAGAAAAAATGGTTTGCCCGTCAGATTGAGCTGGCCAGAGATCTGAACCTTCCCTTCGTTATCCATGACAGGGATGCTCATGGGGATACACTCTCCATTCTGAAGGAACATAAAAGTTCTGCCATGAGAGGAATCCTTCATTGCTTCTCCGGAAGCCTGGAAACGGCTAAGGAGCTTATTAAGCTTGGCTTCTATATTTCCTTTGCCGGGCCTGTCGTATTTCCCCGGAGTATCAGGCTGAAAGAAGTGGCTTCGGCCCTGCCGCTGGATCGAATCCTGATTGAGACAGACAGCCCTTACCTGACCCCTCCTCCGAATAGGGGAAAACGGAACGATCCATCCAATGTGTATTATGTGGCGGAAGAGCTGGCCCGTCTTAAAGGACTTCCTGTTGAAGAAATTATAAGCTGTACCAGAGAAAATGCCATTCATATTTATGAAATTTAGCAGAACCTCCTCACTCTGAGGAGGTTTTTTGATGAAAATTTATCAGATATGGTATAGTAGAATCAAAGAAGGAAACGCAGAATCTTTTTGCAGTGGGAAAGCGGTATCCGATACAGTATTAGTCCCGGCAAAGAGAGTGGTTATGAAAAAGGAATGTGATGGGCATGGGATTTACAATCATTGACAGGAGTAAATGGCCGAGGGAAGAATATTTTCGGTATTTTCTGAGGGCGGTTCCCTGTATGTACAGCATGACAGTGCAGCTTGATGTCACACCGATTATGAGACAGCATGCCCGTCCTTATCCTGCCATGCTTTATTTCCTGTCAGTCGTGGAAAACAGGCATAAGGAATACCGGATAGCCTTCAACGAACAGGGAGAACTGGGATATTATGATGTGGTTCATCCAAGTTACACAGTCTTTCATCGTGATGATCATACATTTTCCAGCCTGTGGACAGAATACAATGAGGATTACCACATTTTCCTTAATTCTTATGAACAAGATACTGCTATTTATGGGAATAATCGGGGACTTTTTGGAAAACCGGGACGTCCTGCTAACCTGTTTCCTGTTTCTGTCATTCCATGGATTGCCTATGAATCTCTTCATTTAAGTTTTCCAAGGGCTTTCCGTTACTTTATTCCTATGTATACCCTCGGCCGCCTGCACAGAAAGAGGAGCCGCTATTATATGCCGCTGGCTCTGGAAGTCCATCATGCGGTATGTGATGGTTATGATGCGGGAGCGATCATCAAGGAAATACAATCCCTTATCAATGGCTGGAAAGGATGAGCTTCATGAAAACTAAACAACTCTTAACATTCCTGGAGCATAAAGGGCTTATATCTGAAGATGATAATTTTTCAATCATGTCCGGTATTGATTCTGATATCATTCCCTTAACCGGGAGAAATCTTTTGATATTGAAGGATTGCACCATGGAAGAAGGGGAAATATTTGTTGGGAGGTTGAGACTGATTTTTCAGGATATAACTCCATTGATTATCCTTGATGATGAAAATATTTTTAGAGTCCTAATAAAAGACTTTAATAAATACTCGTTTAAGGGGAAATTCATTCTGCTTTTTGATGGCAGAAAAGGGATACGTCATGAAGCACTTCCTTATTCCTTTGAATCTGTTAACAAAACGGTTTATACACTTCTTGCTCCGGGAGGATGTCCCTGGGATCGGTCTCAGAATCATCAGTCCATGCGTACTTATCTTCTACAAGAAGCCTTTGAAGTTATAGATGCAATCGATAAAAATGATATGTCTAATCTCAAGGAAGAGCTTGGGGATGTCCTTTTTCAGATCGTATTTCATTCCGCTTTAGCAGAAAAGGAAGGCTTCTTTACTATGCAGGATGTTATCGATGGTATTTCTGATAAAATGATTAAACGACATCCATTCGTGTTTCAAAAAGAGGACAAAAATGCTTATGCAACTTCTTACGAGGCATGGGAAAAACGTAAAAGAATTGAAAAAAACAGGAAATATCTGCTTTCCGGTGTGCCGAAGAGCTTGCCAAGTCTGCTTTTAACGTGTATAATTCAAAAGAAAGTTAGTTCCAGTGGACTGCAGAATCTCCTTCCGACAGAGGATTATATGGATGTTTCTCGTGAGGCCTTCCATGTAATAAAGTTGAAATCTGTTGAGCCTGGAGACAAGGAAAATGAAGCAGGAGCTCTGCTTTTTCGGTTGGCATGGCTGCTCCGGAATCAGGGCATAGAACCGGAATTAGCCCTGCGCCGTTTTACCATTGACTTTATGGACAGACTGCAAGGATTTGAAGACAGGCTGGAAGAAAACGGTTTGCATCTATCTGATGTGGCTCCTGAAAAATTATTGCAGTTATGGAATGATTATCTTCAGGCAGATAACTGATAAGTTCATCATTGGAGCTACAGGCGGAGGATTCCGCACATTTATTAAAGGAGGATGTTTAGCTATGAACAAAACAGAACTCATCACAGCAGTTGCCCAGGAAGCAGAGATGACCAAGAAAGACGCTGAAAAAGCTGTCAAAGCCGTTATTGATGTTGTTTCCCAGGCTCTTGTAAAAGGTGACAAGGTTCAGCTCATTGGATTTGGTACTTTCGAAGTTCGTCAGCGTAAGGCCCGCATTGGTCATAACCCTTCCAATCAGAAAGAAATCAAAATTCCGGCTTCCAAGACTCCAGCATTTCGTGTTTCTAAACAGCTGAAAGAAAAAGTAAACGTTAAAAAATCAAGAGCAAAGAAAGCAAAAAAATAAAATAAAAAGGATCCCTGCAGGACAGGGATCCTTTTTATTTTATTTAATCATCGAAGGAGATATGAAATACAAATAGAACATATATGATTAATCTTAATAAATCTCTAACAGAGTAAAGAGATTAGCAGAATAAAAGCAATAATAATATTGGATTTCATTTCAAATGGCAGCTGTCCTATGTTATAATTTATCGGAGAATATAGAAAAGAGGAACTGCCATGTCAGATCGCCCGCATAAGTTTATTATTTTGACAGCAAGCATTGGAACAGGACATAGTCAGGCTGCCAGAGCAATTTCGGAAGCCATTCAGGCAGCGCATCCATCAGATTCAGTGACGGTTCTTGATTTTGTTTCTAATAATATCTTATCTGTGGATCATATTATCAAAGATACTTATCTGAAAATGATAGATGTTTTTCCGTCCATGTATGATCATCTATACAGTGATTCTCAAAGCAGTCGTTTCGGACAAGTTTCACAATTCATGCTCTCTATCACTTTTAAAAAACGTATGAGAAAACTGGCAGAAACATTGAAACCGGATGCTTTTATATTCACTCACCCATTTCCTGCCGGTGCAGCAGATCTGCTAAGAGCTGATGGAGCAATTACTATACCCCTCCTTGGTGTTATTACAGATTTTGATATTCATCAACTCTGGGTAGATCCTCATCTTGATGGCTTCTGTGTTGCAACGGAAGATTTGAAAACGCTTATGGAAACTTATCGGATTCCAGGAGATGTCATTCATGTGACCGGCATTCCGGTACGGCGGTCATTTTTTGAAGAATCAGCCAAAATAAGGAACTACGAAAAAGGAACTGTCCTTGTTATGGGTGGTGGTTTGGGGCTGGGAAATGTGGTGGATAATATCCGTCGCCTTGATGAAGTGGAAGAAATTTCCCGGTTTATCGTAGTGACAGGGAAAAATCTTGACCTCTACGAGAAGGTGGCAGTGATGTCTGAACATCTTCGACATCCGGTCGAACTTCATAGTTATACGAACAAAGTAGCCGAATTGATGGGGAGAAGTGAGATTCTCGTTACCAAGCCCGGTGCACTGACATGCACAGAAGCCATGGTGATGCATCTTCCCATGATTCTTGTAAATACACTTCCTGGACAGGAGCGAGCCAATGCCCTTCACATGAAAAAGCAGGGATGTGCTGAATGGGTAAAAAGAGGAGAATTGGCAGAAACGGCCAGAAGAATTCTTTGTAATCCTGAAATTCGCGGACGGATGGCTGCAGCCTGCGGTGATACACATCCGGACAGTGCGAGAAATGTTATGGATGTGCTTTATGGGCTTCTTTCCGATTAAATGAATTGATAAAAACTGCTCTGATTTGTCACAGGGCAGCTTTTTATTTGAGAAGAAACGATAGTATACCAGTAATGAAAGAAACTGGAAGTATGGCGAAAGATGTTGTAAAATAAAAAAACACGAGTATAATTTTGCATTGAATACAGTTTTAATAAAAGGAGAATTTCATGCACGAGATTTTAGATTGGGCCTATTCCATCGTGGTGGCACTTTTTCTAGCCATGTTGATTCATATTTTTTTATTCGTTCCTACAAGGGTTTCCGGTCAGTCTATGTACCCAACCCTGACGAATGGTGAATATCTGATCGTTTCCAAAATCGGACATGTCATGCGGGAAGAGCCTAAATATGGAGATATCGTCATTATCGACAGCCGCACACATCGTGAAAGATCCTGGATGGACGATTTGGAAGAACCGATGAAGAATTATATCGCCATTTTCAATCGTTCTTCCCAGGGACACAATATCTGGGTTAAGAGAGTGATTGGCAAGGGCGGAGATAAGCTGGAATTCCGGGATGGTCACGTCGTTCGTAATGGGACTGCTCTTGATGAACCTTATATCAATGAACCTATGGAATTTTCCATGGATGGTTCTTATATAGTTCCAAATGGAACGGTATTCGTTATGGGAGATAACCGGAATCACAGTTCTGACAGCCGTTTCATCGGACCGGTTCCTGTCGATCATGTGCTTGGCCGCGTAATTTTCCAATTTTGAACTAAAGTCTCTGCTCTGGCAGGGACTTTTAGCTTTTTATGGAAGGAATATTTTCTCATATATAGCTTTCCTTTGATAAAGGAATTCAACTATGTTAAAATATAAAAATCACAATTGGATTCAAATCTGTTGAGAATGATTATAGAGAGGCGATATTATGGCACACTGCAATGAAAATTATCTGAACCTTCAGGGCGCGTATCTTTTTGCAACAGTCCGTCAGAAGCAGGATGCTTATAAGAAAGAGCATCCTGATGCTGATATTATTTCTCTGGGTATTGGTGATGTGACCCAGCCGCTGGCACCGGCAGTAATTGAGGCTATGCATAAGGCTGTAGATGAAATGGGAAAGATGGAGACATTCAGAGGCTATGGTCCTGAGCAGGGATATCTATTCCTGCGCGAAGCTATTGCAAAACATGATTTTCAGGCAAGAGGCTGTGATATTTCTCCGGACGAGATTTTTGTCAGTGATGGTGCTAAATGCGACACCGGTAATATGCAGGAAATTTTTGCAGAATCAGACATTGTGGCTGTTACCGATCCGGTATACCCGGTGTATGTTGACAGTAACGTTATGGCTGGCAGAAGCGGTAAATTTGTACGGGGGTCTTTTGAAAGATTCGAATACCTGCCATGTTATGAAGAATGCGATTTCAAAGCAAATCTTCCAGCTCATGATCCCATGATCATTTATCTCTGCTCCCCGAATAATCCTACCGGTGCTGCCTTGAATAATAAAGATCTCACCATGTGGGTTAAATATGCCAAGCAGACAGGTTCCGTCATTTTCTTTGATGCGGCTTACGAAGCTTTTATCACGGAAGATGATGTACCGCACAGCATCTATGAAATCGAAGGGGCTAAGGAAGTAGCTATCGAATTCCGTTCTTATTCCAAGACTGCCGGTTTTACCGGCGTCCGCTGCGGATACTGCGTAGTACCGAAGGAACTGATGCTGGAAACAAAATCCGGAGAGAAAGTATCTGCTAATTCTCTTTGGGACCGCCGACAGTGTACAAAATTCAACGGATGTTCCTACATCGTACAGCGTGGCGCAGAAGCGGTTTATACAGAAGAAGGGCAGAAACAGATTCAGGCGACACTTGATATTTACAGAAACAATGCTAAAGTAATTCTTGAGGGAGTGAAGGAATGCGGGCTTACTGCCTGCGGAGGCGTCAACAGTCCTTATGTATGGATGTCTGTACCTGAGGGCATGACCAGCTGGGATTTCTTTGATTTCCTTTTGAAGGAAGCACAGATTATCTGTACCCCGGGATCCGGTTTTGGACCATGTGGTGAAGGTTACGTACGTTTTACTTCCTTTAATACACCTGAACTTACAAAAGAAGCGGTCGCCAGAATGAAGAAAGCCCTGGCAGCACGCAAGAAATGATTGACCGGAAATCTACCTTCTTTTGGGGGTAGATTTCTCCATGTATTCACATATTTATGATAAATAAGGAGTTTCTATGAGTACAAATTTGCAGATTGGGATTGTCGGACTTCCGAATGTAGGTAAAAGTACATTGTTTAATGCGATTACTAAAGCAGGGGCAGAAGCGGCCAATTTCCCTTTCTGCACCATTGAACCGAATGTAGGAGTTGTAGAAGTGCCGGATCACCGGATTTATGATCTGGCGGATATGTTCAAACCCAAAAAAACTACACCTGCCTTTACCCGCTTTGTTGATATTGCAGGTCTTGTGGCAGGTGCATCCAAAGGTGAAGGTCTTGGAAACCAGTTTTTAAGTCATATTCGTGAAACTGATGCCATTGCCCATGTAGTCCGCTGCTTTGAAGATGGAAATATTACTCATGTGGAAGGCTCTATTGATCCTGTCCGGGATATGGACATTATCAATACGGAACTCTGCCTTGCGGATTTGGAAAGCGTAGATAAAAAGAGAACAAAAACCGCAAAACTGGCCCAGGCAGGAATCAAAGAGGCCAAAGCTGACCTGCCGGTACTGGAAAAAGTATATGATGCCCTTCAGAATGGAACTCCGGCCAGAGCACTTGAACTTTCGGAAGATGACCTGGATATCCTTAAAGAACTGAACCTTATCACTTTAAAACCGGTTCTTTATGTGCTGAATATGGCAGAAGATGATATCGCAGATCCGATGGCCAATGAATTTGTCAAAACAGCAGCAGAACAGGCAGAAAAGGAAAATGCCAAATGGGTACCTATTTCTGCTGAAATTGAGCAGGAAGTTTCCGAGCTTGATGAAGAAGAGGCTAAAGCATTCCTGGCAGATCTCGGGGAAGATGAACCGGGATTGAATCGTCTGATTCGTACCGCTTACTCCATGCTTGGGCTCATTAACTTCTTTACCGTTGGATCGGATGAATGCCGCTCATGGACTGTCCGCGAAGGAACGAAAGCCCCAAAGGCCGCCGGCAAGATTCACAGCGATATTGAAAGAGGCTTTATTCGTGCTGAAATCGTGTCCTATGATGATCTTATGGCCTGCGGATCTTATGCTGCAGTTCGCGAAAAAGGGCTCCTTCGTGTGGAAGGCAAGGATTATATCATTCAGGATGGGGATGTCGCCTATTTCCGGTTTAATGTGTAATTTTGAAACTTTAAAAGAGGGCATAGGCCCTCTTTTCTTTCTATGGAGAAAATATGGCCTTGGAAATTTATAAGTCACTGGCTGTCGGACGGTTTCTTGACCGTCCAAACCGTTTCGTCTGCCATGCCGAAGTCAATGGCAAAACGGTCCTTTGTCATATGCCAAATCCGGGGAGGATGAGAGAATTGTTATTTCCGGGTTCGACCCTGTACCTGACTCCCAACCGCCCGGGGCTTCGTACTGCTTTTAGAGTGGTGGGGATTGAGAAAGGAACGGAACGGGATATATTTTATCTGGACACCACGAAGGCAAATGATGTGGCAGCATTTCTGGTTCAGAATCATAAAATACCGGGCTGGGAAGATTATGACCTTCTGGAACGGGAAGTGACCATGGGGGACAGCCGGTTCGATCTGCTTCTTGGAAATCGAAAGACAGGAGATGCATTTCCAGTAGAAGTAAAATCCTGCAGCCTTGCCGGCAAAAAAGGGGCCATGTTTCCCGATGCGCCTACGGAGAGGGGAGAAAAGCATCTGTCTCATCTGGTCAAAATGACAAGAGAAGGACAGCATGCCGGACTCCTCATACTTGTTCATTACAGTAAGGCAGAATGGTTCATGCCCAATTATCATACGGATCTGGAATTCTCCAGAATTTTTTTTGAAGGAATGGACAGTCTTGACTGGAAAGCTGCCGTAATTCCGTGGACAAAAGAATTTACCATGCCACAATCCGTGCGGCTCATCGGGAGCTCCAGAAAAGCACTGGAAGAGGAAATGGGGAATGCCGGAGATTATATGATCATTCTTCAGCTGAAAGCATCCCGGACCATCACGGTGGGAAGTCTTGGCCCTGTTGATTTTGCGGAAGGTTACTATGTCTATGTGGGCTCGGCAAAAAGGAATCTTGAGCAGCGAGTAGCTCATCATCGCGCTATAAGAAAGAAAATGCACTGGCATATGGATTACCTGAGGAAAGAGGCAGATTTCGCAGGAGCCATCTTTGTTCGTACCCGTGAAGATTTGGAACATGACCTGGCTAAGGCCCTTGCATTAATTTCAGATTGGAGCGTTCCTGAATTTGGCTGTACTGACTGTCATTGTAAAACTCATCTTTTCGGGTTCAAGGAAAATCCGATGCATAATCCTTCTTTCCTTAGGATTGAGGAAGAATTTGAAATCAACAGACTTCAAAAATATTTTGATTAGAAATAAAGAAATCCGGCCGCCGTTGACGACCGGATTTTATTGTGTAAAGAAAACCCCCGGATAGTCCGGGGGTTCAGTATTAGCTTTAGCGGTGATTTTCCAAAGACTAAACAAAAAACCTCCCATGATATAGA
>OMVW01000075.1 GCA_900314595.1 uncultured Dialister sp. | reverse complement strand
TTACTTCTGGCAGGGTGAATAAAGGCTTATTTCCCCTATATATGATAGAAGAACTTCGATTTAGAGGTATTTTATACGCTGCTAAGTTAATGATATTGCCATTAACCATAATGTATCGTTTATAAAAACTGAATGACTTCAGAGTAATTCGAATAAATCCCATTAACCCCATTGTACAGTTTCTGAAATCGAATGACTTCAAAGTGCTTTATACGAATCCCATTACCCATAAATCCCAATCAAAAAACCTCCTGATCCAAAAGGACCGGAAGGTTTTCTATTATTAATTGCTAACCACTAAGAACTAACAACTATCATTTACGGCAGGAAGTAGGTGGGGTCCACGGAGTCTCCGTTAATGCGGACTTCGTAGTGGCAGTGGGGACCGGTGCTGTTGCCGGTGCTGCCGGCCAGGGCGATGACTTCTCCCTGTTCCACCTGCTGGCCCACGGAGACGAGGAGGGCGGAATTGTGGCCGTAGCGGGTGACAAGTCCTCCGTCGTGTTTGATTTCCACGAGGTACCCGTAGCCGCCGACCCAGCCGGACTGGGTGACTACACCATTGGCCGTAGCTTCGATGGGATCTCCGTAGTCCACGGCAATATCGATTCCTTCATGGTAGGTGGAGCCGAAACCGCCGGGGCTTTCGCGGAAGCCGTACCAGCTGGAAATCGGTCCATGGATGGGCCACATATCGGGCGTACTGGAACCGGTGTGCAGGAACTGCACGGCCCCCTGATAGGTCTCTTCTTCCAGTTTTTCACGAAGTATCACGAGGGTCCTGATCTGGGAGTCCAGCCGCTGATCCATCCTTCTCATCTGTTTCAGGAGATAGCCCGGGGTGCCATCTTCTTCGCTGTTATCTATATTTCCATGTTCACTGGGGGAAACATCTCTCGCTTTATCCGGCACGGTGCTGCCGCCGCCGGTGCCGCCGAAGATATTCGTCCCCGCTCCATTGTTATTGGCCTCCGCCATGTCTTTCAGCTCGTCAGACAGTTTTTCCACCGTCTTCATCTTATCATCGAGCTCGGTCATCTTCTGTTCCGCCATCTTCAGCTGGGACGCATAAAGCTCATTCTGCTGCCGGAGGGAACTCATGGAAAAGAAAGAATAGCCTGCCGTCAGGAGGGAGACTGCAAATACCGCCCCCGCCGCACACAGGGCAAGCTTTAACTTTTTAAATTCATCTATGGAAAAGGAAATATTCATATTTCCCGTAGTTTCATCGATATTCTTCTTCATAGGCACCGCCTTTTATATTCAGTGGGCTTTTTCAACAAGTACCTTCTTTCCCACATATATCTATGCACGCTGAACCACTCGTGCCATTTCATGTACGTCTTGTGACAAATCTCACAAAAATAAAAATCAATCGTTCCTATTATATAGTAAAAAGTGAATAATAGTCAATATTTCACTTATCTGAACCGGTCCTTCAAATCCGTTACGCATGAATCATACGGTTCATTTTCGACAGGAACGAAAGACCGCCCCCTTCACCCTCACTCCGTTCGGGAGCTTCCCCCGCTCCCGGACGCAGGGTAATTTCGATTTTCAAGGAAAGAGCTATTTGGTCTTTCAAACCCGCCTGTGTACAACCCCCTATATACTCGCTGCCGCACCAGCGGCAGCACCTTCACGAACCACGAATCACGAATCACGAACCACGAAATCTCGAGAATGTGCTTATCGGGGCGTGCCGCAGTGAGGCTAACTCCCGAATACCGCAGTTGACTCCAACCATGGTAACTACCCAAAGGCCAAAGTGAAGAGCTTTTCAACCCCGCCTGTGCACAGCCCCCCCTATATACTCGCTGCCGCACCAGCGGCAGCACCTTCCCGCAATCCGCAATCCGCAATCCCCAATCCGCAATCCGCAATCCGACTATCACAGCTGACTCAAATCCGTTACGCAGGGATGTGATGGTTCATTTTCGACAGGCAGCGGTAGAACAACCCCCTGCTCGCTACGCTCGCCGCCCCCCAGGCTCGGGGGGCCTGTGACGTTTCGACTCGAATATTTTTTCAAATCCGCCTGTGCAAAATCCCCATAAGTATTCGGCGACCATCAGGCCGCCACCTTCCCGCAATCCGCAATCCCCAATCCGCAATCCGGCTACCGCAGCTGACTCATACTATTAAGCTGATAATTACCTCTGTCAAATCCGTTACGCAGGGATGTGATGGTTCATTTTCGACAGGCAGCAGCGGTAGAACAACCCCCTGCTCGCTACGCTCGCCGCCCCCCAGGCTCGGGGGGCCTTTAACGTTTCGACTTGTCCGGGCTTTTCAAACCCGCCTGTGCACAGCCCCCTATATACTTGCTGCCGCACCAGCGGCAGCACCTTCCCGCACCCCGCATCCCGCACCCCGAAATCTCGAAGCTGACTCAGGAGGGGCGTACCGCAGTGAGGCTAACTCCCGAATACCGCAGCTGACTCATACCATTAAGCTGATAATTGCCTCTGTCAAATCCGCAGCGGTAGAACAACCCCCTGCTCGCTACGCTCGCCGCCCCCCAGGCTCGGGGGGCCTTTAACGTTTCGACTTGTCCGGGCTTTTCAAACCCGCCTGTGTACAACCCCCATATATACTCGCTGCCGCACCAGCGGCAGCACCTTCACGAATCACGAATCACGAACCACGAAATCTCGGAAATGTGCTTATCGGGGCTCGCCGCGGTGAGGCTAACCCACGAATACCGCAGCTGACTCATACCGTCGTATCTGACAAAAGACTCTACTTCCCAGCCATATCAATCTTATGGTCATCCGCCACAGCGGCAGAGGGTGTTTCCGCCTCTCTGGACTGCTGCACTGCTTCCAGGGCCTGTCCGGCCATATCGGGCATGAGGGTCCGAAGAGCGGTCTCGATGCTTTCTGCTTCTTCTGTGGAAAGGGCTTCCCGGCACTGGCCGTTCATGATCTTCTTGGCATAGATGCGGCAGGTTTCCTGGCCTGCCAGGGAGGAGAGGACGAATCCGTCGTTCTTGCCGTCCAGCACGCAGAGGGAGAAGGAAAGCTTGTCTCCCGTATCATCAAAGGCATCGTACCTGACGAGGCCGATTTTCTGGAAGGACTGGAGCTGCATGGTAGCCAGGAGTTCCTGCTGATGGAGCATATTTTCCGAAGAATTCACCATTTCTCTCAGTTCTCTCACTTCGGTGGAAAGTTTCAGCTCGATGGAGCCTCCGTCTTCGCCGCTCATGAAGTACTTGTATTTCTTGGAAAGACGGTTGACTTTATTTCTAAGAGAAAGATACTGCAGGAAAAGATAAATCATGAGAAGGAGAAGGATGACTCCCCCTATGATGATTACTACGTTGAGATTGACTGCTGATAAATTCATTGCTGCTGCTCCTGGTTCAGGATATTCATAATCCGCTGGAATTCTTCATCATTTTTGAAGGAAATAGAAATGGTCCCTTTGTGGGCGTTGCGGCCCCTGCCCACATGGATGGACACCGGGCTTCCCACGGAAAGGCCGAGCCGGTCTTCCAGACTTTTGAGGTATTCGGAAATCTGTGTTTCCTTCTTCGGCTTCTCCGGCTTTTTGCCGCGGATCAGCTCTTCCACCGCCCTGGCGGAAAGGCCTTCCCGCACGATGCGGCGGGCGAGGGATACTTTTTCCGCTTCCGAAGGAAGGGTAAGGAGCGGCCGCGCCTGGCCGGGGGTCAGTTCTTTCTTGATAAGGAAATTCTTTATTTCCTCCGGAAGTTCCAGGAGGCGCACCAGATTGGCCACGTAGGGACGGCTGCGGCCCACTTTGTCCGCCACTTCTTCCTGGGTAAGGCCGTAGGTTTCCATCAGTTTCTGATAAGCCAGCCCTTCTTCCACCGGATTCAGGTCTTCGCGCTGGAGATTTTCCACCAGCGCCATTTCCGCAGCTTTCCGGTCATCATAGTCCACCACAATGGCCGGAATGAGGAGAAGGCCTGCCAGTTTTGCCGCCCGATAGCGGCGCTCGCCGGCAATGAGTTCATACCGGTTATCTTCCTTTTTGCGGACCACCACCGGCGAAAGGAGGCCGTCTTTTTTAATCGATTCCGCCAGGGATTTCAGTGATTCTTCATCAAAATCCTGACGGGGCTGCCAGGGATTCCCGGAAATAGCGTCTGTGGAAATATCAAGGACTTTTCCGCTTTCATCCAGATCATCCCCGAAAAGTTCACCAAGCCCGCGGCCCAGTTTCTTCTTAGTCACGTTTCAAAACCTCCCGACATAATTTCTTGTACGCCTCAGCGCCCTTTGATTTCGGCGCATAGGTGAGGATAGGCTCCCCGAAGCTGGGTGCCTCGGAAAGTTTGACGGTCCTCGGTATGACTGTGCGGAATACTTTGGACCCGAAATATTTCTTCACTTCTTCTGCTACCTGGAGGGACAGGTTCGTCCTGCCGTCAAACATGGTGAGGAGGATGCCCAGGATCCGGAGACGGGGATTCATCCTGCGTCCCACCACCTGTACCGTCTTCACCAGCTGGGCCAGGCCCTCCAGCGCATAAAATTCCGCCTGGATGGGGATGATGATGGAATCGGAAGCCACCAGGGCATTCAGCGTCATCAGGCCCAGGGATGGGGGACAGTCGATGATGATGTAATCATAGGAATCCCGGATGGGCTCAATCATCCTTTTCAGCAGGGACTCCCGGTGGGGAAGGCCGGCGATTTCTATTTCCGCCCCCGCCAGATTCACCGAAGCCGGCAGAAGGGAAAGCTTCTTCACTGCCGTCTTTACGATGGCTTTTTCTAAATCCTGTCCGTCAAGCAGCACATCATATAGATCAGCTCCCGCCTTCACGCCCTTGCTGAGGCCGCTGGTGGAATTCGCCTGAGAATCCTCATCGATCAGGAGCGTCTTCATCCCCTTGTCCGCCAGGTATGCGGAGAGATTCACCGCCGTAGTCGTCTTGCCCACTCCGCCCTTCTGATTGATGATGCTGATGATTTTGCCCATAATCCCTGTCCTTTCTATAGAGAATCATTTATATTATAACATAGCGTACCAGCTTATATATATAAAAATATACCGACTTTTGAATCGGGAGTATCGGGGTGATCGGGGTGGTCGGGGCGATCGGGAAGGTGCCCGCATCAAATTCTGAAGCGGCCAATTATATATGAGGCCTCTGGCCCGCACTTGTGCGAAACAACGGATTTCGGACTTGGGATTTCGGATTTCGGGGTGGATATGGTTTTCCTGTGGAAAACCAATTTATATAGTGCGCTTCGCGCACGGGCTGTTGCCCGCACTTGTGCTGAAAATGATTTTTTGACAGGCGGTGGCTCTTCACTAGCGGCTTGTACCTGTATTCCCGGCCTTACGTGTACCTGCATCCCAACATGAGAGAGCACGTCTATTCCCGGCCGCGCGGGTGGAACAGAGAAAGCGCAGCGTTCTCCTTTGGGTGTCAGAAATCCGGCTGGAAGGAATTCCTCAATATCGTCTGATTCCATTCAAATCGCTATCGTCCAAGCCCTCCCAGGAGTTGGGAGGGTGCCTGAACGAAGTGAAGGCGGGTGGGTTCTCCAACGGTCTTACACCACGCCTGTGTAAAATCCCCATACATAATTGTGCCCCGTCAGCGGCACACCTCCCCGCTCCCCGCATCCCGCACCCCGAAATCTCGAAAATAAATCTATCGGGGCATGTCGTGGTGAGACTAATCCCGAATACCGATTCTGTCTCAAACCATCTTTTCTGACAAAAGACTCCAATATAATGTTTCACGTGAAACAGTTCCTGAAAATAAAAAAGCGCCTCGATTTCAAGGCGCCGATTTCGCACAAATCATGTCATCCATCCCCGGAGATCAGAGAGAGTTTTCCATTCTTTCTTCCACAGGGGCCGGAGCTTCTTCACAGACACAGTGGGGTTTATTTTTAAATATTTCCCCCATGGTGGTATAGAGCTGACGGAGCGCTTCCGGATTGAGGGAATAGTAAATATTCTTCCCGTTCCGGCGGTCCAGGATGAGGCCCGATTCCACGAGCACTTTCATATCATGAGAAAGAGTGGGCTGGGTCACGCAGAAAGCCTGCTGCAGCTTCCCGGCACACTGCTCCCTGCAGGACAGCATGTCCACGATCTTTAATCTTTTCGGATCCGAAATGGCTTTCAGGATTTTTGCGGTATCAATGTAAATCTTTTCCATAACTCTTTAGAACTCCTACATAGAATTATTTCTATCATTGTTTAAAAGAGTATCAAATTAGAAGGAATTTGTCAAATAAAATCAATCACTCACTGCCTGCCAATTTTTAGTTGAAAGATTGGAAGCCCATCTTTTGCGTAATGGGATTTCCGCCCGCCCCATTTGCTCCGGCACCCTTCCGGCTGCACATGACTCTCACAGCCACTTGCGCGCCCCTGGCTGCGCCTCTCTCCTTCAAATGGCGTTCGAGAGCAGCACTTCGGGGGCTTGACCGTTTCGACCTGAACGGTTATTTCACACTCGCCTGTGCGCAGTCCCCATAAATAATCAGCGGCCATCAGGCCGCCACCTTCCCGTACCCCGAATTTTCGAAATAGATTCTAACGGGGCATGCCTCTGTGAGGCTAACCCCGAATACCGAAAATGACACAAACCATCTGATCTGATAAAAGACTCCATAAAAAAGCCTGTGCAAAGTCCCCATAAAAAATTTGTCGCCCCATCAGTGCCGACACCTTCACGAATCAAGAAATCTCGGAAGTGCCTGTACCGGGGCTCGCCGTGGTGAGGCTCTATCCGCAAAAAAGACAACTGACTCGGAATCTATTACGTAACGCTTGGATTCTTTCCAGTCAATTTCCATGCTAATGAGCGTACGCCCCCTCACCCTTTGGGAGCTCCCCGGACGCGGGGAGCACGTCATCAGCGATAACCGGCATCATCCCCGCCTGTGCAAAGTCCCCATAAAGAAATCGTGCCGCGGGAGCGGCACACCATCACGAACCACGAATCACGAATCACGAAATCTCGATGCTGACAATACCGGGGCTCGCCGTGGTGAGGCTAACCCACGAATACCGCATCCGACTCTATCCGTAGAAATGACAAATGTCTCCAATAAACAAAAAATCCCCCGACTGGATAGACGGGGGTAATCATGGCAGTATAGATCAATCGGCTGCAGGGACTTTGGCCTGGACACGCAGGGACGGAGCTGCCGTATGAACGGAGGTGGCCGATAAGTTTGTCATGTCGTGAGGTTACTGACGCTTGATTTTGGTCTTTCAATCGGGGGATTTTCTTGATTTTGTTTTCATACCGGTATGAGTGAGGAGGAATCCGGCCCGCTTTGCCCTTCCGCCCGGTTCGATCGAGTGTGCACATCCGGGTTTCTGAAGGGTTTCACAAGGCTTTCTTCGTTTCTCTGTCTATATAGTACAGAAAAGGAAATTTATTTTATTAGATTTTCGTTAAATTTTTGTCTGGGATGCTTAGGAATTAGGGCTCAGGCACAATGAATTTGATTCGTGTCAATGAGTCATACCCGCGCACGGCCGGGAATAGCCGTGCCCGCTCATGCAGGGCTGCAGCTCCAGGTGAGGCCGGGAATACAGGTACAGACCGCTAGTGTAGAGTCACCGCCTGTGCAGAACCCTTGTCAGCACAAGTGCGGGCCATCAGCCCGTGCGCGGAGCGCACTAGAAAAAAATTGGTTCGCAGAGCCAACCCTATCCACCCCGAAATCCGAAATCCCAAGTCCGAAATCCGTTCTTTCAGCTCATCTGAGGGCCAGAGCTCGTGCGCGGAGCGCACTATAAAAATTGGTTCGCGCAGCGAACCATATCCTTCCCGCACCCCGCACCCCGCATCCCGCATCCCGCACCCCGAAATCTCGAAATTGCCGGAAACGGGGCTTGGTGGGGCTGACTCCCGAAAACCGTAACTGCCTCAGGTCCTTTTATCTCGCAAAAAGCTCAGACTGCTCCTTTAACTCTTTATCAGAACAATGTATAATAAAGACAGGATTTCCTGAAAGAGGAAGTGATGAGTGATGGACAACTCTTATATATGCACCATGCCTTTCCTGACGGCTCTTTGCTGCGCCATGTTCCTGTACCTGTCGTACCTGCCTTTTGCGCCTTTTCTTTCCATGCAAAAGAAGGTGTATCTCTTCCATACCTATGCCATGCTTTTCTGGTTTGAAACCATGGCAGGCACTCTGTACATCGTCAATTTCCCTGACATGTACGGTGCTTCTTTCCTGTGCTGCTGGATTTCCATCGTCTGGGTGCCTTTCTTCTTTGCCAACCTCACCCTCATCCCGCAGAGTGTGGTGCGTCATATTTTCGTGCTGGGCATGGACAGTCTGTACATGATCGCCGTCCATACGATTGCAGGAAATATCATTCATCAGACCATGCCCCTCACCGGGCGGGGCCTCCTGATCGATTATCCCTGGTATCCCCTGGCCTTTCTGGGCCTTTCCATCCTCTGCTTTCCTCTCGTGCGTCCCTTTTTCCGGGACCTTTTCTCATTCCGAATCCCGAATGCCGTAAGTTTCTGGCTCATCCTGTGCCCTCTGCCCTTCGGGATTTTTACATTGGAAATATACTACTGGGACAAATCCGGCGCCCTGATTTCCAATATAGACTGGATTCCGGGAATCATCGGCTATTTCCTTGCCTTCTTCATGGGCTGGGCCATTCACGAGGGGGAAATCCTGGCGGATATGTACATCAGGGAAAGAAATGAACGGGAGAAAAACAGGAGTTTCCTCCGGACCCTTCTGGAAATGGCACAAAATTTGGAACGGACGAAAAAACTCCTCGCTCCCATTGAGAGCCATATTTCCGCCCTGGAAAAATCTCTGGACGGTAGAAATAATAAAGCCCTCACCGGCCTGAAGGAAAGCCTTTCCCGGGCGGAGGAGGAAAATCTATGTGAAAACGAGGCGCTCCGGAGCGCCCTTGCGCCCATCCTCGCACGGGCAGAGGCAGAATCCATCCCCCTTTCTCTCAAACTTTCCATCCCCGAAGGGCTGGAAGAGGAGCGGAGCCTCTCCCTTCTCCTTTCCATCCTTGTGGAAAATGCGCTGGAAGCTTCGGAAAAGCAGAAGAAGGACCGCCGGCAGCTCACGATTGCAGGAAAAATGGAAGGAAATACGCTGCTCTTCCTCATCCGCAACCGTTTTGACGAAGAAGTGCCCCTGGGCGAAAACGGCCTGCCTCTTCCTTCCGGAGAAGGACAGGGCCTGGGCATGCGGGCTCTCTCTGCCTTTCTCTCTCATTATGATGCACAAGTCCTGTGGAAACAGGAGGCAGGAAGGGTCAATGTATTCCTGAAATGCAGAGTGGAAGAGTCCTGATGGAATGCCTGCCGAAACTATAGGGAAATATCATCCTAACGTAAAAATAAAATATTTACTGTAAAAAACTTCTGTTTCCATCCAAAAAGTGGTACACTATACATGTAAATAGCAAGTTTTCTTTGCTATAAATTGGTCGTGAGGTGATAAACATGGCAGAAGTAACTGAAAAAAGTGTTGTTGTTTGCGGTGTTGACAAGTACAAGGTATCCGAACTGAAACGCGTATATGGCAGTGTAAACTACCAGGGCGGAGAATTCGTATTCCTGGGCTTCCCGGTAGTTGGTGATACCGTCAGAAGCTATCGTCCGGACAGCTACGTGGCAGCTATCGAACTGGGCGACGAAATTTTCGACGGACAGACCTTCCACTATCATGTAACCCTGACCTATGATGGTCACGTCAGAGAAGTCCTCTACGAAGGCCTTGACGACGCAGGCCGTCCGGACACTGTAGATATCGAATAATCTATAGCTGAAAAAGGCTGAGCTTTTGCTCAGTCTTTTTTATTGGTCATTTGTAAATAAAAGACGGATTGGGGATTGCGGATTGGGGATTGCGGGGTGGATATGGTTTTCCTGCGGAAAACCAATTTTTTATAGTGCGCCCCGCGCACGGGCCTCTGGCCCGCACTTGAGCTGAAAAGGATTGTACCCAGGCGATGGCTCTACGTTAGCGGCCTGTACCTGTATTCTCGGCCTTACGTGTCCCTGCCGCCCCGCACGAGCGGGCACGTGTATTCCCGGCCCCGCGCGGGGAGCGGAGGGAGCGCAGCGCTCTATTTGGGATGTCAGACAACCGCCGGATGGTCAGGCCCCGAAGTTTTAAGGGCTCCGGCAAAGCCCGTGGGGCTGTACGATTGTTCAGGCCGGAAGTGCCTCTGCCGGTCCGTGATTTCCGGGTTCGGTCCGATACACATATAGGGCTCGCTGATAAGGCGCGGCTCTTCCAGACGATTTTGTAATCACTAAGCACTAAAAACTAACAGCTAACCGCCATTTCCTTCCTCTCATGGTATAATAAGATAAAATTAATAAATCAGGAGGAAATTACCATGATGCGTTCAGCTCCTTCTCCGGAAGACCAGATCCGGAGCATTCATTACAAGTACGATATTTCTGAAGAAAGAGTCAAAGCAGCCCTCGAAGACCGCCGGTTCGGCGAAGTCGATCAGGCGTCCCTCCTTTCCTGCCTTTGCAGTACATCCATGGAGGAAATCCTTGCAATGAGGAAGGATGACCCCTGGGGCATCGTCAGAAAGAAACTGGGATTTACGGCAGAATCCTACGAAGAAGCCTATCTCCGCCACCGGGCGGAAAGACTCCATCGTTTCTACGGAATGGAAACAGAAAGAGCCCTTGCGCTCCTCGAAGAAGGCTATCCCAGCCACTGGATCCGCCTCGCTTACCTGCTCGAACAGCACAGCAGGATGAAAATGGAAACAATCGTCCATCAGCGAAAAAAATCAGAAAAATGGAAACCCTGGGCCGAAAGAGTACTCTCCGTCTCTCCCGAAGACCTCACAAAATGGATTGCGGAAACAAGAAATCCGGCTCTACCGGTGAAAAAGTAGTTGTTTGAGTCTTTTGTCAGATAAGATAGTTTGTGTCCATTTCGGTATTCGGATTGGGGATTGCGGATTTCGGATTGCGGGGAGGTGTCGGCGCTGATGCGCCGACAAATTTTCATGGGGACTCTGCACAGACGGATTTGAAATGCCCGTTCAGGTCGAAACGTTTCAGGCCCCCCGAGTCTGGGGGGCGGCGAGCGAAGCGAGCAGGGGGTTGTTCTACTGCTGCATGTCGAAAATGGATTTTTTCATTTGTCAGATAAGATGGTTTGTGTCCATTTCGGTATTCGGGATTAGCCTCACGGGGGCATGCCCCTTTTTCGTCAGCTTCGAGATTTCGGGGTGCGGG
>OMVW01000009.1 GCA_900314595.1 uncultured Dialister sp. | reverse complement strand
ACTCCGAACAGGGTGAATAAGGCCCTATTTCCTTTAAACGCAATAGAGAAATTTCGATTTGGAAGCACTTTAGCAGCTGTTAAGTTAATGATATTGTAGCTAATAGTTAATGGCGAACCAGGAACCACGAACCACGAACCAGGAACCACGGACCACGGACCACGGACCGCGAACAACGAATAACGAATAACGAATCATGACTCTAAAACAGAAAAAATCCCCATTGACACATCCCTATTTCCATGATATCATACATCTCATAAGAGACAAAAAAGTCTCAAATGAATATTTTAAAGTTTAGAAATAGAAAGAGGTGTCTTATGATAACCGCGGAAAGGGAAGCGGAATTAAAAAGGCTGGCCATCGCGGTCTGTGCAAATCCACGCTCCACGGCAAAAGAACTGGCGGAATCGGCAGGCATCAGCAAGGCCACCTTTTACCGGGTCTATTCGTCCAGGGAAAATCTGGTGGAAATCCTGAATGACAGGACGAGGGCCATGGTGGAAGAACTGATGACCATCGTCCGGCAGCGGGACAAAAGCCCGCGGGACGTACTTCATGAATTCATCCTGAAAAGTTGTGAAAATAAGGAGTACCTGATCCGCATCTGCTACAGCAGCGCAGCCGGCTGTGATGATTCATGCACGGACCGGTATGTGCAGGAAGTGACCGATTTCTTCCTCTGGGGACAGAAGGAAGGGGCCTTCCGCATCGACCTTCCTGCATCGGTAATCAGTGAACTTTTCGGAGGCTCCATGCTGGCCCTTTTCGAAGGGGAGCGGACAGGACGCATCGCGTCTATGAGCCTTTCCGGTTACTGGGAAACTTTTTTCCTGCAGGGTGTAGAAAATTCTGAAAGAGGAGATGTCAAGTGAAAGAATTCAAACCATCGAAGAAACCGATATTGACGTACTATCTCGTCATATTCCTGATCATTATTTCCATCAACTCCTGGCTCTGGCCGATTTTCCGGGGCGAGGAAAATACGGTGAAGGAAATGGATTACTCCAATTTCATGACCCTCACCGAGGAGCAGCAGATTGACAAGGTCCAGATCGAACAGGACCAGATCATTTTCACGAAGAAAGGGGAAAAACAGGCCTACAAGACGGCACCCATCAATGACCCCCAGCTCGTGGAACGGCTGCACAAAGCCAATGCGGATTTCACCGGCAAAATCGTGACTCCCATGAATCCGCTCCTGAACTTTGCCCTCACCTGGATCCTGCCGATTCTTATCTTCTTCGGCATCGGCCATTACATGAATAAACGGATTATGAACCGTATGGGCGGCCAGGGAGCCATGCAGTTCGGCATGGGGAAATCGAACGCAAAGATTTATGTGAAACCGACCGATGGTATCAAATTTGCAGATGTTGCCGGGGAAGATGAAGCAAAAGATTCCCTGAAAGAAGTGGTTTCCTACCTTCATGATCCGAGCAAGTACAAAGATATAGGCGCGAAAATGCCTAAAGGCATCCTTCTCGTAGGACCTCCGGGCACCGGTAAAACCATGCTGGCTAAAGCGGTAGCCGGTGAATCGGGAGTTCCCTTCTTCTCCATTTCCGGTTCCGAATTTGTGGAAATGTTCGTCGGCATGGGTGCGGCCAAAGTCCGTGACCTTTTCAAACAGGCCAAAGAAAAAGCGCCCTGCATCGTATTCATCGATGAAATCGATGCTATTGGCAAGAAGAGAGGGGGAGCTGCCATCGGGGGCAATGATGAAAGAGAACAGACCCTGAACCAGCTTCTGACCGAAATGGACGGATTTGAAGAAAATACAGGGGTCATCATCCTGGCAGCTACGAACCGTCCGGAATCCCTGGATCCGGCCCTCACCCGCCCGGGCCGTTTCGACCGTCAGGTGCCCGTAGCCCTCCCGGATCTCCAGGGCCGTGAAGAAATATTGAAAGTCCATGCCCAGAAGATCAGAACTGCTCCGGCCATCGATTACAATAAAGTGGCCCGCATGGCCTCCGGCGCATCGGGCGCAGAACTGGCCAATATCATAAACGAAGCCGCTCTCCGGGCCGTCCGGGATCATCGCCCCTATGCGACCCAGGAAGATATGGAAGCGTCCATCGAAGTGGTCATTGCAGGGTATGAAAAGAAACATGCTATCCTTACGGATAAAGAAAAATGTGTGGTGGCTTATCATGAAATCGGTCATGCCCTGGTGGCAGCCCTTCAGAACCATACGGCTCCGGTCCAGAAAATCACCATCATTCCAAGGACCAGCGGTGCCCTGGGCTATACCATGCAGGTAGAAGAAGGAAATCATTACCTCCAGACCAAAGAAGAACTGGAAGCCCAGATTGCCACTTTGACCGGCGGCCGGGCGGCAGAAGAAGTGGTCTTTGGGACATCTTCTTCCGGCGCATCCAATGATATCGAAAAAGCAACCCGCCTGGCCCGGGCCATGATTACCCGTTTCGGCATGAGCGATGAATTCGGCATGGTAGCCATGGAAAACGTACAGAACCAGTACCTCGGTGGAGATACGACGCTCGCCTGCTCCCCGGAAACCCAGGCCAGAATCGACCGGGCCGTTTCGCAGCTCATCGGCAGGCAGCATAAAAAAGCCATTCAGCTCCTTACGGAAAACAGGAAGAAACTGGATGACCTGGCTAAACACCTCTATGAAAAAGAAACCATTACCGGTGAAGAATTCATGGATATCCTGAACAAAGAAAAGGCAGAAGAAAGCTCTCCTCTTCCGGCGGAAGAACCGAAGGCGGAAGCAAAAGAACTGCCTCATCCGGAACTGAATCTGGAGAAATGAGTTTGGTGAAATATAATTCGCGGAATGGATAGAGACAAACGAGGTAATCGTTCTTCGTGAATGTGGCCCGCTTTAGAAATGAGGCGGGCCATTTTGTGTGGGGGAATAATCAATCATAGAACCTTTTACGAATCGAGTCAGCTGCGGTTTTCGTGAATTAGCCTCACCACGGCATGTCCCAATACAGACACTTCCGAGATATCGTGGCCCGTGATCCGTGGTCCGTGAAGGCGGCCTGCATCAGAAATGAGGCGGGCCATTTTGTGTGGGAATTTTCTGCGGAATGGATAGAGACAAACGAGGTAATCGTGGTCCGTGGTCCGTGAAGGAGACCCACTTCGTAGAATGCGCATCAGGGTGAATGATTTCATGCCGGGAAGGGAAGGAAATATTTCAGACCGCCAGTCAAAAAACGTTAGAGGAATTGGGTTTATTATGTTATAATTAACTGATATTAAACAGAAACTTTACATTTTCATGACAAATGGAGATTGATTTCTCCCCTGAAAATTTTACGAATCAGGATTATGCGTTAAGGCTGGTGGACTGGATGGACTTGGAAGCGCAGGCAATCAAAAGGAAATTTCATAAAGGACTCGCTGTTTTTGCGATATGCGCACTGCTCTGCTTTATACCTCTTTTATTTACGGGTCCCTCTTTTGCCTGGGAAAACGGTCCTCTTGAAATAGCGCAGAATGTGGTCCTCTTTTTCGAGACCTGTCTTTTCCTGTATTTCTATAAAAATGCAAAAGGAAGCCGGTATCAGCGGCTCTGGGGAAGCGTGGCCATTCTTTTCCTGATTCTTCTGGGCCGTGAACTCAGCTGGGGACGGGTCTTTTTCTTTAAAGAAATGGCGCCCTACGGCCCTGCTTTTTACAGCCTGAAGGAAATCTCCTATGGATTCCTTGTGAACTGGGTGGTGGAAGCCCTGATGCTTCTTACCCTTTTCGGCCTCTTCCGGTATGCCCCCTGGCGGGCCATCTGGAAGGAAATCCCCAAACCCTGGATCCTGATGGCCCTGGTGGTCATCATGGCTGTGCTCTCGTCGCTGGGAGACAAGGAAAAAATTCTTCATACCGTCTTTGACCAGACGATCGAAGAATATGCGGAGCTTCTCATGTATATTCTCATCGGTTTCGGAGCGTACTGGTATTACTGCTGGATCCGATGGATGGAAAATCGGAAGTGATAAGAAGTGCCTTTCATAGTTGGAAGGCACTTTTAAATTGGAAAAAACGGATTTCGGATTGCGGGAAGGCGGCACCTTTCGGGCGTTTTATATGGGCCTTCGGCTCCCGATTGGCGGGAGTCACTTTTCAGTCATTAGCCATTACCTATTACCAATTAACCATTATTTGCAGTTTTCGGCTGAAAAGACACTGCCGCTTCCGGGGTCCATTCCCCAATTCTCTGAGACTGATGGTCAGAAAATCCTGCAAGGCTTTCTTGAATATGCTAAAATAACAATGGGTTTACGTAATATTTACTATTCTTTACATAGATATAAAGAGGACTCTCATGAAAAAAGCGTTGTTTTCTTCCATTCTCTGGCCCATCGTCTCAGCTCTGGTGATTATGGGCCTTCTTCATTTGGGTGGCGATTTTGCTGATATTCATTCCTACGTACAGCCGCGGCTGGGCGCGGGGCTCCTTATATTTTTCATCGTTTCCTTCGGCCTGAATTTCGTAATGGACAGGAATTATCTGAAAATCCTCCTTCCCATCGCCGTCATTCTTCCCCTTCTCTGGATGGGTACTTTTACCTGGGCTTACGGTTTTGCGTCCCTTCCTGAGAAAAAGCATCTGGGCGATTACTATGTGCTGGGGGGCCTCCTTTTTGCGCTGCCCTATGTGTATACCTCCATTACGGGACGGATTCGGAAGCTGAAGGGACTCTGGACTTTTATAGCGGGGCTTTTTGCCTTTTTTATGCTCCTTCTGCCTTTCATTTATATCGGTTACTACATCCTCTTTGGCGGGGAAATGGATATGTTTGCCATGCTGGCCGTCCGGTCCACCCATCTGAAGGAAATCAAGGATTTCCTCCGTACCATGGGGTCTCCTGCCCATATCATCATGGCTGTGGTGGCATTCCTTTTTGTAGTCTCCCTGGCCACTGCTTTTGCAAGACGCCTCATGAAGAAGGCAAGGAGTTTCGAAGGCTCTTACCTTCGGGGAGATGGAAAAGGATTCGCCCTTGGCCTTGCCGTGATTTCCATCCTCTTCGTGGGCGGTTTCTATCGCCAGATCACCCATGTATTCCCGGCGTCCATGATCCGTGCCCTCAATTCCAAGGGCAGTGAATTTTCTCTGCTCCAGAAGCTTTCTGATAATCTGGACAAGAATGTGAAGACAATGGCTTTCGTGCTGCCGGACCCGAATTCCGGTATCGATGAGGGCACCCATATCGTCATTATCGGTGAAAGCGCCAGCCGGGATCATATGAAGGCATTTACCCCGGACTATCCGGAGGAAACGACGCCCTGGCTTTCCGAGATGGCAAAGACGAAAGATTTCGCCCTGGGCTACAAGGCTTATTCCAATTTCCCGAATACACTCTTCTCTCTTTCCTATGCCATGACCAGCGCCAGCCAATATGGAGACAGTTCTTTTGAAGATGTGGTGTCCATGGTAGATGTGGCAAAAGCGGCAGGTTACTACACCACCTGGATTTCCTTCCATAACCGGAGTTCCATGTCTTCTGCCGGAGTCACCATGATTGCCGAGCGCTGCGACGATTCCTACTGGGAAAAGAATTACGACGGATACACCCTGGATATCCTGAAACGGATGCCGAAGCACAAGAAGCAGGTCATTTTCATCAATATCGATGGCAGCCATTATACCTATATCGCCAGAGTGCCCGTGAACCTTCGGGACAAACTGGGCGTATCCGCAGGGGATAAATACCACGATTACGACCTGACCATCGCCTATGATGATCTGGTGATGAAGGAAATATTCGAATACGCCAAGGAAAATCTCAATATGAAGTCCATGATTTATTTCTCCGATCATGGGGAAAATATGGAGCACTACCATACCACTTCGCCTTTCTTCTATGATATGGTCCATATTCCTTTCTTTGTTTATCTTTCTCCTGATTACCAGGCCGCTCATCCGGAACTCATGCCGGTCCTCAAGGCTCATGAAAATCAGGTCTTCACCAATGATCTGGCTTTCGATACGGTTACCGGCATCTGGCGGGCAAGGACCAATTTCTACCATTCGAAGTACGACTGGTCCTCGAAGGATTATTTCCTCACCATGGATAATGCGACGACTTTTGAAAGAAAGAAGAAAATTGCTGACGACCCGGTGTGGAAGAAATAGTGGCAAGTGATAAGTGGTAAGTGATAAGTGTTGGTGGGCGCGCTTCAGAAATACGGGCGCGCCCTTTTATTTATAAAATAAAAAAGCTGTGTAACGGACCTGCCATTACACAGCTTTTTACATACATTCAGGCTCCCAGGTCTTTGAGAAGGTCGTTCACGTGGGAAGCGGCCTTGACTTTGCGGTATTCTTTCACCAGATTTCCTTTTTCATCGATGATGAAGGTGGACCGTTCGATGCCGATAGATTTCTTTCCGTACATCATCTTTTCCTTAAGGACTCCGTACAGGTTCACCACCACTTCTTCCGCATCGGAAAGGAGGGGGAAGGTGAGCTCGTATTTATCCCGGAAATTGCAGTGCTTCTTCACGGAATCCCTGGATACGCCCAGGACCACATAGCCAAGCTTTTTGAAATCTTCCAGATGGTCCCGGAACGCTTTCGCTTCCAGGGTGCAGCCGGACGTATTGTCCTTCGGGTAGAAATAAAGAATCACCTTCTGCCCTTCGAAGTCATGAAGGGAAATATCTTTGCCGGAATCGGAAGGAAGAGTGAAATCCGGCGCCTTTTCGCCAATCACAAGTGCCATAATAAGCCTCCTTATATAAGAAATATTTATTTCGATTTCTATCGATATAATATCATATGTATGCCGGTCAAGTAAAGAAAAATATGAGATGAGTCAATAGCGAATGGCTGATAGTTAATGGTTAATGGCTAACTGCTAATAGCTAAATCGCCTGTACTGCTTCCATTCCCAGGATCAGTGCCGCCATCCGGCTTTCGGCTCCCCAGTTTCTCTGGTCGTGGGTCATTCTGGCAAGCGTATCGGCAGTGAACAAGATCTGGGCAAAATTTTTCTTCCTGAAAATCGCGCAGGCCGCGAGGGCGCTTGCTTCCATATCCACGAGAGTGCAGCCTTCTTTCTTCCTCATTTCAATCTTTTCCCTCGTCTCCCTGAAAAAACCGTCACTGGTCCAGGTCGTGGCCGGATGGAAGGGATAGCCTTTCTCTTCGTAAAATTTCTTCAGCTTTTCCAGCGGCTCTTTCGGAAGTTCCACAAACCGCTCCGGCGGCAGATAATGGAAAGAAGTCCCTTCGTCCCGAAGGGCTTTTTCGATAGGGAAGAAACAATTCTCCGGAATATCCGAGAGAGCACCGCAGCAGCCGATGGCCAGGACTTTTTCCACCCCATAGGCAAAGAGCCGGTCTTCAATCAGCACCGCTGCCGGCGCTCCGGCAGGCGCCTGCACGAGGAGGATATCCTCTTTTTCACCGGGAATCTGATAAAGAGGAAATGTCTTCGTGAGGGAGAGAAATTTTCCAATGATTTCTCCTCCTCTCGATTTCGCAAAAGCATCGATCCGCTTTTCGCCGAGAAAAGCAAGGAGGCAGCGCTTCGGGAGGTGAAGGTCCAATTTTTCAAAATCCGGGGAAATAAGGCCGGGAGTGGGGGTGAATTCGGAGAGGGGGATATTGGTCATAAAGGCATACCTTCTTTCAATTGAAAGGATAGAGGCAGATGAGAGGACAACTTTGAAGTATTCGAATAGCCGGCCGGCGTGGCGGGTATGTTGGAGGCTTATGAGCCCGGAACTCTGAATTATTCGTAGGGCCTGTCGTTTCGGCGGGGACTTCGGAGGCGATTATGCCTGGAGCTTTGAAGTATTCGTGCGGCCTGCCGGTCCGACTTGAGCTTTGAAGGCATCTGTACAGGGAACTTTCATGTATTCGTCTGTTTGTACAGTTGCTCCGCTATTAACCATTAACCCCTTCAAGGGCAGAATGGCAAAACAGTCATCGATACTGCTAACCTCAATGTACGGTTTTTCAACATAAATAAATAGACAGCCATCGAAGATTGAATCCATTATCCATTAGCCATTACCTTAATGCTTAGTCCCTGAAAATCCAAAGTCCGGCTTTCCACAATAGTCCGATAACTGCGAACTGCCAACAGTTCCACGGACTAAATCGCCATCAAAGTTTATCTTTCATCGTAGAACTCCGGATCCGGGCCGATTTCGTTTTCTCCGTATCCGTATTCTTCGGCTATGCTGTCTAAAAGGATGGTCACATTGTCCGTATCGTATTCGATCTGTTCGGACCAGCGGGCGGGGGAGCGGAGGAGGTCGTCTGTCCGGGATGTTTCCAGGAGGATGAAGAAAATACTTTCATCCACATATCGGATGAGGACGGAAAGGTCATAGGATTCCAGCATGTCCAGCTGGCGGAAAAGGATGTACTGGTAAAGATTATCGAAATAGAAACGATATTTCCCGGCCAGTCTTTTTAATTTGGGGAGAAGGACAGGGAGATGATTTTTGAGGAAAGAGAGGTTTTCCGTCCATGCTGTATCGATGGGCTCCGTTTCGAAGAGCCTTTTCAGCAGGAGGCGGGCGTCCACTTCTTCAAATTCCGGGATGAAATGGTTGTATCCCGGTTCCGAATCGGAGCCCAGGATGTGAAGGATTTCCTCCATGGAGACCCTTTTCCCTTCGGCCGTGGAAAAGGTGATGGGCCCCTTGAGCTCGAAAATCTGCTCCACCGTCCTTTCGCAGCATAGTCCGGTGCCCGAAAGCTCCACTTCTTCATCGGTCATGGGATTGAAAGTGTATTTATAAAACCTGGGATGGGCGGTGCAGATATCGCACATATAAGAAGGCCCTTTTAAGAGGTACAGCCGGCAGAGCCCTTTTTCCGTGAGGAAATGACAATATCCCTTCTCATTCAGGCGGAAACAGGTGGACCCGTCGTCCGATTTCTTCATCCATTCCGAGAGCTCCTTTCCCAGAGGCCCCTCGGTCTCACGGTACCGCTTCTCCGTTTCCGGGTCGATATCGATTTCCCAGGTCTGGCAGCAGGTATGAAGACAATGGTCCGCTTTGCAGGCAAAGTCGGGAAAGAAAGACGGGAAAATGTGAATCATGGCGGAGGCCTCCTTGGAAATATCCGGAAATGCTGTCTTTATTATAGCAAGGTTGGAGTTGATGGTTAATGGGGACGGTTTTTAGATTGTATTGGTTTCAAAAGGTTGACCAAAAGAATAAATACCTTTGGATCGGGAGTCGCGGGAGTCTCGGGGGTATCGGGATTATCGGGAAGGTGCGGCGCAACAGTAGAAGGCGCCGCATTTTGTATGAGATAATCATGAATAACTGTGATGTCATTCCGTCCGGGAAGCTGTACATTGGGGTTAATGGGTAACCGGTCGAAAGACTTTCTTCAGTGAGGATCACTTCATTTCGTATAACTGTACATAGGGGAACAGGTAATGGGGCTGGACAACTATAATGTCATTTCATTCGCGAAACTGCACATTGGGGTTAATGGTTAATGGGTAATGACTCAAACCGTCAACGTCACTATCCCACCCAGTGTCCCCTTGAGGGGGCATGTGCTTTCCTTTCAGCTCATTCTCGATGCTTACGATCGTACGACCCTTTCCCCTCCGCTTCGCTCCGGGACCTCCCCTGACCAGGGGAGGTTGGTGCGCCAAAGGCGGGGGAAGGGGTGTACTATCGGTACTTGGCAATATGTGGAACAATAATTCGAAGTTGAAAATAAAGCATGTCATGCCAATTGAGAGCTGAAGGCCCTATCAAAAACTGCGCCCGAAGGGCGCCACCTTCCCGACAGCCCCGACATCCCCGAAATTATTCCCGATAATCCCCGATTCGAAAGTCCTTTCCCCTTAAAGCTTCATTCCATAGTTCATGCTATTTCCGCATATAAAACTCTGCGCCCGAAGGGCGCCACCTTCCCGACAGCCCCGACAATCCCGAAATTAACCCCGACAATTCCCGGCACAAAAGTCATCTCATCCTTCCGTTTCCATTCACTTTGGCGAAAAACTCAAACCGGCACGAAGAACGAACAACGAATCACGAAGAAGGATGTCGAAATATTTCCCAAGACCAATTATTTCCGCATACTCTTTCCCCATGTGATATAATGATACAAGCGACTATGGAACGGCTTTTCATATTTCATATATATTTGTATTTAAACATGAAGACTCGAAAAATTACAACTGAATAAAGGAGGTTAATCTTGGCAAAAGCTAGATTACAGATTATTCCCCTGGGAGGACTGGGGGAAATTGGGAAAAACATGACTGTTTTTCGTTACGGCGACGAAATTATCGTAATTGATGCAGGCATGGCTTTCCCGGAAGAAGACATGCTGGGGATCGATATCGTCATCCCCGATTTTAGTTATTTAATTGAAAATAAAGATAAGATCAAAGCCATTCTGATCACCCATGGTCACGAAGATCACATTGGCTCTCTGTCTTACCTTTTGCGCGATATAACGGCCCCGGTCTATGCGACCAGACTCACCTGCGGCCTTATCGAAGGCAAACTCAAAGAAGCTCATATTACCAATTACGACCTGCATGTGGTGAAATCGGGGGATGAATTCAAAGCCGGTTCATTCAAATTCGGTTTCTTCCATGTATGTCATTCCATTCCGGATTCCTGCGGCATCTACCTGCGCACGCCGATTGGTACGATCGTTCACTCCGGGGACTTCAAATTCGATCATTCCCCGGTAGATGGTGAACTGACCGATATGTACAAACTGGCCGAACTGGGCCACCGGGGAGTCCTGGTGCTCTGCGCCGATTCCACCAATGCCCAGGTGCCGGGCTATACCCAGTCGGAAGCGGTCGTTGCAAAGTCCCTGATGGAAGCTTACAGCGATGCAAAGGGCCGCATCATTCTCGCCACTTTTGCATCCAACGTATCCCGCATCCAGATGGCTGTGGACGCTGCTGTCGCTTTTAAAAGAAAAGTATGCGTCTTCGGCCGTTCCATGGTGAACGTTGTCAATATTGCCCTGGAAATGGGTTACCTGACCGCACCGGAAGGCACGTTCATCGAACCGGAAGAATTGAACCGCTATCGCGATGACCGCCTCTGCATCCTCACCACAGGCAGCCAGGGCGAACCGATGGCAGGCCTCTCCCGCATGGCTGACGGCAGCCACCGCCAGGTACAGATTCACGCAGGAGATACGGTCATTATTTCCGCTTCCCCGATTCCGGGAAATGAAACGAGCGTAGGCCGCACCATCGATAACCTCATGCGTCTGGGCGCACATCTCGTCACCAGCTCCACCACGAAAGTCCATGTCTCCGGCCATGGATCCCAGGAAGATTTAAAGACCATGCTGTCTCTCGTCCGTCCGAAATTCTTCATTCCTGTTCACGGAGAATACCGCATGCTCTGCCAGCACGCAGAACTGGCGGAAAGCCTGGGAGTGAACAAGCAGAATATCCTGGTCGGTGAAAATGGGGATATCTTCGAATTCACCAATAAAAGCGCCAAAATCAACGGCAAAGTCCAGGCAGGTCCTGTCTTCGTTGACGGACTGGGCGTGGGGGATGTAGGAAATATCGTCATCCGCGACCGCCAGCAGCTGGCGCAGGACGGAGTGGTCATCGTAGTCATTGCCCTTGAAAAAGGAAGCAACCAGGTCCTTGCAGGCCCGGATATCGTATCCAGAGGCTTCGTCTATGTAAGGGACTCCGAAGCCCTCCTCACCGAAGCCAGAGAACGGATCGAATCGGTCCTCGACCGCTGCGAAGCAGGAAACGTCACCGAATGGAATGCCATCAAGACCCAGATCCGCGATACCCTGGGCAAGTATTTCTACGACAAGACAAAGAGAAGACCCATGATCCTTCCGATTATCCAGGAAGTGAAATAAGGATTTCATTTTTGAAATAAAACCGTATTCTCAGGAATGTGAGAATACGGTTTTTTTGTTTTGCACCTCATCAGGATAGAAAACTTTTGAATCGGGGATGATCGGGGATAGTTTCGGGGATCTCGGGACTATCGGGAAGGTGGCGCCCTTACGGGCGCAGATTTTTGATTTTGCCTTCGGCCCTCAATTGCCATGATATACTTTATCTTCCATTTCAAGTCATTTTCCAACATATTGCCGGGTGCCTTTAGTACATCCGCAATACCTGCTCGTGGGAGCTCCCCCCTGGGGGTATACCTGGGGGATAGTAACGCTGCCGATTAACCACATTAATCATTAACCCTGATGTACAGTTTTTCCAATTCACAGTTCTCTTTTCATCCTGCAGCCATTCTGCGAACTGATAACTGTTAACTCCTCCTTATATATGTTAAAATAAAATATCAATCAAAAATAATTTTCCAAGGAGTTTTCCATGAACAATACGATTTCCGGAAATAATCATGCTGTAGTGCTGGCCGGCATGTGTACGGCCCTGGCGGTGGTGCTGTCCCTCATCGGTTTATATATGCCCCTGCTTTCTACGGTCGTATTTCTTCTGATTCCTCTTCCCATTGCCTACCTGGGCATGAAGGAGGGGGTGAAGTGGTCAGTCATCGTGACGATCGGCATACTGATTCTCGATTCTTCTTTCTTTGGCATCGTGTCGGCTGCCTTTCTCTGCGCTATTTTCGGCGTACTGGGCGTGGTCATGGGCGTGTGCTACCGGCTGAAAGTCTCAGCCACGAAGACCCTGATTGCCGCATCCATTGTGGTACTCTGGGCTCTCATTGCGGAAGCGCTGGCCACGATGTACCTTCTGGGCCTTCCAACTCTTCTTTTTGGAGGGGAAGGCATGGCGCAGCTGAAGGATGCCATGATGCAGTCTCTGCCTTCTTTCTATTCCGGAGAAGCTTTAAGTGAAGCGGAGGAAAAAGTAAGCCTCCTTATTACAGCCATGGAAAAATCCGTGCCTTTCACCATTGTGGCGGTGGCGGTTTTTTATTCCTGGGCATCCATGACCCTGGGCTCCTTCGTTTTCAAAAAAATGGGCATTGCGGATATCCCCCATCTTCCCCGTTTCGAAAACTGGTACCTCCCCAAACCGGTGCTTTATGTATATATAGCCGTGCTGGCGGGCCAGTTCTTCCTGCAGGACAATGAGACTGCCTCCTATATCATTTACAATCTGGGTGTGGCCTGTACCTTTGCCTTCTGGATTCAGGGGATTTCCACCGTGTGGTGGCTGCCCCACAAATATCCCTTCGTAAGACCTCTTAGAATCATCATCATCGCACTTTCCGTATTCGTCGCCCTCATCCAGATGGTGGTCATCTTCCTGGGCATTGCGGATATGGCCATTGATTACAGAAAGAGATGGACGGGGAAATAGGCGTCAGCAGGTAATCGTTAATGGGTCATTGCTTCAATCTTCGATGGCTGTCTATTTATTTATGTTGAAAAACCGTACATTGAGGGTAATCGTTAAAAGGGACGATAACCGTTTATCCATTTCGTCCCTGAAGCTGTACATAAGGGTTAATGGTTAATAGAGTGTCACTCATTCCGGCCCGCACTCCACCATCTGGCCCCTTGAGGGAAAGCTCCCGCTGAAGGCAGATGCTCAGGGCGTACGAATGGTACGCGGTGAGATGTTGGATATGTATTTCGAAATAGAGATAAACCATTTTCAGTCCATTCGAGGGCCGAAGGACAAATATAAAAAGCGGCCAAAGGCCGCCACCTTCCCAAATCACGAACCACGAATAACGAATCACGAACAGCACAGTGAGAAAATGGCCGGGCAAGCACCCCATGAGACCAATAAACTTGCATTCCCCTCTCATTTCGAGTACGATAAGATAGTACCGGTGTTTCTTCCGGTTGGTAAGGACTCTGTCCTTGAAAGATGAGGCATACTATGCTCAGCGATATTTGGGTTTACAAGAAGACGGCCCGCATACTGATCGGCGTCCTTCTACTGGCAGTGGCGCTGCTGGCTACCCAGAACTGGATGCTAGGCCTCCTGGTTTTCATCGTGGCCGCCGCCTGCATTCTGTATGTGAAGCGGTCTGACTATTATCAGGAGAGGAAGCTGATCAGTTATCTGGATGACCTGTCCACGGGCGTTTCCGCAGGTACTGTCTATGCGGTGAAGAATCTGCCCATGGGCATTGCCATGATGGACGAAAAGAAGGAACTGGTCTGGGCAAATAATGTATTCCGCAACTGGGTGGGAAAGGATGCAGAAGACGGCGTCCGTTTCCAGAATCTGGTGACCGGACAGAAAATCGCGAAAATCTGGGGCAAGACCGGCTGGTTTGACTGTCATGCAGGCGGTACTTTCTTCCGCGTGTTTCATAAGTTTATCGACGTGGATGTCGGCGGAGGTACACAGTCCCCGTTCATGGTCTTTTATTTCATGGACCGCACCGATGTGGAAGTGGCGGTGAAGGAATGTACCGAAGCAAGACCGGTTTTCTGCCTCATCCGCATCGATAACGTTTCCGAAGTGACGGCCGATATGACGGATATGGAAAAATCCGCCCTCCTTTCCGACGTGACGGAAAAAGTGCTCTCCTATTTCACGGAAAAAGACAGCTTCATCAAGCAGTATTCGAATACGGACTTTGTGTCCTGTATTTCCCAGAAATCCCTGACGGAAATCATGGATGCCAATTTCGATATCCTCGACCAGGTGCGGGAAATCCATACGGTGAACCGGATTCCTGTCACTCTTTCCATCGGTGTGGTGCAGAGCAGCGATACTTTTGCGAAACAGTTTGAAGAGGCCCAGGTTTCCCTGGACCTGGCTCTCGGCCGCGGCGGTGACCAGGCAATCGTGAGGATTGGCAAAGATGTAAAGGCCTTCGGCGGCAAATCTCCGACTGCTGTCAGCTCCACCCGGGTCCGGGTGCGCGTGGTGGCGCAGGCCCTGCGAGAAATCATCGACGATTCCGATATGGTGCTCATTATGGGCCACAATCACGAAGATTTCGATGCCCTGGGCGCAGCGGTGGGCGTTTCTCATCTGGCAAGGGCCTCTCATAAAGAGACGCACATCATCCTTTCCAGAGAGCGGGACACCTGCAAGAAAATGGTAGATGCCATTGAGAAGAGCGGAGAGGCGGAAGGACTTCTCATCGATGAAGGCAAGGCAAAAAATATGATCACCGACAAAACGGTGGTGATTATTGCGGATACCCACATTCCGGAGCTCGTGGCAGCGCCGGAAATCCTCAAACGGGCGGCAAAGAAAGTGGTCATCGATCATCATCGCCGGGCGAGCTCCATCGTGCAGCATACGCTCCTCACCTATATGGAACCTTCCGCATCGTCTGCATCTGAACTGGTTTCCGAACTGATCCAGTACTACGGCGGCGATGAGGAAATGAATGTACTGGAAGCTTCCTGCCTCTATGCAGGCATTGTGGTAGATACAAAGAATTTCGCCGTGCAGACCAGTGTCCGCACCTTCGATGCGGCCAGCTTCCTGCGCCGCTGCGGGGCCGATACGAAGCTGGTACACCGCCTCTTTGAAGAGGACATCAGCAGCATTCAGGCAAAGGCGGAAATCCTGGCCTCCATGAAACTGGTGGACGGAGTCATTGCCATTGCCGAATGTCCGGAAGATGTGGCGGATTCCCAGATCCTGGCCGGCCAGGTGGCAGATTTCCTCGTCACTACGAAGGAAATACGGACCAGCTACCTTTTCTACCACACCGACAAGGGTCTCTGCATCTCTGCCCGCTCTGACGGCTCCATCAATGTACAGGTGGTCATGGAAGCTCTGGGCGGCGGCGGTCATCTCACCGTGGCCGGTACCCAGCTGGGCAAGGAAGGAAATAAAGAAACGGCGGAAAAGACCATTATCGATCTGGTCCGCAAACAGATAAAGGAGGAAAAAGAATGAAAGTAGTACTTTTACAGGATGTCAAGAAAATGGGTAAGAAAGGAGACGTTGTGGAAGTTTCCGACGGTTACGGCCGCAACGTACTCATCCGCAAAGGCTTGGGCGTGGAAGGCACCAAAGCCAACCTGAATACCGCAGCCCAGCGCCAGGAATCCAAAGTATTCAAGGATAAAGTGGCCGCTGATGAAGCAGTCATTATGGCTGCCCAGCTGAAAAAAGTGAAAGTGGTCATCAGGGTGAAATCCGGGGAAGATGGCAGAGTCTTCGGCTCCGTCACCAGCAAAGATATCTGCGATGCCCTGAAGGCTCAGTATAAATTTGAACTGGACAAGAAAAATATCCGCCTCAAAACCCCGATCAAGACCGTCGGTGAATACGACGTGGACGTCTGGGTACACCAGCAGGTGACCAGCAGCCTCCATGTGTCCGTCATTGCAGGCTGAATTAAAAAATCCATCCCTTCTGGGGATGGATTTTTTTGCGCCCCTTTTCCGGGGCGCGGGAAAAGGGGAAAGGGAAGGTGGCGCCCTGACGGGCGCAAGTATTTATGGGGCCTTTGGCGTTCAAGTGAGCAGGCGGTGATTCTGCACAGGCGGTGGCTCTGCCATTTCGGCTTGTGCCTGTATTCCCGGCCTTACGGGGACCGGGACCTTCGCACGAGGAACGAAGTGTATTCCCGGCCGCGCGCGGAAAGCGGGGAAGCGCAGCGCTCTATTCGGGAGGGAAAATCGGGCTTTATGAATCTTTTTTCAGCACGCAAAAAGGGCCCGGGCGTGGCTCGGGCCTTTTGCATTGGAAAATCCTCCGGAAGAATCATGACGGGCAGGCCTGCCATCCATGGGTGATCGAAAGATTGAAATGTACGTCCCATGAATGGAATGAATCTGTATGTCAGGTTTTTCTGTTTTGGAGGATTTTCAGTGGTTCGTTCTTTTGCTGCGCAGCAGAGATTTGGTTGAGGGAGCCTTTCTGCTCCTATCCTTCCCGGGATGCAGGATATTTCAGCAGAGGTGCTTTTCCTTTTCCTTGTCTCTGCCTATATAGTACAAAAGAAGGAATTTATTTTATTAGAAAAATATAAATTTTTTCTCAGAAATGGGCAGGGGATGACCATAATAAGAATCAGGCGGTTACCGGAAAAGGGAAGGGCGCTTTAAGGAAGAAAAGCTGTACTTTGGGGTTAATGGGTAATGGAGCGGGCCGCTGAGGATTTACGGGAATGAAAACTGTGCATTGCATTTCATGGTTTATGGCGGATTTGGCCGGCCGGCAGATGCAAAAATTTCCTGTTATGCAGTTTGGCTTATGTATTTCCTCTCATACCTTTTCAGATATGATATAATAAAACTGTAAATGTGCTTTTTACGTACATATAAAATTCGAGGGGATTCCCAAAAGGAAGGAAGAATGTATCATGGCAACAGCAATGGTCATTGGTGCCCAGTGGGGCGATGAAGGCAAGGGCAAGATCGTCGATTATCTTGCAGCGAAAGCAGACGTAGTCGTTCGTTCCCAGGGCGGCAATAACGCAGGTCATACAGTAGTAACGGGAGGCAAGGCATATCCGCTGCGCCTGATGCCGTCGGGCATCATGTATCCCGGAACCATCTGCATCATCGGTACCGGCGTAGTCGTAGACCCGAAGAGTCTCCTGGAAGAAATGAAGCGCCTGGAAGATCAGGGAATCGATGCAAAGCATCTCCAGATTTCCACCCGCGCCCAGGTCGTATTCCCATACCACATCCGGATCGATGAAGCGGAAGAAGCCAGAAAAGGCAGCCGCAAGATTGGTACCACAAAGAACGGCATCGGTCCCTGCTATGCAGATAAGATCAACCGTATCGGTATCCGCATGTGCGATCTCATGGACAAGGAAACTTTTGCAGAAAAACTGAAATACAATGTGGAAGCAAAGAATCTGCTTCTCGAAAAATTTTACGGAGTGGAAGGTTTCGACTATGAAACCATGCTGAACGACTACCTCGGTTATGCAGAAAAACTCCGCCCCTATGTGAAAGATACGAACTACACCGTTCAGCAGCTGGTGAAAGCAGGAAAGAACGTCCTCTTCGAAGGTGCCCAGGCTTCCATGCTGGACTGCGATAACGGGACCTATCCGTTCGTTACCTCTTCCCATCCGACTGCCGGCGGTGCCTGCATCGGTGCCGGTATCGGACCTCATATGATGCAGAATATCTTCGGTGTAGTCAAAGCGTACTCCACCCGTGTAGGCCAGGGCCCGTTCCCCACGGAACTTCTGGATGAAACAGGGGATTACCTCAGAAATACGGCTCACGAATTCGGTACCGTTACCGGAAGACCCCGCCGTATCGGCTGGCTGGATACGAGAGCTGTCCGCTATGCGGCAGAACTGAACACCTTCGATTACCTGGCCATCACCCGTCTGGATATCCTGGACGATATGGATGAAATCAAAGTCTGCGTAGGCTATGAATACGAAGGCAAAGAAGTGGAAGAATACCCGGCAGACCTGAAATTCCTGGAACACATCACCCCGGTTTACAAGACCTTCAAAGGATGGAAACAGAAGATTTCCGGCATCCGCAAGTACGATGACCTTCCGGCCCTCTGCAAAGAATACCTGGAAAATATTTCCAAACTCATCGGCGTACCGATCGGAATCGTATCCGTAGGCCCGAGTCGTGAACAGACCATTGTCATTAAAGATGTATTCTAAGTAGTAAAAAACGCTGATTGTTCAACAATCGGCGTTTTTCTTTTGAGGTAATCGTTCTTCGCTTTTCGTTGTTCGTTCTTCGTGAAGGCGGCGGCGCAGTAATTTCAAAAGCGCCGCCTTTTTTATTTCTTATATATTCCGTTTCAACTGCTTTTTATTGTATTGTTCATTTCATAAAAACTGGCACCCGAAAGGGCGCCGCCTTCCCGGGAGTCCCGGAAGGAATCACGATATTCCTGACACAAAAGTAATTGAAAATGACAGTTTCCCTCACCCTTTAGCTAAAACGACGCAGATGAGTCCTGCCAGGAAGAGGAAGATCATGGCAGGGAGGCGGTAGCTTTTGTAGAAGGGGTCTTCCTCGTATTCCTCTTCTTCGTCTTCCTCGGGACGGGGCGGACGGGCGTGGACTGTCTCGTAGTGGGAGGCGGGAATGAGGCCTTTATAAAAATCGGTCAGATACCTCCCGTAGTAAAGGGTTTCCTTGACGAAAAACCAGAAAATCGGCGTATAGAGGGGGACTTTATCTTTGGCGGCTAGGGTAGGAAAGGCCTTCTGTGACGAGAAGTCTCAGGGTATCGTCGCGGCTTTCTGCCTTTTCTTCTGCCCGGGCAGCCATGTACTCAAATTTTTCCTGAAGGGCCCTGATTTTTTCCAGGCTGTATTCTGTCTCCGGATTGTCCGGGAGGAGGGAAATATCTCCCACGCCTCTTCCGGGGTCCGCTTCCCGGATGAGAAGGTCCGGGAAATGTTCGTCCACTTCATCAAATCCCTGGTACAGATTGAGAAGGGGCGCATAGTCGCTGGCGTAATCTTTCAGTACGTGCCGGGCGATGTAGAGGCGGAAAAGGACATAGTCCGCCAGGAATGATTTCCAGTGGGACCGTTCCCTGTCCAGCATGACGATGCGCCGCTGCTTCAGAAACTCACGGAAAATCATATGGAGGGAGTAGCTTCCCTGGGGCTGGGCCATGTAAGAAAAGAAGGCCCGCTGGGAGACCGTATTGCCCATACTTTTCAGATAAAGCTCGTGGTCCATGGGTGCCTCCTTTCTAAAATCAGTTACATTTATTTTAAACCCGCCCGTCCGGATTGAACAGTAAAATTTCTGTATCATAAAAATAAAAAGGCCTCCTGCGGGGCCATTTTTTGATTGAAGCAGATGATGAAATATTTCCGGCGGGCGGAGAAGATTCCCAGAAAAATCTTCTTTTGCCCTTCCTGTTTCCATTATACATAAAGAGGAAAAAGAAAGTTAATAAAATTTGTCTATGATTGTCTATAGCGCATCCTCACAGGAAATTTCAATGGAAATATTTCTTCACGAAAGGCACATTTTCAAGGGTGATCGTCTTTCCGGAAAGGGAGACAAGGGGTCCCTCCATAGGGCCAAAGGTGGTCCGGCAGGCACAGAGGAGCTGCCGCCGTTCGCCGTAGGTCCGGTTCAGCACTTTTTCTCCGTACTTGTCATCTCCAAGAAGGGGGCAGCCGGCGTGGGCCATCTGGGCACGGATCTGATGGGTGCGCCCTGTGATGAGGCGGCATTCCACGAGGGACAGACCGTTTTTGACGGCCATTGTTTTATATTCGGTAATGGCAGTCTTCGAACCTTTCACCGGTTCATCGGTAATGTAGACCTGGTTTTTCCGGGCATCCTTGAAAAGCTGGTTTTCCAGTTTACCTGAAGGAGGCTTCAGGGTGCCGGTGACTACGCAGAGGTAGGATTTCTTCATTTTCCTTTCCCGGATGGCTTCATCCAGGAGGCGGCCCGTCTCTTCATCTTTGGCAAGGATGAGGATTCCGCTCGTATTGAAATCGATGCGGTGCACCGGATAGGCTTTCCTTTCACCCCGTGCAAGGAGCAGGGCATTCACCCTTTCCAGCATGGTATCTTTTTCTTTTCCCGTCACGTCGAGGGAAAGAAGGCCGGAAGGCTTGTTCACGGCAAGGATAAGCTCATCTTCATAAAGGATTTCCACCGGCGGCGCTTTTTTTCCGCCCTCCAGTACGTAGGAAATAAGGAGGTCTCCTTCCTCGAGGCGGTAGGAGGCTTCTTCTTTCTTCCCGTTCACTTTGATCTTTTTCGTGCGCAGCGCTTTCATGAAAAAAGAACGGGGCCAGCCTTTCTTCTCCATGAGGTAAGCATCCAGCCGCCGGCCTTTTTCTTTTTTCTTAATCGTCCATTGTTCCATATTGACCTCTTAATGGATGGTCCGCCTTTCCCGCGGACTTTTTGGAAACTGTCCCATCAGATTTTTCACGGCCAGTCCCGTAATCACGTCAAAGACTTCGCTTTCGTGTTCCCCTGCCACGTCAAAGGATCCGCACATGGCCTGGGACAGGGAAGCAATGAGGTAGTGGCACCTCGCTTTATCCATTTCTATGCTGATATGACCATCCTTGTGAGCGGTGACGTTCACCAGGGGATTTTTATTTCTTTTCATTCATTCTCCTTCAATGAATCTGCCTGGGGGATCCGGTGAATTCTTCTTCCCGGTAGCTCTGGGCCAGAATCTTCAGAAAGGCGGCTGCATCTTCTATATGATTTTCCGGTATGCCGTACATGCGGCATACGATAGAAGTCAGCACCGGTTTCAATGCCGGAAGGCTTTCATTTGCCCGGATCCGGTAATCGCCCTCAGCCTCATCAATCCGGATGACCAGCGGTTTCTTCGGAATTTCATCTTTCATGGCAGGCCTCCTTTTCTTTTATTATGGCATGTTTGAACGGGAATTGTAAATAGCCGCCCGGGAACCGGCCGGGGTGAAGATGCCGCACCAATGACAGAAAAATGAGGAAAGTCCTCTTTATAGTGGAAAAATTTTTAGAATAAGTATAAAATAATATGACGTATCATTATATTTGGAGGAAGTTATATGGACAATCGTGACAGTTTCAAGTCCCGTCTGGGATTTCTGCTGGTGAGCGCAGGCTGCGCCATCGGTATCGGGAATGTATGGAAATTTCCTTACATTACCGGCGAATACGGAGGAGCCGTGTTCGTTCTCTTTTATCTGGCTTTTCTTCTCCTTATGGGCATACCGGTCATGACCATGGAGCTGGCGGTGGGCCGCGCATCCAGGAAATCCGCAGTGCTCGGCTATAAAGCGCTGGAGCCGGCCGGTTCGAAGTGGCACATCCACGGGTGGTTCTGCATCCTGGGCTGCTACCTTCTCATGATGTACTATACGACTGTTTCCGGCTGGATGCTGGCTTATTTCTGGAAATTCCTGACCGGCACGTTTTCCGGAATTTCCCAGGAAGCCATTCCAAAAGTATTCGGAGCCATGCTGGGCAGTCCCTGGGAAATGGGTATTTTCATGGCCATTACCGTCTTTGTGGGCTTTGCCGTCTGCGGCCTTGGGCTTCATAACGGAGTAGAACGGATTACGAAATGGATGATGAGCTGCCTTCTCCTCCTCATCGTGGTCCTTGCCGTACACAGCGTATTCCTGGAAGGCGGCGGTCCGGGCCTTGAATTCTACCTCCTGCCTGACTGGAACCGTGCGGTAGAGGCCGGTCTTGGCAATGTGGCTTCCGCAGCCATGAACCAGGCATTTTTCACTTTGTCTCTCGGCATTGCGGCACTGGAAATATTCGGCTCCTATATGGCTGATGATTTCACCCTCACCGGAGAAGCCGTACGCATTACGGCCCTCGATACGTTCGTGGCCCTTCTTTCGGGACTCATCATCTTCCCGGCCTGCTTTGCCTACAACGTTCACCCGGATCAGGGACCGTCCCTCATTTTCATTACCCTTCCGAAAATTTTCGTGGACATGACCGGCGGCCGCATCTGGGGCACCCTCTTCTTCATCTTTATGACCTTTGCTTCCTTCTCCACAGTGACCGCAGTCTTTGAAAACCTCATCGCCTGCGCTATGGACAATCTGGGCTGGACCCGCAGGAAATCGGTCATTATCAACCTCGCCATCGTATTTTTCTTTTCCATTCCCTGCGTACTGGGCTACAATGTGCTCTCCGGTATGCACTTCATTGGGGCAAGGGACGTACTGGACAGCGAAGATTTCCTGGTATCCAACATCCTTCTTCCGGGGGGATCCCTCGTTTACCTCCTATTCTGCGTGACAAAGTACGGCTGGGGCTTTGACAGATACGCAGCCGAAGTCAATAAAGGCAGCGGACTTAAAATGCCTCTATGGATCAAACCCTATTTCCAGTTCATTCTGCCGCTTCTCATTCTGGTCATCCTCATCAGGGGATTGATGTGAGGTTTGCGACATTTTCAATGAATCTGACTTGATTCAATTGCGATTTTCGTTCTTCGTTGATCGTTTTTCGTTGTTCGTGAAGGTGCGGCGCAAAAATAAAAAGCGCCGCATTTTTTTATTGGATTTTTTCTAATACACTCATGGGCCGGGACACGAAGAAACGCTGTAAATGATTGGCTTGCACAGTTCCATATCCCGGGCGAACAACGAATAACGAATAACGAACAACGAAACAGACTGGCAGAATGATTGTTCAAACGGATCAATTTGTTTCCACTTTATTTCTTAATTAGAACGTTGTATAATAATTAAAGCTCTATGTCCTTTGAAACAGAAGGGCATCCTTTTGCGCGAAAATGGGAAGCACAAAAAAGAGCGCGGAAGCAGGCGCGGGTGTCTCCTGCTTCTTTTATTTATCCGGAGGATTGAAGAATGGAAGAAAGAGAAAGTTTCAGATCCCGTCTGGGATTTATCCTTGTCAGCGCAGGCTGTGCCATCGGCATCGGGAATGTGTGGAAATTCCCCTATATCACCGGTGAGTATGGCGGCGCGGTTTTTGTTTTATTTTACCTGGCCTTCCTGCTCCTTATGGGCATTCCCGTGGTGACCATGGAACTGGCGGTGGGCCGCGCTTCGCATAAAAGCGTACTCCGCGGTTTTCAGGCGCTGGAACCTTCCGGTACGAAGTGGCATATTCACGGATGGGTCTGCCTCATAGGCAGTTTCATCCTCATGGTCTATTACACGACCATTTCCGGCTGGATGGTGGACTATTTCTGGCGGTTCATCAACGGTTCCTTCAACGGCCTTTCGCCCGATGCGGTTTCAAAGGTTTTTGGAAATATGGTTTCCAATCCGCTGGAACTGACCCTTTTCATGGGACTTAACGTACTTGTGGGCTTTGGCGTATGTGCGGGAGGCGTGGCGAAGAGCCTTGAAAGAGTGACGAAAGTCATGATGCTGGGCCTACTGCTTCTGATCGTGGTACTGGCAGTGAACAGCATGACCCTTCCAGGCGGTGAGAAAGGCCTTGAATTTTACCTTCTCCCGGACTGGAACAGGGCAGTGGACGCAGGCCTTTCCAATGTGGCGGCTGCAGCCATGAACCAGGCCTTCTTTACACTTTCCGTCGGACAGGGCTCTATGGAAATATTTGCCTCCTACATGGGGAAAGACCATACCCTGGGCGGAGAAGCGGTACGCATTACGGCACTGGATACCTTTGTGGCCCTTCTGGCAGGCATGATCATATTTCCGGCCTGCTTTGCCTATGGCGTAGCACCTTCTGAAGGTCCGTCCCTCATTTTTGTGACACTTCCGAATATTTTCATCAATATGCCCATGGGCCAGCTCTGGGGATCCCTCTTCTTCGTCTTCATGACCTTTGCTTCCTTCTCCACAGTCACTGCTGTCTTTGAAGCGCTCATCGGAAACTGCATGGATGATTTCAACTGGTCCCGCAAAAAGACAGTCCTCATCCTGCTTCCTCTCGTCTTCTTCGGGTCCATTCCCTGCGTGCTTGGCTTCAACCTCTGGGGTGACGTCCATATCCTTGGAGCAAGAGGAGTCCTGGATAGTGAAGATTTCATCGTCTCCAACCTGGTCCTTCCGATCGGTTCCCTCATCTTCTGCCTCTTCTGCACCACAAAGTATGGCTGGGGTTTCGACAAGTATCTGGAAGAAACCAATACGGGAAAAGGCATGAAGATTCCGAAATACCTCTCCGCTTATTTCAAATATGTGCTCCCGGTGCTCATTGCAGTGATTATCATCAGGGGACTTGTATGAGTCATTTGTCGTTTACTGCGACCTGAGGCAGTTACGGTATTCGGGTCTTAGCCTCACCACGGCATGCCCCGGAAGAGTCTTTATCGAGATTTCGGGGCGCGGGGTTCGGGGTTCGTGAAGGTGTGCCGCTGATGCGGCACCTTTTTTTATGGGGATTTTGCGCAGGCAATTTTAAGGGAGTCAATTATCAGATAAACTGACCTGAGACAACTGCGGTTTTCGTGAGTTAGTCTCACCGCGGCACGCCCCGGTATTGGCTGTTTCGAGATTTCGTGATTCGTGATTCGTGGTTCGTGAAGGTGCGCCGCTTGTGCGGCGCATTTTTGATTGGGATTTTCTGCAGGCGGGTAATCCCGCATTACCCTGATGGTTCAGATTAAAACGCCTCAAAAGTTTCAAGTTCTTACCTTCATGCAAAAATCCTCCATTGCGAAGATGGTTCGCGTCGAAAAGCCTCAAAAACTTCAAGTAACTATCGGCAGGTTCATTTAAGAGTACTGCTATTCCAAATTTAAGAGGGTCTCTGTGCCAGCTATATAATATAGTCATAGTACAATGACTTCACCTTCTCAAAAAACTTAAAAAGTGTTATAGTATTCTTTGTGAGGTCTGGGCTCACAATAGAAAAACGAAGATAAAAGTGGGCTGAAGACCTGAATTTTATTCAGGAGGCGTAGAAATGGCAGATTACAATCCTTACAAAAACATGCTTGACGTGCTGGATAAAGCAGCAGCAGTACTGGGTTATAAGAAAGAGGACTATGAATTCGTCCGTTATCCGGAAAGGGAACTCACTGTGAGCATTCCTGTCCGTATGGATGATGGTCATGTGGAAGTCTTCTCCGGTTACCGCGTGCAGCATTCCACAGCCCGCGGCGCAGCCAAGGGCGGCATCCGTTTCCATCCGCAGAGCGATGAAAATGAAGTCAAAGCACTGGCTGCATGGATGACGATTAAAAATGCCATTGGAAATATTCCCTACGGCGGGGCTAAAGGGGGCATCCGCGTGGATCCGCACAAACTGTCCCAGAGAGAACTGGAAAGACTCACCCGCGGTTATGTGCGTAAAATTTATCCAATCATCGGACCGGACAAGGATGTACCGGCACCGGATGTCAATACGAACGGCCAGATCATGGCATGGATTGCTGATGAATATGCAGCCCTTTCCGGCAGCTGGCAGCCGGGCGTAGTGACCGGCAAACCTCTTTCCACCGGCGGATCTCTCGGCAGAAATGAAGCCACCGGCCGTGGTCTCATGTTCACCCTGGAAACCTGGTGCGAAAAGAGCCATAAAAAAATGAAAGATCTGACCATGATCGTCCAGGGCTTCGGCAACGTAGGCTCTGTCGGTTCCCTCCTCATGCACCAGAAAGGGGTAAAAATTACCACCATCGGAGATATCAATGGAACCTGGCACAAAGAAGCAGGCCTTGATATCGAAGCCATGTACGAATATGCAAACAGCCACGGTCGTTCCCTCAAAGGTTACACCGAAGAAGGGGCAGAAATGATTCCGGATTCTGAACTCTTTGCCCAGAAGGCAGATGTCATTTTCGTGGCAGCCATGGAAAACCAGCTGAACGAAAAGACCATGAAGAAAGTACAGGCACCGCTCATCCTGGAAGGAGCAAACGGGCCGACCACCGAAGAAGCAGATGCTTATTTCGAAGAAAAAGGCATCGAAGTCCTGCCGGATGTCATGAGCAACGTAGGGGGCGTAGTTGGCTCCTATTTCGAATGGGTACAGAACCGCACCGGTTACTACTGGACGGAAGAAGAATATAACGAAAGACTCCAGAAAAAGATGCGCCAGGCCTATGAAGACGTATATGCGCTGAAAGAAAAATATCACGTCACCTATCGTCTCGCAGCTTACATGCTGGCCCTCCAAAGAGTCGTGGAAGCACAGAACACGAGGGGATTTCTTGGTTGATGCATTTCAGCATATGATGTGCTGATTCATCAGTCAGTTTCGTTGTTCGTTGTTCGTTGTGGTGGGCCGCAACAGAAAAAGGCGGCCCATTAAGAAATAAAATTTAATAGAGACAACAAAAAGCAGGTATCTTTGAAATTTCAGAGATTCCTGCTTTTTGACTTTATATCCATTCCCTCGCCTGTGCAAATTCCCCATATATCATCGCGCCGCATCAGTGGTGCACCTTCCCGATTACCCCGATCACCCCGAACGCCCCGGCCACCCCGAAACAAAAGTCATTACAAAGAAAGCCAACTCTTCATTTTAACAGTTTGAGATATTAAAAAGGCCTCCCCCTGCGGGCAGGGGAGGCCTTTTGGAACCCGGGAAAAGCGGGTTCCCATGAATGTCAGGGGAAGGAGGGGATTCAGAAGCCTTATCGTGATCGTTGGAGTTCTCAAGTATTGCGGTAATTCATCTGACTATGAATAAACAACGATTGAGGATGGATACGACATATGAATGGGGTTTATATGCAGACCACGATAAGGATTCCCCTGACAATGTGGTGGAGATAAATCCCTTTATCTCTACTTTTAGTATAGCAGGAAATATTTTTGAATCAAATATTAAATACGGATGTTTCTATCTGTGAGGTGTGCATTTTGGTCATAGATGGTTTGTGAGTGGAAATCCGGGGAAAAATGATGATAAACATAGTGCAGTTCGTTCTTCGTTACTCGTTCTTCGTTGTTCGTTAAGGATATGGTTTCCTGCGGAAACCAATCTTTTATAGTACGCTTCGCGCACGGCCTGAGACCAATCTTAACGGTTTACGGAGAGAGATTCTGCATTCTCCGCATAGCTATTATCCCTGACACGACACTCAGATGCAACGCTTGATGGGATTTAAGCCATTTCTGCAAGTACCTTGGGCACACCCTATCCGTCAGCTTCGCTGGCACCTTTCCCTCAAGGGAAAGGCATGGGGCTATTCCCCTCGGTTCGCTTTCCGTGAAGTATTTCCAAATAAAAAGAAGCGCCTTTACAATTTCAAGGCGCCCACCTTCACGGACCACGGACCACGAATCACGAATCACGAAGAACGAACAACGATCAACGAAGAACGACGAGTCTTATTTTTCAATCCAGTTATCCGGATAGTCTCCCCGGTATTCCACCACTTCTTCCAGCGGTTTTCTGGGCATGGGGCGGATTTCCTTATCCGTATAGCCGAAGGCGATGGCTGCCGCCATTTCCCCTTCAACGCCGAGCCATTCTTTGAGTTCGTCATAGGCGAAGAATACGTTGCAGGTCCACAGGCTTCCGATATGTCTGGCTGTGGCTTCGAGGCACATGTTCTGGATGGCTGCTGCTACGGACTGGATGTCGGAGATTTCCATCATGTGTTCCGGAATGGAGAGATTTTTCCTGTAGGAAATCCCTTTCGTATTGAGGACGAATACGATGACCGGCGCCTGTTCCAGCACTCTTGCGGTGTAGATGGCGGAAGGAATGAATTTCGCATAGTCTTTGCCGAACATAGCGTTTTCCGCGCCTTCCCTGTTTTTCTGAATGCCTTCCTTCAGCTTTTTGATCATGGCTTTTCTTTCATCACCGCGGACGACGATGAATTTCCAGGGCTGCTGGTTTTTTTCGGAGGGCGCCCAGCAGCCGGCTTTCAGTATTTCTTCCAGGTCTTCGGCAGGGATGGGTTTCTGGAGGAAATGGCGGATACTTCTTCTCTTGTAAATTTCTTCAATCATTTGAAAGTCCTTTCATTATCGTATATTTCAGGGTACCGGATTTTATTTTTCAGGCATAACATGACAATTATAGTGCTTTATAGACTCTGAGTCAACCTTCCATTTATGGATTGCCTTTTATATTTTCCCGGCAGAGGAAGTATGATGCGGACCGGGCGTCACTGTTTTTCTGTATCTGATTATAAAGTATTTTTTTAATTGCGGCCCGTTATATTTATGGGGAATCTAAAAAAGAAATGATATAATTTTAGTAGAGAAGTTTGGAACGATTGGAAATTCATTCTTTCCATGAGGAAGGAGAACCGTATGGATCAGAGGGAATTTCATTGTCCTTTCTGTGGGGAAAGGATTGAGGAAGGTGAAAAGTTCTGCGCCCGGTGCGGGAAGCCCCTGGACTGGGAAGCCATTAAAAAGGACAGGGCCTGCCCGAAGTGCGGCGCTCCTTATGAAGAGGGCGACCGTTTCTGTCCTCAATGCGGCGCTTCGCTGACGGAAGAAATCAGAGAAGCAGAGGCACCCGGAGAAAAGTCGGAGACTCCGGCATCAGAAGAGAAAGAGGAAGCGGAAAGCAGGGATTCTTCCGGAAAGACGATTTTCGGAGAGACTCCTGCGCCCGTTCCTTTTGAAATGGAAGAAAAGAAACCGGATATTTCAAGGGAAGAGCCTTCTTTTGAAAATAATGCCTACCGGGATGATTCTTCCCGCTATGACTATACGAGGACCTATGGAGAAGAAAGTCTGTCGGACAAGCTGGACCATATCCTTGAGCGCTGGAGCCCGGCAAATTCCGACGGCTTTTCGGATACTTCCTTCCGCGGACGGTTTTTCAATTTCGTGGGCCGTTTGAACCGCTGGAGGTATTTCATTTGGGGCATCCTCCTCTGCGTATTCTTTTTTGTCTTATATGCAGTCATTATGCTTGGCCTTGCAGGGACTTTCCTTGCCGCTTTCGCTTCCGGGCAGGGAGCGTTATTCCTTGTGGGGCTGCTGATGTTCTTTGTATTCCAGCTGCCCTTCTATGTGGCTGCCCTTTCCCTTTCTATCCGGAGGGCTCATGATCTGGGGAAGAGCACCCTCTTCGGCTGCCTGTATCTTCTGAACCTGCCCCTTTCCTTCGTGCTGCAGACGATTGACAGCCGGGCTCTGGCCTTCATCGTGGCCGTGGCCTACTTCGTATACGGTATGTACCTGCTCTTTGTAAAGGGAACGGAAGGGCCGAATAAATACGGCCCCGATCCGCTGCGGTAAATTTTTCAGGCAGAGAGAAATCATTTGTTATATAATTAAAAATAAATTAAACATATTTATAAATGGGGAATATTTTTTAAGGAGGTCTTATTATGGAGATCAAAAAGATTCTTGTCCCTGTAGACGGTTCGAAACCTTCAGCCCGCGCTTTTGACTGTGCCTGCACCATGGCAAAGGGGATGGGTGCAAAGCTCGTTCTGCTGAACATCGTCATCATTCCGGGCTTCCGGGTAGAAGTAAAGCCGGAAGATATCGAATATGTAACGAAAAAAGGCCGGGCCGTAGTCGATGCGCTGGCTGAAAAAGCTCCGGAAGGCGTAGATATCGAGAAAAAGGTGGAAATCGGTCTTCCCACCAACGATCTCGTCCGCATTGCAGATGAAGAAAAAGTGGACATGGTCGTCATGGGCAACAGCGGCAAAGGCGCTATTTCCTCCTTCGTCATCGGCAGTGTCAGCCATTATACCCTGCAGCATGCCAACTGCCCGGTAGTCATTGTGAAATAAGGAAAATGGCAGCGAAAAGCCCGATTGTGCAAATCATCGGGCTTTTTGATTGGCAGAAACCGGATTGGGGATTTCGGATTGCGGATTGCGGGGAGGTGGCGGCCCTGACGGGCCCCAGAATTTTTCTGGGGATTGCTGACAGGCAGAGTCATCTGACAGTGTTCCTTCTGCAAAGCCTGTGTGAAAAAAGTGCCGGGACGGGGTGAGAGCAGCCTGGCTAAAAACTAAAAACTAAGCACTAACCACTAACCACTAACCACTAACCACTAATAACTTTTCTTTCCATTTCCTATTCAAAAGGCTTATTTCTCAATAGGATTTTAATGTTATATAATAGAAATGAAGAAAGAAAATTTTTTTAAAAGGAGGTTTTACCATGGAAATCAAAAAGATTCTTGTCCCTATCGATGGTTCCGATGCATCTGAGCGCGCTTTGGGCTATGCCTGCTCTCTGGCGGAAAAGGGAGGAGCCGTGGTCACCATGCTCTACGTGGTGGAGGCAGATGTGCTCTTGTTCCCCGTATACCGGGTGAACCTGTCTGAGTCGGATGTGGATTCGGTGAAGAAGAAGGGAGAAGAAATCCTTGCGCTCTTTGGCCGTGATGTGCCGGAGGGGACGAAAGTCGAAAGGAAAGTGGAAGTCGGCATGCCCGGCGCATCCATCGTCCGGGAGGCAGAGGCGGGAAAAGCAGACCTCATCGTCATGGGAAACAGCGGCAAAGGTTCTGTTTCCTCCTTTGTCATGGGGAGCGTCAGCCATTATGTAGTCCATCATTCCTCCTGCCCTGTGCTTATCGTCAAATAGTTTCAGGAAATATTGTCCATCAGTGACCGGCCCGGATTGCGGGAAAGGGCTGCATGAAGACTCTTTGCTTCGGGCCGTTTGTTTCATAAAGGAGGTCTCACTATGGAAATCAAAAAAATTCTTGTTCCTATCGATGGTTCCGATCCTTCGGAACGGGCTTTTCAGGAAGCCTGCTTCCTGGCAGAAAAAACAGAAGCAAAGATTACCATGCTCTATGTGATGGACCCGGAGGCCCTCATGCCTGCCTACAAGGAACTTCCGAAACATCCGGAGGATCCGTTCATTAAAAAAGGCGAGGCAATCCTGGACGTGTATCTGCAGGATGCGCCGAAGGAGGTGGAAACGGAAAAGAAAGTGGTCTTCGGCGTGCCAGGCACTTCCATCGTGAGGGAAGCAGAGGATAAAGATCTCATCGTTATGGGAAACAGCGGCAAAGGGTCGATTTCCTCCTTCGTCATGGGGAGCGTCAGCCACTATGTGGTCCACCATTCGGAATGCCCCGTACTTATTGTGAAATAAGCGGAAGGAATCTGTATGAAAACAAAGGAAATCAAAAAAATCCTCGTTCCTGTGGACGACTCAAAAGCTTCAGCCCGGGCTTTCCGCTATGCCCTGGACCTTTCGAAACTTTTTGAGGCACAAATCCACCTCCTCTATGTGGCGCCTATTGCGGGCATCACTTCAGCCGATTATACCATCCATATGACGAAAGAACCCGATGATGCAAGTCCTTTGAAATTGAAGGGATCCGCGGTCCTGGCCGGTCTTACCCGGGACCTTCCGGCGGGAGCAAAAGTAAAGACCGATGTGCTCATGGGAGTACCGGAAGTAATGATCGCCATTACGGCCGAAGACGATGAGACCGATCTCATCGTCATGGGAACCAGCGGCAAGGGAGCCTGGAACTCCATGCTCACCGGCAGTGTCAGCTACTATACCATTCATCATGTATCCTGCCCGGTGCTGGTGGTGAAGTAAATTCAGGCATTTCTCAGATCCTTTGACCTGAGGCAGCTCCGGTATCCGGGTTTTGACCTCATTTTCGGCACGCCCCATTCGAGGCAGTCCCGAGATTTCGGGGCGCGGGATGCGGGAAGGTGTGGTTTTCCTTCGGAAAACCAATCATATATTGCGCTTTGCCCGCGGGTTTCCGGCCTCGCGGGATGGGAAGGGACATTATTTCAAATGAAAAGCAGTCGTGAGAAAGTTCACGGCTGCTTTTTGATTGGAATTTTTGAGGAAAGTGAGGGTGTTCTACCAGCTAAATATTAAAAATTGGTCTGAGTGCTTAGTTTTTAGTGCTTAGTGCGTAGTTATCTGATGTCAATCAACTAACCACTAAAAACTAGAAGCTACACCGCCTTTTTCATATATTCTATAAATTTTTCCAGCGCCGGGGAAAGTACTTCCGGCACGGCCATGCCCAGTTCGATATACTGGGGCGGGTCCAGGGGAAGGACTTTGACTTTTCCCTGCCAGGAGGCGGACATGAGGCGGTTGTTGAGGGAAATGCCAAGGCCTGCTTCCACCATTTTATAGGCGGTATAGTTGTCGATGGAAGTGAAGATGACGTTCAGGTGAAGGTGCTCTTTTTGAGAAAGATGCCAGATGTCCGTTTCTTCGCCCGGAAGTTCATCGATGAAAGGTTCTTTTTCCAGCTGCTTTAATGGGAAGGCGGGAAGTGATGCCAGGGGATGATTCATGGGGAGCCATGCCATGAGTTCGTCCTGAAGAAGGGGAATCCATGGACCTTCATAGGACTGGCGGCTGATGATTGCCAAGTCCAGCTCTTTTTCGGCCAGGAGATGGCGGAGTTCTTTATTTCCTGCCTGAACCAGATGAATCCGGATGCCGGGATATTTTCTGCGGAAATCGGACAGGACGGGAGGCATGAGGTTGGCAGTTACGCTGAAAAAAGCGCCGATGGTCAGCTCTCCTGTTTCCAGTCCCCGGATGTCTGCACTGACGTCCCGGATAAGCTGTTCCTGCCGGACCATTTCTTTCAGCTGCGGGAGGATCCGCGCTCCTTCTTTCGTGATCGTTACACCCCTTGCCGTGCGGAGGAGGAGGGGAAATCCCGTATCTTCTTCCAGACTGTGTATGGCCCGGAGGATTCCTGAAGGCGTATACCCCAGGATATCGGCGGCTTTGGACATGCTTCCCTTTTCCAGGGTGGTGAGAAGAATCCTGCATTTATCTGTGTCCATAAAGACTCCTTTGAATTTTTATCATATCTATTATGAAATAGTCGCTATTCCGTCACAACTGACTCTATAGTACCATGGAAACAGTGAAAATTCCATGTTTCCGAAAGGAGCCCGTCATGAATACCCGTCAGGCTGAAATCCTTCTCTTCTCCGTCATTGCAGCGCGAAGCACTTCTTATACATTTTCCAAAATTTCCATCAATGCCCTTCCTCCCCTGGAGCTCCTGGGCATCCGGTTCCTTCTTTCTTCCCTCATTCTCTGTATCCTGTTTCACAGGAAGCTGCTCAAAATCGGTCGGGAGGAAATCAAAGGCGGATTCCTCACGGGTCTGGCCCTTTTTACCTGCATGGCCTGCGAACTGGTGAGTCTCACCATGATTCCCGCCTCTTCTGCCGCTTTTCTGGAAAATATGGCGGTCCTCTGGGTTATCCTCATCGGGGCAGTCCTTAAGAGGAAATTCCCCGGAGTGAAGACGATTGTTTCCGTGATCCTCGTGATTGGCGGCATTGCCTGCCTCACGCTGAAAGGCGGCGAACTTTCCCTTTCCCCGGGAGAACTCATCTGCCTTTCCGGTTCCTTCTTTTATGCCCTGTGGATTCTGCTGACGAGCCATTTCGCCAGATCGGCCGAACCCATTTCCGTGGGTCTGCTCCAGATGGGGGTCATGGGGGCGCTGGGACTTGTTTCCTCTTTCTTTTTCGAAATTCCTTCCGTTCCCACGGAATCTTCCACCTGGCTTGCCCTTGCCGGACTCATCCTTCTCTGTTCCGTCTTCGGCTTTACTTTCCAGACAGTGGCCCAGAAGTATGCATCTCCCGAAATGGCAGGATTCTTTGCCGCTGCCGCTCCCATGATGGCTGCCTTTTTCTCCTGGCTGATTCTGGGAGAAGCCATGACCATCATTCAGATGGCAGGAGCCGGACTCATCACGGTGAGCCTCATCCTCATGCAGCTGGGGGAAAATAAGAATAGCAGAGAAAAGTCTCCTGCCTTTCATTCTGCGGAATGCGCGGAAAAAGCATAATTCATGGTCCGTCATGCCCGCTATCCTTCCGGCGCTTCCACCCTGCCCTGCGGATCCGCTTTCCGGGATGGGGCCATTTAAACAGTGAGAAATATTTCCCACTGTTTTTTTATTTTGGATAATCGGCCGAAAGGGAGATGATTTTCGTGCAGCCGGTCTTTTCCCTATATGTCCTTCCTCATGCTATAATGAAATCGTAATTTCATGAGAATCTATTTTAATTTTTATTTCCATAAAGGAGTCACTATGTTCATCATCGGCTGTCATCTGTCAGTAACGAACGGTTTCCTCGCCATGGGGAAGGAAGCCACGGCGCTCGGTGGAAATACATTCCAGTTTTTTCCGAGGAATCCGCGGGGCGGGGCATCGAAGCCTCTCGTTGAGGAAGATGTGGAAGGTCTGAAGGCCTGGATGGAGGACCATCATTTCGGACCCATCCTCTGCCACGGGGCCTATACCATGAACGGCGCATCGACCAAGGAAAAGGTCCGGGAATTTGCAAGGACCGCCATCCGCGAAGATCTGGCCAAAGCGGCCCATCTGCCGAAGTGCATGTACAATTTCCACCCCGGCGCTCATCTGAAACAGGGAGTAGATGTGGCAGTGGAGCTGATCAGCGATATGCTGAATTCTGCCATGGACCAGGAGGAACTGCCAAAGGTGGTATGCCTGGAAACGATGGCAGGCAAAGGTACGGAAGTGGGCCGCACTTTTGAAGAACTGGCAGCCATCATCGAAAAAGTGGAGCGGAAAGACCGCATGGGGGTATGCCTCGATACCTGTCACGTCTACGATGGAGGGTACGATATAGTGAATGACCTGGACGGGGTGCTGGGAAAATTCGATGAAACAGTGGGCCTTGATAAACTTCACGCTATTCATCTGAATGATGATAAAAATCCTTTCGGCAGCCACAAGGACCGCCATGAAAAAATAGGGGAAGGTTCCCTGGGCATCGAAGCCATTACAAGGATCATCAACCATCCGAAACTCCGGGACCTGCCCTTTTATCTGGAAACGCCCAATGAACTTGACGGATATGCGAAAGAAATTGCTTTGCTGAAAAGTCTGCGAAAAGAGGAAAATCTATGAAATTTATTCATACTGCCGACTGGCATCTGGGGAAACTCCTCAAAGAACATTCCATGACAGAAGACCAGGCCTGGCTTCTGGAGCACCGGTTCCTGTCCCTTCTGGATGAAGAAAAACCGGACGTCATCCTTCTGGCAGGCGATGTATACGACCGGTCCAATCCGCCGGAAGAAGCGGTGGAGCTTTTTGACCGGATGACTGAAGAAATCGTGGGGAAGAGGAAGATTCCCTTCATCATTATCAGCGGAAACCATGACAGTGCAGAGCGCCTGGCCGTGGCAAGTCGCCTCCTGACCCATCAGGGACTTTATATTTTCGGGCCGCTCGAAAGGACGAAACCGGTCATTCTTTCCGATGAATACGGAGAAGCGGCCTTCCTGCCCCTGCCCTTTGCAGAACCGGCCAGGGTGCGGGTGATGCTGAACAATCTGGGCATGGAAGGAGCCGAAGAGGTGAGGACTTACGAAAAAGCGGAGGAAGTCCTTTCAGATTATCTCCTCTCTCAGCTGCCGGACGGCGGCAAAAGGATGAGGAAGATTGCCCTGGCCCACGTCTTTGCGGCCGGAGGCAGTACGTCCGATTCGGAACGGCCCCTTTCCATCGGCGGTTATGACCAGATTCCGGACGAAGTCTTTGCGGCCTATGATTATACGGCCCTCGGCCATCTGCACGGACCCCAGAAGACGAAGTCCGCTTCTGAAAAAATCCAGTACAGCGGAAGCCTCATGCGGTACTCCTTCAATGAAGTGCACCAGAAAAAAGGAGTGATTGTAGGAAATATGGACGGGGAAGGCCATATTTCCACCACCTTCCGCCGCCTTACGCCCCTTCATGAAGTGCGGGAACTGAAAGGGAAATTTATAGACCTCATGGGGGACGGAGTGGAACCATCGGAAGATTATCTGGAAATCACCCTCACCGATGAATCGCCGGTCATCGATGCCATGCCGAAGCTCCGTTCGAAATTCCCGAACTGTCTGGGCGTGGAACAGGATATGGGGTACAAGGAAGACGAGGGAAGCCGGGATATCCATCTCGAGCAGATGAGCGATGAAGATATACTGAAAAATTTTGTGAAGCATTTCCGGGAAACCGAGCTTACCGAAGAAGAAGAAAAGCTGGCCCTTTCCATCTGGGACAAAGTGTATGCAAAGGAGGTACAGCCATGAGACCTTTGAAACTCATTATGCGTGCCTTCGGGCCCTATGCCGGAGAAACGGTGATTGATTTCGATAAACTGGACGGCCGCCACCTTTTCCTCATCTGCGGACCAACGGGCGCAGGCAAGACTACCATCCTCGATGCCATGTGCTATGCCCTCTACGGAAGGACCAGCGGGGACCGGACCGGCAGCCACATGAGGAGCGACTATGCAGGGGGTGATACGCCGACGGAAGTCATCTTTGATTTCATGATTGGCGGAAAAACCTACCGCGCCAGCCGGAGCCCCGAGCAGATGCTCAATAAAAAACGGGGCGAAGGCCTGCGGAAAGTCCCCATGAAAGCATCCCTTTCGGAACTGGAAGAAGGAAAAGAAATCAATACGGTCACAAAAAATGTGGATGAAGCGTCGAGCCGCCTCATCGGCCTCAATGCAAGCCAGTTCTGCCAGGTCATCCTCCTGCCCCAGGGCGATTTCCGGAAGCTCCTCGTGGCCAAGCCGGAAGAAAGAGAAGCCATCCTGAAGCAGCTTTTCAAGACCCAGCGGTTCTCCGATTTCCAGATGGAACTTTTCAGCCATCTGAAAGGCCTCCAGCTGACACTTAAAGATGAAGAGACAAGGCTGCAGACCACCCTCTCCATGGTGGGGGCAGCTGATGAAAAAGATCTGGGAAATAAAATCACCGATATGGTTAGACTGGTGAAGGAAACGGAAGAGAAGAAAGAACAGGCAGAAAAAGCCTACGCCGGTTTCCGCACCCGTTACCAGAAAGCAGCAGTCCTGTACAACCATTTCAGGACGTTGGAAAAAGCAGAAGAAGACCTTGCCCTCTGCCTTCGGGAAGAGCCGGCCATCGAAAAGGCAAAGACAGACCTTGCCCGCATCAGGAGCGCCAAAGAGCTGGCCGCCTATTTCGAAAATCTGGATAAAATCAGGGTAGACGGGGGAGAAGTCCGGAAGAAAATGGACAGGGCTCTTGAAGAGAGAGTCAAAGCGGAAAAAGAAAAAACCGCTCTTGCCGCCAGGCAGGAAGTCCTTGACCGGCAGGCGGATGAAATAGGAAAATCCCGGGTGCGCATGGCGGAACTTATTTCCTGGGAACCGAAAGCCAAAGCTTATGGAGCGACTAAGCGGGAAGTGGACCGGCTGACCATCAAATTCAACGAAGCCAATGATATGCTGAAAAAACTGGAAAAGTCCGCTAAAGACTGTCAGGTGGAAAGAGACAAAGCCCGCGCCGCCTATGAAGCCCTTGAGCAGGCTTACTATTCCGGACAGGCAGCCATCCTGGCAGGAGGCCTTAAAGAAGGCATGCCCTGCCCCGTATGCGGAGCCATCCATCATCCCTCCCCGGCAAAAAGGGATAAACACCTTCCCACGGAAGAAATGGTGAAGAAGGCAGGGGAGGCGGCCAGGAAAGCAGCACTGGACTATGATAATGCAAACTACCTCCACCAGCAGTACCAGGCCAGCGCTTTTGTAAGCGCTATTACAGAGCTTGGCAATGCGCAGACGAAAATGAGGACCCTGGAAGACATACCGGAGGAATACCGGGTAACCGATGCTATCCAGACCGAAGTGGCCCGCATCAACCATTTCATCCGGGACTGGGAAAAAGATTCAAAAGAAACGGCCGCAAAGAAAGAAAAGGCGGCGGCTGCTTTCTCCGCAGCCGATGCGGAATACAAGACCTACGAAGCCCAGCGGGAGAAACTGGCGAAAGATTACAGGGAATGGGAAGGAAAACTCACGGAAAGAGCACTTTCTGCCGGCTTTGCCAATATTGACGAAAGCCGCCTCTGGTACAAACGGGCCGGGGAAGAAAAGAAGATTTCCTCAGAAATTGAAAACTGGCAGGCCAGAAAGAAAGCGGCGGAAAAAATGATTTCCGATGAAAAACTGGTGGTGGCAGGTGAAACCAGGCCGGATATGGAAGCTTTGGGCCGGGAAGACAATACCCTTCAGGCGGAAATCAAGGGAGCTGTGCGCATGATTTCCGAAGGCGAAAGCAGGCTGAAAGACCTGCAGAAGGCAGAAATAAAGGTGAAGGAAATCAGCGGACTCCATGAGGAAACGATGAAGGAAGCAGGCCTGGCCGCCGGTCTTTACAACCTCACCCGCGGAGAAAAGACGAGGGTCACCCTGGAGCGCTATGTGCTGGGCTCCCTCCTGGACGAAGTGGCAAGAGCCGCCAACCTGCGCCTTCTGGACATGAGCCACCGCCGTTACAGCCTTCACCGCATGGCAGACGGCACAAATGATGCCAAAGGCGGGCTGACCCTGGAAGTTTCCGACAGCTATACAGGAAGGTCCCGTCCCGCCAATACCTTGTCCGGCGGCGAGACGTTCCTTGCATCCCTTTCCCTGGCTTTAGGCCTTGCCGACGTAGTCCAGGCCCGTCAGGGAGGAGTCAGACTGGATACCATGTTCATCGATGAAGGATTCGGCACCCTGGACCCTGAAGCACTGAACAGTGCCATGAATACTTTGATCGATCTGCAGAATACAGGACGCCTCGTGGGCATCATCTCTCACGTGCCGGAACTGGAAGAACGAATCGATGCCAGACTCCGCGTCATGCCGGCAGAAAAAGGAAGCCGGGCGGTATTTGAGGTGACTGACTGAGGCAATTGTCAAATACTGCGGATTGAGTCAGTTAGCCTGTATCGTTCTTCGCTGCTCGTTGTTCGTTAAGGTGGCGCCCGGAAATCATAAGGGCGCCATTTTTGTACGGATAGCACAGACGGATTTATTTGGGACATTGGGCAGATAGAATGGAATAAGTCAGCTGCGGTTTTCGTGAATCAGCCTCACTACGTCATGCCCCGAGATAGACTTTATCGAGATTTCGTGATTCGTGGTTCGTGAAGGTGGCGGCCTGATGGCCGCCATTTTTGTATGGATAGCACAGACGGGGATGCATATAAAAAGAATCTATAATAAAAAATCAAAAATAAAATCCTCTTTTTGTACTATACAGACAGAGCTGAAGAAAACGCGCAGGTCCCTGCTACGGCAGCCATTCTCAGAGAAAGCGGGGAGCGAAGAAAAGCTCGCTATATGGTACCATGTAGAAAAAAGAAACTAACTAACTTGTAAATGTTGAAAACAGAAAGCCACAAAGCGGATGAATGAAGAGCCCCGCTTCGTGGCTTTTTGTGGTGGGATTATGAATAACGGGAACCGCCTTGTCCCTGATGAGGCGGTTCCCGTTATTTGCTTTAAAAGATGCAATGCACCTTCCCTGTTTATAAGGTATAATAAGTAAGATACACGAAGAGTACAGGTGAATTTCTTCGGGAGGAATTCCATGAGTGATTTTAACGATGCCCGTAAGGGCGATAGAAATAATTTCAAATCTGACCGGAAGGACTGGAAACAGAAGCTGGATACCGATTCCCAGATCATTACCCGCATACCGCCCCAGAATATTGAGGCGGAGAAAGCGGTACTGGGGGCCATGCTGCTGGAGAAGGATGCCATTGTCACGGCCGAAGACATGCTGACGCCTGCTGATTTCTACAGAGAATCCAATGCCATTATTTTTCAGGCCATCCTGAATCTTTTCCACCGGGGAGAGCCGGCGGATATCCTGACGGTCACCGAAGAACTGAAGAAACTGGGCCGCCTGGATGACGTGGGAGGCATTCTTTACGTCAATGAACTGCCCGTTTCCGTCATAAACACGAAATCCGTGGACCGCTATGCAGATATTGTGGCAGGCAAGGCGAAGCTGCGCCGCCTCATCGATGCGGCGGGAACGATTGCCGACGAAGCCTACTCCGAAAGACAGGATGTGGCGGAGATTACAGACGATTCCGAAAAACTCATCCTCCAGGTGACCAGGGATGAAAGGAAATCCGATTTCGTCGCTATCGGTGAAGCGGTGCGGAATGAACTGGAAGAAATTTCCGAGAAATATAAAAATAAAGAATCCATCACCGGCCTGGCCAGCGGATTCCCTTCTCTTGATGCCCTGACCACAGGATTCCAGAAAGGGGACTTCATCATCGTCGCTGCCCGTCCGTCCATGGGGAAGACTGCCTTCGTCCTGAACATGGCAAAGAATATGTCTATTTCCTCCGCCAAAAGGCGGGTCGCCTTCTTTTCTCTGGAAATGTCGAGAGAACAGCTGGTACAGCGCCTCCTCTGCTCCACGGCCCTCGTGGACAGCTCGAAGCTCCGCACCGGACGGATCACCACCAATAAAGAATGGCAGCAGCTCGCCACCGCTGCCTCCGTCCTCATGGAAGCGCCTCTTTATATCGACGATACCCCGGGCATTTCCGTTTCCGAAATCCGTTCCAAGTGCCGCCGCCTCAAGGCAGAGCACGGGCTTGATGTGATTATGATTGACTACCTCCAGCTCATGCAGGCAAAGAATGCATCCAGAAACGGGGACAACCGGCAGCAGGAAATTTCCGAAATTTCCCGCTCCCTGAAGAGCCTTGCCCGCGAACTGAACGTACCGGTCATCGCCCTCTCCCAGCTTTCCCGAAGCGTGGAATCCCGCCAGGACCACCGGCCTTTCCTTTCCGACCTTCGTGAATCGGGGTCCCTGGAACAGGATGCGGACCTCGTCAGCTTCCTTTACCGTGAAGCTTATTATAATCGTGAAATCGAAGACGACGACCCGAAGAAGAATGAAACGGAAATCATCGTGGCCAAGAACAGAAATGGCCCGGTAGATACAGTGAAACTTCACTTCGCAGGCCAGTTCACCCTCTTCTATGAATTAACGAATCAGGAACCGCCGCCGGATATGCAGTAAGAGGTAACTATGGATTTATTTGGACACGAAGATCCCGAAGAATACGCCGAAAGGCGGCATCGGGAAATGATGGGACCGCAGAAAGAAGAACCCCATTTCAAAAATCATAAAGAAATAGAAAATGCCATCAGGAGCTGCGCGCAGTGTCCCCTTCGCAAAGAGGGAGGCCTGGGGCCTGTCCTTTCCTCGGGACCTGCCGATTCGCCCATGATGATCGTCGGGGAAGGACCGGGAGGCGTCGAAGATGACTACGGCGCACCCCTCATAGGTCCCTCGGGCCAGCTCCTCGATAAAGCCCTCTTTTCCGTGGGAATTACAAGAGATCATGTCTATGTGACAAATATCGTCAAATGCAGGCCCCATGGAAACAGGACGCCCACCATTCAGGAAGGAAGCTTCTGCGGCTCCATCTGGCTGGTGAAAGAAATAGAACTGGTACGGCCGAAAGTCATCGTGGGTCTTGGAAAAGTAGCCCTCCGCTTCTTCCTCGGAAGAGACGCAGGCATTATCCGCTCCAGAGGCCACTGGATCAACTACCGCGGCATACCCGTCATGCCCACCTTTCATCCCGCCTACCTTCTGCGTCAGAGCGGCCGGGAACTGGTCAATGCCAAATGGCAGGTCTACTACGACCTGCTTGCCGCCAAAGAGCAGGCCCAGAAAGCTTCGCCCGGCTGGGTATGGAAAAGCGAAACGCCGCCGAATCTGCTGGAAACTTTAGGAGAAGAAAGAGCCCGGCGCCACAGCGGCGAGGCTTTCTGAATCAACGCCTCAAAGGTCGGAAAAAAGCCTGCCCGAAGTTCGGGGGCGGCCGGAGGAGCTGTACTATGGGACAAGTCGGAAATGAACTAAGTGATACGCTTCTCAAGGAGAGCTGATGCGAAGTGACTGGGAGGCTGTACTCACATGCAGGATGACAATGTTTTGCTGATCCAGATATATAACTTTTATTTCCATTTGAATTTCACATTTTTATAAATCAGGGGATAGGGGAAATAACATTGATTAAAAAGATTTTACTGGCAGCCGCCATGGCTATGGCAATTTCCGGCGCCATGACAGGAAATGCAGAAGCTAAAGGGTATTATGGAGATACGGCTCCCGAAGCGACTGTCGTCAAAAATAAAGTACCGAAGGAAATCAAAGATCTAAAAGCAAAGAAAGCACCCGTCGCTGCCTATATCGAAGAAAAAGCGCCGGTAGAAAAAGAAGCACCGAAAAAGCCGCGGTTTGAAGACAAACGCATCGAAGTCAATCTGGCCAGCCGCCTTCTCACCCTCTATCAGGGCGATGTAGGCATCCGTATGTATCCCGTTGCTCCCGGCAGACCGGGCAAGGATACAGAGACACCTCTTGGCAGGAGAAAAGTCGTTGCCATGATCGTTAACCCGGAATGGGTAGACCCTGATGATGAGGAACATCCCGTACCTTCGGGTCCGGAAAATCCGCTGGGCTACCGCTGGATCGGGATTGGCGGAAATTATGGCATCCATGGAACCAACAACCCGAACTCCATTGGAAATTATGCATCCCATGGCTGCGTCCGCATGTATGAAAAAGATGTGGAAGACCTCTTTGCTCATATCGTAAAGGGAATTCCCGTAGATATTATTTATGAAAGAGTGGTGGTTCAGGAAGAAACGGACCGCACCGTGGTTTACTATATCTATCCCGATGGCTATAACCGTCAGCCTCTGGACGCCAGGGCAGTACGGGAGAAACTCCGTCCCTTCGGCGTGGCCGGATTCCCTACGGATGAGGAACTGAATTCCGCCATTTATGCTTCCGATGGAAATCCCCATTATGTGGCCAAAGTCTATGACCTCTATGTGAAAGGAAAGAAACTGGAAACAAGGGCTTACGGCAAAGACGGTCATATCTATATCCCCGTATTTCCAGTGGCCAGAGCTGCCGGAATTCAGGCAGAATGGTCCCCGAATTTCCAGCTGCTCACCACCCCTTACGGAAAAGCACCGGGCATTCAGAAATGGCATGCCCTTTACATTGATGCCAATGACGCTCCGGCTCTCCTCCATATGAATGCCCGGCTGGATGAAAATTATAATGTGGAACTGAATTGAAAAAGTTCTTAGTTATCAGTGAAGGAAGGCCCGCCTCAATGTGAAGCGGGCCCTTTTTTTATGGTGTTAAGCAGATGATTTTCATTAAAAAAGCGGCGCTTTTCATTTTTGGCGCCGCACCTTCACTGAGAACTGCTAACTGAGAACTGATCACTTTTATTTCAGGCTTTTGAAACAGAACACAGCTATTCAGCCGGCTCACTTCTTCCAGTCATCCCATGTATCAGGAAATATAAATCCCAGCACCGTTCCGCCCACGAGGATGGCATACTTGATGCCGGCGGGCATGAAAAGGTCGGAAATGATATACATGAGAATGACCACGATACAGAGCTCCGTGCCCCGGGGATAGACCCGGTACCGCTGCATCCAGGAAGCACCCAGAAGCACATTGGCCGCAAGGGTCAGGATGAACTGAAGAACTCCGATGAGGACTTTGCTGGCAGAGTCTCCAACGAGGGACGAAAAAATAATAATCACCGTCATGAGGACGATGGGAAGAAGAACAGCAAGAATGACGAAGGGAAGACGTTTCGCAAACGTTTTCCTTGTAATGATTTTCCTCGCATCAAAAGAGGTCTTCCTCCAGGTAAGAAAGACGATGATGACCGCCGAGAGAATATATTCGGCGATGAAGAATAAATTGGACTGGTACGGTGTCATAGGTCTCCTTATTCGATGGCTGCGTTTTCATCATTTTCCGCAAACATCACATCTTCCGCGATATTTCCGCGAACTTCATTCTGATTGACATACCAGGCGATTTCGATGAGATTTCCATCAGGATCCCGCAGATACATAGACTTCATGGGTCCCCTGGCCCCGTGACGGTCCACGATGCCCGTGATGAGGGGCGCCTTTTTCTCTCTAAGCTCTGTTTCCACCTCTTCCAGAGGGGTCTCTGTGATGATACAGAGATCGATGCTTCCAGACACAGGATTCAGGGCGGCCGGCTGGAACTCCCCCGGCCGCTGATGGATATTGATTTTGCAGTTTCCGAAAAGAAAGGCATACCGGCCGTTTGATTCCGAAAGGGTCATACCCAGGATATCCCGGTAAAAATGAATGCATGCTTCCAGATTTCTCGTGGTCAGCACGATATGGTCAAAATTGATAAGTTTCATGATTTCCCCCCAGGGGTATTATAGTACTTACCCATTTTAACCATTTTCAGGAAAAAGTGCAAAGGGGAGGGGGTGAGGTTTTTAATATTGAAATCAAACTGATTAAAAACAACTTTTGAATCGGGAATGTCGGGGGTATCGGGGGTATCGGGGTTGTCGGGGCGGTGGCCGCATCAAATTACAAAGCGGCCAATTTTAATATTCTTATTGAGCAGGAGGAATTGGGGATTAGGGGCGGTGCGGCGTATAAAAACAGGAAGCGCCGCGGAGTTTTTAAATTACAAACCTTATCATGCCCGAAAAGGGACAGCAGTGGGAGGGTCTGCACAATCGGAAGCGTAATCATTTTCCCAAATCGCTCGCGGAAAAGCGTCCCCGGCGGGGGAAGCTCCTGCGAAGCAGGAGAAGGGGGCCAATCGATTCGAAGAATCGATGACTTGCAGAATCGGCATTCAGAAAATTGTGCAAAATCTTTATTTCGTGATATTTCCGTTATTATGATACTATAGGAATAGAAATATTTTCTATTCTCAAAAGGAGACAGCCATTAAGAGGAAACTAGACATCCTCATCGGAGTCCTGATCGTCCCTGGCGTGATCGTAGGTATCCTGATTCATACTTCCACTTTTTTCAGCGGCCCTGTATCCATGACTTTTGACCGGAAACCGGCAGAAGCAGCCTTTCCGAAACAGACAGGGAAATCATGGAATACCCTGCTATGAAAGGAGCCTCCTTCGGGGTAGGCCTCACGGCAAATATTGAAGGAGATATCGATCCCTGGCTTGCAAAAGCGGGATTCTGAGATTTCCGGAGGAAGTTAATTTCTCCATGATGATTGATGACTCGATGCAGAGGAAATAATGGTCATTTCAAGATCCTTTATTTTAAAACAATTTGATTCATACACTCGTCGTTTTGACGAGAAGGACCCGCAGGTCCTCCTGAAAGTCCTTCATTCGAAAAAGGTGGCATCCAATGCGGAAATCATTGCCAAAGGCCTGGGCCTTTCCGATTCGGACAGGGACTTGGCCTGGGCGCTGGGGATGCTGCACGACATCGGACGTTTTGAGCAGATTAAGAGGTTTCATACCTTTTCCGACGGGAAGTCCATGAACCATGCGGCTTTCGGGGCGAAATATCTTTTTCAGGAAGACCATATCCGGGATTTCATCGAAGATTCATCGGAAGATGCCCTCATGGAGAAAGCCATCGCCCTCCACAGCGCCTATGAGCTGCCATTGGGACTTTCTGAAAGGGAGCTCCTTTTCTGTAAGCTTCTCCGGGATGCGGATAAAACCGATATTTTCCGGGTTTATGCCGTCTATGCGGATCATCCGGAAATCATCTGGAACACAGCGCGGGAGAAGTTTGAAAAGTCAAAGATGACGGGAAAAGTCTATGAAATGGCGCTCACAAAGAAATCCATTCCCACTTCCATCAAGAAAGAACCTCTTGATTTCCACGTGGGCGGCCTGGCCATGTACTTTGACGTGAATTTCGAAGTGACAAGGAAACTCATCCGAAAGCAGGGATACCTGGCAAGGTTTATGGATTTTCATAGTCAGGACGAGGAAACGGAAAAACAGCTTTCAGAAGTGAAAAAATTGATATTCTGATGGAAATAAAACAGCTTTCCCGAAGGAAGGCTGTTTTAACTTTTACTGCGATGACGTCAAATGGAACTGTATTGGAAAACTTTTCGGTGAAATGGATTCGGTGGATTTTTTACAGCAGCAGAAATCATGATTTTATTCCAAAAATAAACGGAACGAATGTTTTACAAAAGTCAAGCCTTTTTTAAAAAGTTTTCAAAAAAGGCGGAAAATTTTGAAAAATAAAAAAATTCAAACCCGAAAGCCCCGATAAAATCTATCTTTTTTTGCCCTCTAAAAATTTCTAATGAAAATATAATGGAACAAAAAAGCCCTTTTTGCATTATATAGATAGAGAACCGAAAAAGAGGAGCTCCGGGAACGACTCCGGATGGATCATCAGCGCGCCAACATATGAGATGGTTCAGGACAAATTCCCTATATCTTTTTCCTCTCCAAATCCCGGGATAAATTTTTATTATTCCAGTTGTTAAAAAGTAAATAAGCCTTCCAAAGAGAGAAACTCACTGACAATCAAGCGCAGCTTCTATCCCTCCACTCACGACCGAAAGCACCGTTTGACGGTTCCCTGCTCTCGCTGACAAAGAGGGGATGCCCTGGGGCCTTGCCATAGATTTCGAATCGGACGAAGGCTTTTTTGCGTGCTTTTTATTTCTTCCGGAGCGGAAAGGCTTGAGGCATTTCGACAGGAAGGGGTATGGTGATGGGGTCTTGTGATGCCGGACTGAATTTTCCATCGAATTTCCTGTTTATAAAGTCCTCTGATATAAGTTATATATTTTATCTTTACAATCTAATAGAAATATTTGTGTAGTCATTACAATTATCCCATATATGTAATTATTGTGTAAAATAAAAAAGAATAGTAAAATAAAAAAATAAGTGATTTGTAAAGCGCACATAATTTCATATTTGGGAGCCCGAGGCCGGGCGGGGAGAGTCCGGCGCAGGGAATCAAGGAGGAAAAACAACGATGAAAAAGAAACTTCTGCTTGCTGCTGCTGCCATTCTTTCTGCAGGTATTCTTCTGGGAGGCTGCGGAGGCGGCTCCAAGAGCGCTGCGAAATCCGGCGCTGCATGGAAACCGGAAAAGGATGTCAAAGTCATTGTAGCGTATAAAGCAGGTTCCGGCACGGATACCGGTGCACGCCTTCTGACGAACAGCGCAAAGAAATATGTGGGCCAGACTCTGGTTATCGAAAATAAACCGGGCGCTGACGGCAAGATTGGCTGGACCGAACTGGCCAAATCAAAACCGGACGGATACACCATCGGTTTCATCAATCTGCCGACCTATACCACTCTGGAACTCCAGAAAGGCAGCAATCTGGATGACAAATCCATCGTTCCAATCTGCAACCATGTAACGGAAACAGGCGTTGTGGTCGTAAAGAAAGATGCGAAATGGAATACGCTGAAAGAACTCGTTGAAGATGCAAAAGCACATCCGGGTCAGCTGAAGGCTTCCACCAACGGCAGCCAGGCTTCCAATCATACCGCAGCCCAGCTGCTCGCAAAATCTGCAGGTTTCGAATACAATGCAGTTCCTTATGGCGGAACAGCTGACCAGCTCCTGGCTCTCCGTCAGGGCGAAGTTGATTTCTCCTGCGCTAAAGTAGGCGACGTGGCAAAACTGATCAATGGGGATACGGCTGAACTGAAAGTCCTCGGCGTATTCGATACGAAGAGAGATCCATCCCTGAAAGACGTACCGACCCTGGGCGAACTGGGTTACTATGATAAATGGTACGGCTCTGCCCGTGCTCTCGTAGCTCCGAAGGGCACTCCGGAAAACATCATTAAATTCTATGATGAAGCTTTCAAGAAGACCATGGAAGATCCGGAAGTCAAAGCTGCTCATGAAAAAGCAGGCATGTCCATCGATTACAAGAATGCAGCAGATCTGGGCCAACTGATCGAAAGCCAGAGAGATTTCTGCAAGAACATCGTAAGCAAGCTCTATTAATCCCATCCTGAGGAATATATCGGTATTGAGGCCGCCCCCATCGGCGGCCTCTTGCCGATATAGATGACGCATGAAAATGATTTTTATTTCCAAAAGGAGATGCGCATGAAAAAATCAGATATTTTTATCTGCGGATTCATGTACCTCTTCAGTTTCTTCTTCCTCTATCTTACGGAAGAGTATCCTGAACCGGTCCGACACTATCCGCACTTCGTCATAGGCCTCCTGCTTGTGCTTACCACAGTTCATGTAGGAAATATGTTTCTGGCCTGCCGGAAAGACCACAAAGTGGACAATGACTTTTCGAAGATTTTTGACGGCTTCGAAAAGAAACAGTTCTGGTACACCTTTGCGGCTTTCATCGGATTCTTCATCCTCATGTACCTGGTGGGCTTTTATATCGCTGCCCTGATCTACCTCCTCTCGACGCTCTGCTATTTCAAAATCCGTCCTCTTTATATCGGGATGGTCCTTGTGGGGATGGCAGCCATCGTTTACGGTACATTTGATATTTTCCTGAAAGTGCCCCTTCCCATGGGCATCATTCTGGAAGAATTCTTATAAGGAAGGAGGAAAACTATGGACGCACAAACTCTGGGACTTATGGCAGCCGGATTTGGACATGCTTTCGATCCCATGAACCTGATTATGCTGATTGTAGGCGTAACCATCGGCGTAGTCGTCGGCTGTATGCCGGGACTTTCCGCAGCTATGGGCGTAGCCCTTCTTCTTCCTCTGACTTTCGGTATGAAACCGGAAACGGGCCTCATCATGCTGGGGGGCATTTACTGCGGCGCTATTTTCGGCGGTTCTATTTCCGCCATCCTCATTCATACCCCGGGGACCCCTGCCTCGGCGGCTACGGCTCTTGACGGCTATGAACTGACGAAACAGGGGAAAGCCGGTAAAGCTTTGGGGACTGCCTGCTTTGCTTCCTTCTGCGGCGGCCTTCTCTCCTGTATTTCCCTTTATTTCTTCGCTCCCATGCTGGCCCAGCTGGCCATGAAATTCGGAAGCCCGGAATACTTCTGGCTCGCCCTTTTCGGCATCACCATTATCGCCGGCGTAACCACCGGTTCCATGGTGAAAGGCCTCATGTCCGGTGCTTTCGGACTCATCCTTTCCACCATCGGCATGGACCCCATGGAAGGGGTGGAACGGTACATGTTCGGTATCGATGAACTGTACAACGGGATCAATGTGACCTGTTCCCTCATCGGACTTTTCTCCATGTCCCAGGTCTTCATCCTGACCGAGAAAGCGATCAAGGAAAGAGGAAGCGTCATTAAATTCAAAGATTCCGTGCTTCTCAAAGCAGAAGAAATAAAACGAATCGGACCCACCATCATCCGTTCCTGGATTATCGGAAATATTATCGGCATCCTTCCCGGTGCCGGCGCATCCATTGCCTGCTTTTTGGGCTATGATACGGCTAAAAAATTCTCCAAACATCCGGAAACCTTCGGACACGGAAATATTGAAGGCGTAGCCGGGTCTGAAGCGGCAAACAATGCCGTTACCGGGGGCTCCCTCATTCCGACCCTGACCCTTGGCATTCCTGGTGAATCTGTAACCGCAGTCCTCATGGGCGGCCTCATCATTCAAGGCCTCCAGCCGGGACCGGAACTCTTCACCCGCTATGCTCCCATGACCTATACCTTCTTTGCAGGATTCGTACTGACCCAGTTCTTCATGCTTCTCATCGGACTTGGGGGCTGCCGCATTTTCGCACACCTGGCCAAACTCTCCGATGCCATCCTGATTCCCTGCATTTTCGTACTCTGCGTCGTAGGCTCCTTTGCCATCAATAACAGCTTTACCGATGTAGTCATCATGTTTATTTTCGGCGTCATGGGCTACCTCATGAGAAAAATGGGCCTCAATACGGCAGCTGTCGTGCTGGCCCTGATCCTAGGACCCCTGGGCGAAAGAGGCCTCAGAAGAAGCCTCCAGCTCTCCGGCGGAGATCCCTCCGTACTCTTCTCTACCCCCATCTGCTGGATCCTCATCGCTCTCTGCCTCCTCTCTGCTTTCTCCCCGCTTCTTATGAAATTCTTCAAGAAAGGGAAGGAAATGGCTGCGGGAAAATAGCCTTTAGTGTTTTGGAAATACGAAAAAGAACCGGTTGTTTAAACAATCGGTTCTTTTGTATTGAGAAAATCGGATTTCGGACTTCGGATTGCGGATTTCGGGAAGGTGGCGCCCTTCGGGCGCGAGTATTGATTATAAACTATAAGTCTCATCTGTCAGCTATGCCCGGCGACAGGCACCCTCGCAGCCTCCCCGAAGTTCGGGGAGGTGTCAGCACAGCTGACGGAGGGGCTGTACTATCGTACAAGTCGGAAATGAGCTACAATGTAAATTCATTTCCGGGGAGCTCCGCGATAGCGGTGAGGGGACGATCCAGTCGAAACCATGCAAGGCAGGGGTGTCATATAACGAATCGCGGTAAAATCTATATGGAGAAAGCGCTGTAAAGGAAATGCGGTCAATTCATTTGAAGAATCGAATATGATGCAGGATATTTCTATCCTGTCTTCAAAGCAAAATAAAAATCCCTGCCAATGCAGAGACAAAATACATATTCTGATTTTATGAAATTTCTGATATACTATTTTACGAGTCCTTGACGTGAGTTGGGCTCATCTCCTGTAAGGGGGTGATCCCATGCGTGTTTATGAAGCCATATCGCTGATGATTGCTTTCGGTACGCTGATTGTGATGATTATGAAGTAAAGAGCTGCCCCGGCAGCATATTTATGAATAAAGCGAAAAACCTGACGTAGACACACTGAAGTATCCCTCAATACTTCATTCACGTCAGGCTTTTCGAATCCTAAGTAGATGAGCCTGACGCCTTCACACGTCAAGGACTCTCTCTATGTACATTATAACACAGGCAATCAAAAAATCCTCACTCCAAAGTGAGGATTTCATTTTTATGGAGCGGATGAAGGGAGTCGAACCCTCCTGTCAAGCTTGGGAAGCTTGCGTTCTACCGATGAACTACACCCGCATATGAAATGCAAGATATTCACGTGTAAGAATATCTCACTTACTGCGAGTCCAGTTCAATCTCGGACAGCAACTATCTACCGATGAACTACACCCACATGTTTTATTATAATAGCATATTCGGAAGATTATTTCCACTATTTCTTATATAAGCAATATTTTATCAAAAGTTTTATAATATGGTAGATAAATATGTAACGAAAGGAGGCGGGAGCATGAAGGACTGGAAGCGGGTCATTTACCTGGTGTGCCTGATTCAGGTAGGCGCGGGGATTGCGCTCATGGGGGTCATGTCATTTCTTCCTCTTTTCCTTTCGGAACTGGGGCTTTCGGATCCCGGGGAGTCTGCATTCTGGGCGGGGCTCATTACGGGAGTGACTCCTTTCATGATTGCTCTTTCCGCTCCTTTCTGGTCCATTCAGGCAGACCGGCGGGGACCGAAAACCATGATGACCGTAGTCCTTTCGGCTGTTTCTCTCTGCATCCTGGGTTCCGCTTTTACTCAGGCTCCCTGGCAGCTTCTCATTCTCCGCACTATACAGGGCCTGGTGGGAGGATTTGTGCCCATCGGACTTTCTATCGTGGTTTCTGTGACTCCGGAAGAAAAAACGTCCTGGTCCATGGGCTATTTTCAGGCGGCCATGGTGGTAGGAATCATGGTAGGACCTTTGATTGGCGGAGCTATTGCCGATACAATCGGTTATCGGATGCCTTTCTTCTTTTTCGGGTCTCTCTCCCTTCTCTGCCTCCTGGCAGTCAGACTTTTCATGCCGGAAATTCACCGAAAAGGGGCTTCGAAGGAAAAAGGTTCCACCTGGGGCCAGATTGTGTATTTCATGAAAATCCCCCGGGTCCGGATTATGACTTTCATGCAGTTCCTCTGCAATTTCGGCATCACCGGCATCGGACCGATCCTGCCGCTCTACATCAAACAGATGATGGGCAGCGATTCCGAAGCCGTAGCGACAACGGTAGGTTTCATTATCTTTATTTCCGGCGCCTGCTCTGCCCTGATGTCCCTCAATGTGGGGCGGCTCACCCAGCGTTTCCGTCCCCATAAAATCCTTGTGGCGGCCACGATTTTCGTGGGATTTGATTTCATCATGCAGTACTTCATGACGTCTGTCACCGGTCTTGGCAGCTGGCGTGCTATTACAGGCCTTGGTATGGGTCCCATCGGTCCCTGTACGAATACCATTCTGGCTGCCTCGGTTCCGCCTGAAAAAAGATCTATCGTTTTCGGTGTCGTTTCTTCTATTTTCCTTATGGGCAATGTGGCCGGACCTGTCTGCTCGGGAGCCCTGGCCCGCTGGTTTGGCTACCCCACCGTTTTCTGGACCACTGCCATTGCTTTCTGGCTGGCAGCCGCATTTATAGTCTATAACTTCCGGGGAGACAAAGAGGGAAAGAAACTTTGAAAGCTGTCATCTGTCAGATAAGATGGATTGAGGCAATTTCGGTATTCGGGGTCAGTCTCGCAGGGACATGCCCCGTCAGATTCTTTTACGAGATTTCGGGGTGATCGGGAAGGCGGCACTGCTGAGGCAGCGCCGGTTTTTTTATGGGGATTATGCACAGGCGGAGTTGAAGGAAAGGCAGAGCGTCCACCTTCCGGCCAAAGGCTCCTGCACGACGTACTATGTAAAACTGGGTCAAGCCCCATATCCTTCACTGACCGCTTTTATTTCAAATAAAAAGAGCCGGCTGCACAACCGGCTCTTTTTCTAATCACTAAAAGCTGACTGCTAACGGCTAACGGCTAACTGCTAACTGCTAACGGCAATATCATTAACTTAACAGCTGCTAAAGTGCTTCCAAATCGAAATTTCTCTATTGCGTTTAAAGGAAATAGGGCCTTATTCACCCTGTTCGGAGTA
>OMVW01000026.1 GCA_900314595.1 uncultured Dialister sp. | reverse complement strand
TAGGAGTAGAGTGTCCATGGCAAAGGGATTTTCCAGTTTACCCTGTCCTATGTTCGGGGATACCAGTTTCCCGTGTCCAATTTCCTAGGACCATTTTAAAAATGGCCGGCAAAGCCAGCCATTTTGAAACCGAACAACGAATAACGAACAACGAAGAACGATACAGATTATGTCAGATCATCGTTTTTGCAAAAATGACTTTACCTTATTTCTCCATCCACTTTGTTGCAAAAGGCACGAAAACGGAGATAACCGCAAAGATGGCCAGGAAATAGCAGTACCACATATGAGGGACGATGTCCAGGGTATTGATGGTGATTCCTGTCTGGCTGGCCAGGGCTGCCGCAGTGAGGAGCTGGGCGCCGTAGGGGATGATTCCCTGGAAGACGCAGGAGAAGATATCGAGGGTGGAGGCGGTGACCCTGGGGTCCACACCGTAACGGTCGGAAATCTTTTTTGCCACATCGCCGGTAACGATGATGGCTACGGTATTATTGGCCGTAGCGCAGTCGATGAGGGAGACCAGGGCGGCCATGCCCAGCTGGGCGGATTTCGGTCCGGTAATGGATTTCTGCAGCTTTTCAATGAGCCAGGCGATTCCTCCATAGTAGGTGATGAGTTCGGAAATACCGCCACAGAAGAGGGCGAGGAAGAAAGCTTCGCTCATGCTGGTAAAGCCTTTCCATATTTCCTGGGCAAAGGAAATAACAGACAGGGAACCGGCACCGATTCCGATGATACCTGAGAGGACGATGCCTGTCAGGAGGACGAGAAATACGTTCATCCCGGTGAGGGCGAGGATGAGTACTGCCAGATAGGGAAGGACTTTCAGCAGGGTGTAGTCACCCACAGCGGCTGCTGCAGTGCCCGGGGTGCCGGTAAAGAGGAAGAGCAGGGCAGTGCAGATGGCTGCCGGAAGGGCGATGAAGAAATTCACTTTGAATTTATCCTTCAGCTCGCAGCCCTGGGTGCGGGTGGCGGCAATGGTGGTATCCGATATCATGGACAGGTTGTCGCCGAACATGGCTCCGCCCACACAGGCGCCCAGGATGAGGGGGACAGGGATGCCGCTTTTCTCCCCAATTCCTGCGGCAATGGGGATGATGGCTGCTACTGTGCCTACGGAGGTCCCTGTGGCTGTGCCGAGGAAGGCGGAAATAAGGAAAATGCCTGCAGTGAGGTATTCAGCCGGAATGAGGCTGATGCCCAGATTGACTGTCGCATCCCTTCCGCCCATGGCAGAAGCCACGGCAGAAAAAGCGCCGGCCAGGATGTAAATCATGAGCATGGTCATGATATTGTCATTGCCTGCACCTTTCGAGAAAATTCCGAATTTGTACATAATGGGATCTTTCGACAGGCAGAAGGCGGCAATGACCGCCACCAGCATGGCCGTTACCGACGGAAACTGGTAGAAAGCCATGGGCACGCCCTGAAGCTGGAAATAAATGCCGGCTCCCAGATAGATGGCGATGAAAATAACGAAAGGAAGAAGAGCGTAAGGATTGCTGCGGTTGGGGGATGGGATGTTCATGTTTGCCTCATATTTCGTGGAATGGATGGAGTCAATTGGGAGAAATCGGATTGCGGATTGCGGGAAGGTGTCGCTGCTGATACAGCGACGAGTATATAGGGGGATTTTGCCCAGGCGGGAATATAACCAGATTAAGTATATCATATAAAATAGCCCGCGTTCTAAATTATCATGCGGGCCGTCTTGACTGATTACTAAAAACTAAGCACTAACTGCTCTTCTCTTATTTAAAGAACAGTTCATATATGACTTTGATAAAGAATATGGAAAGCACCACGATGATGACGGGCTTTACGTTTTTAGCGCCCGATTTCGAAAAGTACAGGGCGCCCAGGTAGTTGCCCAGCATGCCGAAGCAGCCTGCGATGGGGCCCAGGGGGAAGAGGACTTTGCCGTTCAGGAGGAAAACGCAGAGCGCGGCGATATTGGTGGTGGAATTGATGACTTTTGTGACCCCATTGGCTTCTTTGAGAGAAAGATGGGCTACACCGGTTAAAAGAAGCAGCAGGAATGTGCCTGTGCCGGGTCCGTAGAATCCGTCATACACACCGATGCAGAGAGCCATGAGAATGGAAAGAACGGCTGTCTTTTTATAAGGATAGGGTTCCTTTTCAGAAACAAGGGCTTTTCCGCGGGTCACATAAATGGCTGTCAGCGGGAGTACCACCAGCATGAAAAGGAGGAAAAGATGGGAATCCATGAGGAGAGCCAGTTTTGCGCCCAGCGAGGATCCCGCAAAAGCAAAAATCACGCAGACTCCTGCCAGTTTCCAGGGGATGAAGCCGCTTCTGGCAAATTTGAAAGTGGCCAGGACAGTCCCCATGGTGGAGCTCATCTTGTTCGTGGCAATGGCATTGTGAACGGGCAGGCCCGCAATCAGGTAGGCCGGAAGGGAAATCAGTCCGCCGCCGCCGGCAATGGCATCAACGAAGCCCGCAATCATGACGAGAGGGCAGATGAGAAAGTATTGGAGTATGGTTTCCGTAGGAATTTCCTCCTTCATTTTACAAAAATATACCTAACTATATCACGGATGATGGAAATTTAAAAGTGATTTTCAGGAGAGTACATCAAAATAGAGAACCTTTTTCCCATGCTTCCGGAAGTGTCTTCCAAAGGGCGTTTCAGGGTGAGGGTGATTCATGAAAGCCGGTCCTGACTCTATCCATAAAGCTGGGAGATGACTCAAAAAAATAAAAATCCCCCGATTTTTTGATTCGGGGTGATTTTTCGTACCACAAAAGTCAATCGGCTGCAGGGACTTTGGCCTGGATGTGCAGGGACGGAGCGAACGTATGGACAGCAGGCCGGTCAGTTTTTCATGTCGTGAAGGTGTGGTGAAATTCAGCTCGAATCCGGAATCGGGGGATTTTTATTTTTGTTTACCGCGGCAGGAACCGGGGAAAATATTTGATACATCCTTCCGCTGCCCTTAATTTTTGGCGCGCCGGGCAGTTCCTGAAGGATTTCTCAATGGCAATTTCCCTGGCTCTACCTGTATAGTACAAAAAGAGGATTTTATTTTTAAAAATTTTTGAAAAAGTTTCTTTACCACTTGAAAAAGTTAAAAAGTTGGATTTCATGAGGCAAGGCCTGTGGAAATAGGATATAATGAGAATAGTATTAAAGAAAGGAGGCAGCCATGTTTTTTACCGATAATCCCTTTTACATCCTTTCCCTTCATACAAAGGACGGGAAAGAGGCGATTTCCACAGCCCTTCAGGAAAAACTGGAGAAGGCGAAAGACAAAAAAGAGCGGAACCGCCTGCTGGATGCGGAGTACGACCTCACCCACAGCCGGCGGCGGAGCAGTGCGGAATTTTTCTGGCTGCCCCTTCTGACGAAGAAAGAAGCTTATGGATATATCGACGATATTATCTCCGGAAAACCGGCAGGTTCCATCAATTTCCCCTGCCTTTCCTCCATCGTCCTGGCGGTGAACTGCCTGTACTACGGCGCTTATGAGGACCCGCTGCCCCTTTTCCTGAAAATCTGCGAAGATTACGGAAAAATCGACCCCATTGCCACAGCGGCCCTCTTCAATGAAGACAGGAGAAGTGCGGGACTGGCCGGGACGTACGATTATTCCCATGTGGAAATGTGCGAACGGGACCTTCTCGAAAATATCGGCAAAGCCGCCTGCAAGGTAAAAGAGCGGGCGGGAAAAGAAAAGTGGACGGCCCTTATTTCTTCGCTGGCAGAAAAAGAGAAGGAAACGATTCCGGGGGCGGACCTCCTTCTTTCCTATGAAGATTCCATGAGGGAAGAAAAAAGAGAGAAAGAAAAGGACATCGACTATGCCCTGACCCTCACCCGCACTCATTTTCCCCAGGGCCTTTCGCTGGCAAAGGAAAAAATCAATGACTGGATGATTCCCATGAAGCCCATGGTCCTCTGGCAGGGGGCCAGAGTGCTCATGAATCTTTTCCATCGTTTGCGGAACGAGGAAATCTATTTCCTTTCCCGGGGAGAAAAAGACAAGGCCCGGGAGCTGGCCTCCCTTTTCAAGAGTTTTGAAGATTTCAGGGAGATACAGGAAATACGGGAAAGAGACGGGATCCTCATTTCCCACGGCCTTATCCCGGAAAGACAGGAAATCCATTTCCCCCGCTTCGACAGAGTACCGGGTACGGCCATCATCCCGGAAGTCCCGGAGATCAAAAAGAAAAAACTTTTCGGCATCTTTCCCTTTTAATAATGTATAAAAATAGAGGAACTCATGGTAGATGAAGCAAAAGAAGAATTGATCCGCCTCGTAGAAGAAAGAGGCTTTCCGGCGGAACTGGGCCTCCTCATGGCTGAGCAGCTCTCCGGCGAAAAAGCCATCAACCGCATGATCGGCTACCTCCGCCACACAGGAGAGCAGCGGGCCGAAGACCTGGTGGATGAAATGCTGGCCATCTGCGAAGACCGGGACAACTGGATCCGGAAGAAATCGGCGGAATTTTATCAGGAGAAATACAACCGGTACCTGTGGGAACAGAAGGACGATGAGTGATTAGTGGTTAGAAGTGAAAAGTGATAAGTGATAAGTGATAAGTGATAAGTGATAAGTGGTAAGTGGTAAGTGAAGGTGCGGCGCAAATGGATGGGCGTCGCTTTTTTATATGGAAATAAAAACAGGGGAAAGAGGTAAGGGGAAAGGGAAGGATATGGTTTTCCTGCGGAAAACCAATTTATATAGTGCGCTCCGCGCACGGGCCTCTGGCCCGCAATTGTGCTATTAAGGGTTGTACACAGTCGATGGCTCTACATGAACGGCCTGTACCTGTATTCCCGGCCATACGTGAACGGGCATCCCCGCACGAGGGGCAAAGTGTATTCCCGGCCCCGCGCGTAAAGCAGGGAGCGCAGCGTTCTCTTCTGGAAAATAAAACCCCCGGCCGGTACCGGCCGGGGGTTTAACTGAGTGAAATCCAAATCACTAAGCACTAAAAACTAACTGCTAATCACTCACTTTTCGTATGACTTTCTTATACCTTTCAATCGCAATGGGCAGCTCCGATTCATGGCAGTCGAAGGTCTTCACCACGGTTACCGGCGTTTCTCCGTCATAACCCATGACGATGACTGTATCACCGGCATTTACGTCTTCTATTTCACAGAGGTAATCATAAAGCTTTCCTCCGGGCTGGAAAGTGATACGGGCCAGATGGCGGAGGGGGCCGCCTTCTTTTTTCTTCGGGCAGTCAAACTGTCCTGAGCGTAGACTGAGCCAGCCGGCTTTTTTATTGTGCCAATAGAAATTCAACCTGTATTTATCAAAATCCCATTCAAACCGGTCAAAAATCAGGGGATCCTTTTTACCGGAAATTTTTCCGTGAAATTGATGAAGGGTAACTGCTTTTACAAGACTGCAGTAGTCAAAGCGGGGTTCTGTGTACAGGTAGGGGACGATTTTTCCGAAATCCGGATCAAGGCGGCTGATGGAAAGGGAAATGCGCTTTTTCTTTCTGTGAACCGTAATCATCAATGGATACCGATCATCCATCATGTCCCAGAAAAGCGTTTCCAGACCGTCCAGGTCATCCATGAGAATGGAAGAAACAAAGAAATCCTTCGCCAGCTTTTCCCTGGCTTCCGCTCTGGCCATGGCTGCGGTCTTTGCCACTTCCTGATTGCCAAAGAAATCGCTGGCTGCTGCACGCTTCCTTGCTGCATAGTCTGCTTCGAGATAATACTGGTAACTGATTTCCTGTAAATGATAACAGGTGTCATATATCTTTGCCATGCGGAGGGCTGCATCGGCAAAGTTCACATCCGGCCATTCCGGAAACTGCTTTTTCGTTTGATCATAGATTCTTTGATAAAGAGTCCTTGCCAGTTCCGGACGCTTCTCTACTCCGTATCCATTGAAATACATATCCCCCAGCTTGTAAATGCTTTCGGGGTGACCCTGAAGGGCTCCGAAGTAGAAACAGTGGAGGGCTTTTTCATAGTCCGGGACTCCTTTGGTGGTTCGTCCATAATAATAGATGTAGCCCAGGGTATTGGCATAGCAGGGGTCATCGGAAATGGAGCAGAGTTTTTCAAAAATCTGCCGGGCCATTTCCCAGTCGCAGGGATAAAGCCTGGAGCCTCCATAGCAGGCGTACCCTTTCAGGCGGAGGGCTTCTTCCACATCTTTTTCGCAAAGTTCATCAATGACGGGCCGTATTTCCTTCAATTTTTCCTCACTGGCACCGCTTTCCCCGCCCTCTCGCTCAAAATTACGAAGAAGAGAAATTTTTTCCTCCTCCGTCAATTCTTTCTTCACCGGTATTTCTTCCATGGATATCATCTCCTTTAACGGAAGTATATCATTTTTATGTGACAGAGGCTGTCCTCTGGAAACAGGGATCAAAAAAGGCTCCTCCCCCTGATTGACAGGGGAAAGAGCCTGATGATCAGGAATACACCTGATCACATGATAAATCCAAGAATGATATAAAGAACCAGTGAAATACCGGCAAAGCAGAGGACGTAGGGCATCTGGGTCTTGATATGGTCCATAATATCGCAGCCTGTGGAAGCGCAGGACATGATGGTTGTATCAGAAACCGGGGATGCATGGTCGCCGAAAATGGATCCGCCAAAGAGGGCACCGGCGGTGAGGGGGATATTGACGTCCATATTGATGGCCATAGGCAGGGCAAGGACGGCCATGATGGCCATGGTGCCCATGGATGTGCCGGTAGCGAAGGAAAGAAGCATAGCCATGATGAAAGTCAGTGCCGGAAGGAGGGCAGGTGTGAGGAATCCGGCAAAGAGGCTGGAAAGGTAGTGGCCCGTATCCAGTCCTTTGACCAGGGTACCCATGGTAAATGCGAGGGTCAGCACGATAGCGATAGGAAGCATGCCTTTCATACCATCCAGTACTTCACTGGTCAGTTCTTCCAGAGTGAAGACTCTTTCCACAAGGCACATGAAGCAGATGGAGAGAAGGGAAATGCTGCAGCCCCAGAGAAGAGCCTGCATACCGGAACCTCTGGTGGGATTTCCTTTACCTGTAACGATGAGTACGACGAGGATTGTACCGACCATGATCAGAATAGGAAGGAACATATTGATGGCATGAGGCTTCATATCAGGAATATCTCCGACTTTGGACTTGCGGGAAGCAGAAGACGTTTCCGGGTCGTCCAGTTCGCCCGTCGTATCTGCCCGCTTTTCGGCCTGTCTCATGGGACCGAAGTCAAGAGGCAGGAAAGTGGAGAGCAGGGCGAAAACTACGGCAATGATGCAGTAGAAGTTAAGCGGAATGGATGCGAGGAGCGTATTGATGGCATCTGCCTCATTCACTCCGCCGGAAGTCAGGTAGCCTACCATGGCTGCCAGCCAGCCGGAAAGGGGGAGCAGTACGCACCAGGGGGTGGAAGTGGTATGGACCAGGAAAGCTGCCTTTTCATGGGAAACTTTCATACTGTCATTCAAAGGCCTTGCCACAGAACCGGTCAGCATGCAGCTCAGAGACCCCGAAGTGAAAACAATGATGCCCAGGAGCCAGGTAAAGAAAGCGGCTGTTTTTTTAGAGCTGATAATGGACCTTTTTTCCACCATCATTTCCATAAACCCTTTGACCCCGCCGGACCGTTCAATCAGATGGATAAATGCTCCGATCATCAGGATGGACAAAATAACGATTACATTGCCGCTGCCTGCAAAAGTCTTGACTATTCCGTAAAAAGAACTGTTGAGTCCAACGATGATATTTCCGCCGGCCAGCGTGAGAGAAGCAAGGAAAATACCGCTGAGCAGCGCCACATATACATTCTTTAAAACCAGGGCCAGTACGATGGTCAGTACCGGAGGTATGATTGAAAAAATTCCGTATTCCATAAAAATTCCCCTTTTGCATCAGAATCATGAGAGTCTCTCTGTTTTCTGATCATTGTCAATTAAAAACGAATCGATTTCCCGCAGTGTTCGTCGGTAATTACTCCATCCTTCAGCACGATTTTTCCGCCCAGAAGGACGTACCGGATTCCTTCCGGCGGCTTTGTGGGTTCGTTGAAAGTGGCCAGATCTTTCATATGGTCATAGTCGAAAATGGTGATATCTGCATCGGCTCCGATGGAAAGGGAGCCTTTTCGGGAAAGGCCCAGCTTTTGGGCCGGCAGGGTGGTCATCATGCGGATTGCATGATAGAGGGACAGTTTCCCCTTTTTCACATATTGATCAATCAGTCTGGGGAAGGAACCCGCTGCCCGCGGGTGGCCCTGTCCCACGTGAAGGGTCCCGTCGGTACAGAGCATCACTCCCGGGTCCTTCAGGGCCCTGTCGATATCTGCTCCCTTCATGACATAGCATACGGTGAGATATTCGGGGTGTTCCTTACGAACTTCATCGAAAATTTCTTTCGTGCACCGTCTGCCTTTGTATTTCCCTTCACATATTTCCAGTACCCCGTAATCGCAGTGATACCTTTCAATCCACCCGTCATCATACGTAGCGGCTCCGATATTGGTGCTGAAAGCTTCATAGGGATAACAGTCGGAAGTGATCCGGAGTCCCCGCATCCGGTATTCATCCACCTGCCGCAGGAACTCTTCCATCTGGCCAAAACCGGCCATGGAACCGATGTGGGAGACCTGGCAGGGAAGATTGAATTTCACGGCAATCCGGGCAAATTCATCGAGGGATTTGAAAATAGCCGCCGCATCATCCCGCACATGGGCGGCAATCATTTTATCCTCCGGCACGCAGAGGGCAGCCATGCGGTATAATTCCTCCTCCGTAGCTCCCGGGTCGTAGCGGATTCCATAGGAAATACCGGCGCAGCCGCTATCAAGCTGTTTCTTCACATATTTTTCGAGCCGTTCCATTTCCTCTCCGGTCAAAGGGGTGTACCTGTCTTTGTGGCCGATGGCCTGGCGGGATTCTCCGTGACCGGCAAGGAGGGCCACATTGACGGCTGCTCCATCCCGGTCTACCACATCCAGGTACCGGGAAGGCTCGAATTTATTCTGCCCGCAGTTTCCGCCCAGCACGGTGGTCACGCCCATGCGGAGTTCACATTTGAATATGGCAGTGGAATCTTCCGTATCCAGGACTACTTCATCTGTGGACATGTCATTGGCTGCAGAGGGGATCTCCAGGCACGGCCGGCCGCTTTCTGCATCTTTTCCGGAAATAAGACGGTCCTCATGCATGTGGATATCGATGAAACCGGGAGTGACCAGGAGACCGGATGCATCAATCGTCCTGTCTGCCGGCGGCGTTTCCCTGGTGACATCGGCTATTTTTTCGCCTTCAATGACAATGTTCAGACAGGCGTCTATGTGATTGGCCGGATCTATGACATGGCCGTTTTTTATCAATGTACGCATAAAATGGATATCGCTTCCTTTTTGGAAAGTAAACAGATTCAATAAAAAAGCTTCCCCGGCTTCAGAATCCGCCCGGACAGGGCCTCGCTTTTTGACCACGGGAAGTCTTGTATATACAGTATAATTTTTTTATGCGTTTTGCAAGGTCATATATTTCATGGACATGACAATTGATACACTTTTTAAAATATGCCTTTATTTTAATAATAACTATATATAAAGCGTCACAGGGCTCTTTAAAAACAGTTGAAAATAGAGGAAATAAAAATTTCTTGCCAATGAATTCCATTTCCTTCATAATAGAAGAAAACTTCCGGAGGTGAATGATGATGAAAAAAGCAGCAGTCCTCGCAGCCGCTCTGGCCCTTTCCCTGCCTCTCTCCGCATCGGCGGAAATCCTGACGGAAACAAGGCAGGGTCAGGATTTTATTATGAGCTATCCCGTGGTACGGCTGGAAAATAAAAAGGCGGCAGAGAGGATTAATGAAGATATCGAAGGACTCCTCGTCCAGATCCGGGAAAATTATGGAAATGAAAAGATTCAGAAGGGTACAGGCCTGTCCTTTGAAGTGATGTACGAAGATGAGGAACTTCTTTCCATCATCATCACCAATTACGTCTATTCCGGCGGTCCTTACGGAAAACCGGAAGTTATCGGGCTTGTCTACGATAAAGCTACGGGAGGAAGGCTTCCCCTGGAAAGTTTCCTCCGGATCAGTGAAGAAGATCTGGATTCCCTCTATGATCTTCCGAAATATTCCCTCTATACGAGAGAACCCACCGGAAACTGGGAGTGTCAGAAACGGCTGACCGGCGACTATTTTCTCCTCGAAGACCGGAGCATCGGTCTTCTGTATAATCCGGGCGAACTGGATGCCTTCGAGGCGGGTCCGGCCTTCATCCATGTTTCTCAGGAAAAAATCAGCGAATATAACGGGAAAAACTGAGATTAGCAGTTGGTTTTTAGTCATAAGAGCTTTAAAGCTGAAAGTACACAGATTTCCTGAATCATTATTTCCAATAAAAAACTGCCTCTCCATGAGGCAGTTTTTTAGTAACTACTAACGGCTGACTGCTGAATTTTTTTCACAGCCCCCGGAGTATCGTCCCTCCGCCGATGAGCCGGTCTTCGTCATAGAAGACGACCGACTGGCCGGGGGTGACGGCTCTCTGGGGTTCGTCGAATTTCACAACCGCCCTTCCATTTTTCTCCAGGGTTACTTCTGCTTCATGGACCCGTATACCATAGCGGATTTTCGCCTGGCAGCGGAATGTTTCCGCCGGCGCTTCACCGTCGGTAAAATGAAGTTCGTCAGCTAAAAGTCTCGTGCGGAAAAGGTCGTCATTGGAACCGACGATTACCTGGTTCTTGTCGGGACGCAGGGCCACTACGTAGAGAGGCATCTTTGCCGCAATGCCAAGGCCTTTCCTCTGGCCGATGGTATAGTGGCAGATGCCATGGTGCCGGCCCAGGATACGACCCTTGAGGTCTACGATATTTCCCGGTTTGAAAGCTTCCGGTGCATGATTTTCCAGAAATTCCACATAATTTTTTTCGCTGGTGAGGAAGCAGATATCCTGGGACTCCGCCTTGTTGTAGGTGGGAAGTCCTTTTTCTCTGGAAATCAGGCGGGTATCCTTCTTGTACGTGCGGCCCAGGGGGAAAATAATGTGGGCCAGCTGGTCCTGGGTCAAATGATACATCATGTAGGACTGGTCCTTGGACATATCGATGCCCTTTCTCACTTCATATTTCTGCCGTTCCGGATTGAAGACGATCCGCGCATAATGGCCGGTGGAGAAATAAGGCGCATCGAATGCTTTCCTTGCTTCCTCATAGAAGAGGCCGAATTTCACATGGAAATCGCACATCATGCAGGGATTGGGGGTCATGCCTTTCGAATAGGCGTCGATGAAATAGGAAAGCACGAACTTTTTGTATGCCTCTCTCACATCGATGACCTTGAAGGGAATGCCCAGGAATTCACCCATGGCTCTCGCCCCTTCGATTTCTTCCTCCTGCCCGTCAAACTGCAGCATAGTCGCGCCATACACTTCATACCCCTGCTCCTGGAGAAGCCTGGCGGAAAGCGTGGAATCCACACCGCCCGACATGGCGACGACCACTTTTTTCTTTTCTGTCATAAAAAATCCTTTCTGTGGGAAAATTCCCATAAACCATCATTCCGGGGAATCCCGAAACTCGCATCGGAGTGAAAGTCCGAAGGATGTGACTCTATTATATCATCATTCAGCAATAGGACTTTTTCGTCATATGGGATGATCGTTCTTCGTGATTCGTTGTTCGTTCTTCGTAGAGGTGGCGCCCTTCGGGCGCAGTTTTAAATATGGCCTTCGGCCCGCATCTGTGCCCGGAGATATATTTCCTCAATTGTGCAGTTCGTCCCCTCACCGGCTGCGCCGGAGCTCCCCTATCGAGGGGAGCTTTTCCCATTCGCTCGTTTCTCTTTAGTGACAATTGATGATGAACGATACGGGATTTTTAACCCCGTCTGTGCAAATTCCCAATAAAAAATGTGCCGCATCAGCGGCACACCTTCCCGCATCCCGCATCCCGCATCCCGCACCCCGCACCCCGAAATCTCGAAAATGAGTGGAAAGGTGCATGTCCCAAACAGGGCTGACTCCCGAATATCGTAACTGACTCGGAACGCAGTATCTGACAATGTAAGCACAATCCAATCATTCGTCCACCGGATGGACGTGTCTCACTTCTTCCAGTACCGGATGGATGTGGATATGGCCGTAAGGGGTGATTGCTTCCACAAGGGCCTTTACTCCTTCTTCTCCTTTGAAATGGGCATCGATGAAGAATGTATTCTCCTGGACCCGGTAGCAGTGAAGGATGTGAAATTCCGTTTCATGGACGAACCGGATGAAATCCTCCGCTTTTCCTTCGTCGGTATGCATGATGAAAAGGCGGTGGGTGGCATAACCGAAGACGGGACAGTTCAGGTTTACCGTATACCTTTCTACGACTCCCAGGTCCTGCAGCCGTTCTACCCGGTTTTTGGCTGCCTGGCTGGTCATGAAGACTTTCCTGCCCAGCTCTGTCATGGAAATGCGGCTGTTTTTCTTCAGCTCGTTAATGATTTTCTTATCCGTTTCATCCAGCTCTTTCGGACACATGGGGCACCTCCCGGTCGTTTATTTCCTTTATTATAACATTGGATATATGATTAAGGAAATTCAAATCTTTCATGCTTTGAATTTTAAAAAGAGAAGGCAGCTACTGCCGGTGGTATTTTCAGAAGAAAGAAACGTCAATTTATGGTAAAAAGGCCATTGGCAGCAGACTCAAAATGTTATAAAATATATGTAATGAATTTTTGTAATCAAGAGGGTCACTTTACGGGGAAAGGGGGGAAATGATGAGATATTTCTATCCCGCTATTTTTCAGCAGGATGCTGAAAGCGGGTCATTTGCCGCCGTTTTTCCGGATCTCCCCGGCTGCCGTGCCGAGGGCAGTTCCATGAGCGAAGCGGCAGTTAAAGCACGTAATGCCATGGCTGCTTCCCTTCTTGAAATGGAAGAAAAGGAAATACCCATTCCTGCTCCTTCCGAAGAAAGAATCCTGCAGAGCCAGTATAGAGAGAGCAAAGTATGCGTCGTCCTGGTGGATATGGACTCGTACCGCGCTTTCCAGTCATATAAAGTGAAACATGCAGAAGCCAAATCCGCCGAATGGGCCGAGTCTGCCAGAAAGAACAGACCGGGAATCCTTTCCAGGGTATTTGGACTGAGATAGTACAGCCGCAGCGAAAGCTGCGGTTTCTTTTATGCAAAAAAATCTTTCTGCTGCCGGAAGACGACGGCTGACAACTACAAACTAAAAACTAACTTCTTACCTCTCCTCTTATCCCCCGTTTCCCCAATCAAAAAGAGTCACCTGTTTTCACAGCTGACTCTTTTTCTGTCCATTACTCCCGGTGTTTTCCTTTGACCGGATGGTAGAGCTGCCAGCCGTAATGAATGGCAGCTACCCGGATGGCAAGGACCACGGCAAAAGCAATCCAGGAGGCGAGGGTCGTATCCATGCGGGGCCGGAGGATGCAGAGGAGCAGTCCCCCGATGACGGAAGCTATGGCGTATACGTCCATATAAAGGACCACCGGCATGCGGCGGGCCATCATATCCCTGATGATACCTCCTCCCACGGCGGTAATGACGCCCAGCATGGTCGGAAGGATGTAGTGGTATTGGGGAAATGCGTAAAAAGCAGTGAGGGCACCGGTCACCGTAAAGGCAGCCAGTCCCAGGGTATCGGAAATATGATAAAAAACGGCCACCAGAAGCTTTCCCGCTTTGGGAATGTGCCAGATGGGAAATGCAAAGGAAATGACAAGGGCCGTGGCTATACAGAGGAGCAGACTCATGGGATGGACGATGGCCGTGGGAGGTGTAATGCCGCAGAGCACATCCCGGATCATGCCTCCTCCTACGCCGGTCATCACTGCAAGCACGGTAATACCGAATATGTCCATGCGCCTTGCAAGACCAACGACTGTTCCTGAAAAGGCAAAGGCGATGGTGCCCAGTATTTCAAAGATCATCCAGGTTGTTGACATAGGAGCCTCAGAAAATCAGGTGAATGATGAAATAGGAAAGTCCGATGAATGCATTGGCCAGAGGGTTGATCACTTTATTCATAATGCCTGTAAATACGATGACCATGAGCATCAGAAATCCGTAACGGGCGTTGAAATTTTCATATTTCCAGGAAAGCTTACCGGGAAGGAACATGGAAAGGATCTTTGACCCGTCCAGCGGGGGCACAGGCAGCAGATTGAAAAAGGCGAACCACACATTGTACATCATGATCCAGTCGATAAACTGGTAGCTCTGGACCGTGAGCATGCCCAGACGGTTCAGGATGGCTGCCAGCAGCATGGAGAGGAATCCCAGGAAAAGATTCATCCCCGGACCCGCAAAGGACACTTTCAGCATATCTGTCCTGTAATGCTTGTAGTAACGGGGATCGATCATCACCGGTTTGGCCCAGCCAAAGCCGCAGAGTACCAGCATCACCGTGCCCAGCATATCGAGATGGGCCATGGGGTTGATGGTGAGGCGCCCGGTGGCGGAAGGCGTGGGGTCGCCCAGGGAATCAGAAACCACGGCATGGGCAAATTCATGGAAAGAAAGGGCGATGAGCAGTGCCGGTACCCGGTAGAGCAGTGTCCCTAAATCGAGAATATCAAACATAGACGGACTCCTTGTGAAATGACAAAATGTGTATTTATTATACCATTGTTTCCATCATCAGTCATAGGGGAGGAAATAAAGGAACGGTTCCGGGGAAATAAAAAGGGACAGAGGAAATTTCCTTTGTCCCGGTTTTATTCCTTATTTCAGAAGTTCTTTTCTGAACTGCGCCACAGCTTTGATGTCCTGGGGAGTTGTCCGGCAGCAGCCGCCGATGAGGCGGGCGCCTGCCGCGTACCATACTTTGACATAATCCGCATAGGAGGAGGCGGAGCCTTCCCATGTTTTCTTTTCCACATTGTAGGATTCGCCGGAATTGGGGTAAATGACGATGGGTTTGGACGTGCCTTTTTTTGCCTCTTTGATGAGGGATTCCACATATTCCGGGGCCGTGCAGTTGAGGCCGATGGCTTTCACTTCATCGATTTCATCCAGTGCCTTTGCACAATCGGATATCATGTCTCCTCCGCAGGTGTGAAGTCCGTCTTTGCAGGAGAAGGAAATCCAGGCTTTCGCTCCTTTGATTTCTTTCAGCACGTCTGTCTCGGCCAGGGCCTCGAGAAGGCAGGGGATGGTTTCGCAGGCAAAAATGTCCGGGCCTGCTTCGGAAAGGACGTGAAGTCTTTCCCGATGGAAGGCGGCCAGTTCTTCTCTCGTCTTTCCATAATCTCCGCGGTATTCGCTGCCGTCTGCGAGATAAGCGCCGTAGGGACCAACTGAAGCGGCTGCGAGGGGCGCGGGACGATTTTCTTCCTCTGCTTCGGAAAGATATTCATCTCTTGCTTCCTGGACCAGCTCTACAGAGCGGCGGAGAAGTCCTTTTGCTTCTTCTTTGGAAAATCCCTTCTTTTCAAACCCGTCGATGGTTGCCTGGTAGCTGGCGCTGGTCACGATATCTGCTCCTGCTTCATAGTAGGAGAGATGGACTGCCTTCACCAGTTCCGGCTTTTCATAGAGAGCAATGGCACTCCACAGTTCATCGTTAATGGAAAAACCCTGGCGCTCCAGTTCGGTGGAAAATGCGCCGTCCAGCACGATGAATGGATATTTCTTCAGAATTTTTTCAATCATCTTTGTCTCCTTGGGATTATTTCAATACCTCAGCCGGCGGTTCTTTGCCAAACCATTTTTTGTAGATTTTTGCAAATTCGCCGTTCTTCTTCATTTTTGCAAGACCATCGTCAATCTTCGTGAGGAGTTCTTTATTTCCCTTCTTCACTGCAATGCCCAGATCTTCCGTAGTCAGGGCCACCGGTGCAGTCTTCACGGATTTGTCGCTTGTCTTTGCCACATAATATTCATTGGTAGGAATATCGTTTACTACACAGTCCACAGCTCCCTGCTTCAGGTCCAGGAATGCATCGGAAAGGGTGCTGTATACGCGGACGTTCGCCCCTTCGATTTTGCGGGCTGCCTCTTCACCGGTGGAACCGATGGTTACGCCCAGGGTCTTACCGGAGAGATCTTCTTTTTTCTGAATGGAATTATTATCTGATTTGACCACTACGCCCAGACCTGCAATGTAGTAGCGTTTGGAGAAATCTACCGATTTCTTCCGGTCTTCGGTGATTGTAATATCGTTGATGGCCACATCCAGGTCTCCCGACTGAAGGGCAGGGATAAGTCCGTCGAAGTTTACATTCCGCACTTCCACGTCAAAGCCCTCTTCCTTGCCGATGGCTTTAATGATATCTACGTCAAATCCCATATATTCCTTCTTGTCCATATCCTGGAACCCGAAGGGCGGGTAAGCCGCATCCATGCCTGCACGGATGACCTTTTTCGCTGCAGAAGCAGCGGGTTTCGAAGCGGCAGGCGCTGCCCCGCAGCCCGAAAGGCCCAGGGCCGAACCGATGCCAAAAAGGAAGAAAAGAAGAAGAGCAAATAATTTCAATAAAGATTTCGGCTGTTTTTCCATGATGAACTCCTTTTTTGAAATAGTTAATGGCTAATGGTTAATAGGTAATAGGTAATAGTTAATGGCTAATAGCTGGTTGCTTCCCGCTCTTTCGGTCAGGCAATGAGTAAAGAATATTCCCTGCCGCAAGTGGGGAATTAAACGAATACCCGGAAGCGGTTCGCTCCAATGCCTCCAAAGGACAAGTCGGAGAGGCAGGCAAGACGAATACTCCAAAGTTTCCGGTTCGAATGCCAGCAAAGGACAAGTCGGAGAGGTCGGCCAGCCGAATACTTCAAAGTTTCAGGTACAAATGCCTCCAATGAACAAGTCGAAGAGGAAGGCCAGTCGAATACTTCAAAGTTTCAGGTACAAATGCCTCCAATGAACAAGTCGAAGAGGAAGGCCAGACGAATACCTCAAAGTTCCGGATTCGAATGCCACCAAAGGACAAGTCGGAAAGGCAGGCCACACGAATACCTTAAAGTTCCAGCCACAAATGCCTCCAGAGTTCAAGTCGAAACGGCAGGCAGATCATCTTTCGTGCAATGGATTATGCACATCGAAGGGCATGAGGTTATCCAGGGAGTAGGGCGTTTCCTGGTAGACGAAGTTCACCCAGTTGTGATAGAAGAGGTGGGCATAGCTGCACCATACGAATCTTGGCCGTTCCAGGGGATCGTCGTAGGGGTAGTAATTTTCCGGAAGGCGGATGGGAAGGCCCTTTTCCTTATCCCGTTTGTATTCCCAGGAAAGGGTGCCCAGGTCGTATTCGAAATGGCCCAGGATGAAGATGCGGCGGGATTCTTTATCGGAAATAATATTGATGCCCTTGTTGGATGACCGGGAAAGGACGTCCAGCTCCGGACAGTTATCCACTGCTTCATCGTCAATGGACGTATGGCGGGACACGGGAATGAAGTAACGGTCATCGAATCCCCGGAGGAGCGGATGATAGGCCATGGTGGAATTGTACTGGTACACGCCGAAGAACTTTTTCGGCAGGATTTTCTTCTGTACCCCGTAATCCCGGTAGAGCCCTGCCTGGGCTGCCCAGCAGAGATGGAGGGTGGAGAAGACGTGGGTATCAGCCCATTCGAAATATTTCAGCATTTCCGGCCAGTATTCCACTTCTTCATAGGCCATTTTTTCCACCGGTGCCCCGGTGATGATGAATCCGTCATATTTCCTGTCTTTGATTTCATCAAAGGTCAGGTAATTTTCTTCCAGATAAGACCGGTCCGTGTGGGTCGTCTCGCGGGATGCGATGCGGGCGAAATCCACATTGATCTGGAGCGGTGAATCGCCCAGGAGCCGGAGAAGCTGCACTTCCGTCGGTTTCTTGATGGGCATCAGGTTTAAAATTAAAATCTTCAGGGGACGGATGTCCTGGGTCCTGGCCCTTTCTTCGCCGATAGTGACGATTCCTTCCTTTTTCAGTTCCGGAATAGCTTCGATTCCGTCAGGAATTCTGATTGGCACGATAAAACCTCCCATTTATGACAATAAAAAAATCCCGTTCCCAAAGGGACGAGATACTCGTGTTACCACCCAATTTTATCTTTCCGTTACCGGAAAGACCTCATGAGGTACGCCGGCTTTGCCTTGATACCCTGTCTCTGTAACGGGAGAACCCGGACTGCTTCATCATTCGGCAGTGCCAGCTCAGAGGCCATCTTCAGCAGTCCTTCCTGTGCCCCTTTTCACCCGCCGGAGCTCTCTTTGCCATTCGTCACTGCTTACTCTTCTCTTCATGGCTGATATGAGATTAACGCTATTTTATACTGGAAATACGGAAATGTCAAGACAGGAGCCGCTGATTCATCCGGTAAAAATTCCTGCCCGGGAAGGACACTTTTTGAAGAATGCCGGCCTCATGCTTCCCGATTATCCGTCAGGGACTGATGGCTTTCCATGCCCGGAAGGCATATTTCCAAAGCACATTCTAAGTATTAGACATCATTTTTATCCTTTTCTATAATACAGATAAATCAACCCCCGGAAGGGGAAGTCAGGACAATAGTATGAATACCGGTGATATGTTAAAATGCTGTGTGATTTCCGATGAAATTGTGAGGCAGTATGAAGACCTCTGCAGGAAGAAAAGCTTTGGGAAATTTCGCGCCGGACTTTGCGCATTTCAATGATGATATCCTTTTCGGGGAGAACTGGAACAATCCGGCTATCGACCTCAAGACCCGCTGCATCATTACCGTAACGGCCCTCATGGCATCGGGGGTGACTGATTCTTCCCTCACTTATCATCTGCAGAATGCAAAAGCTCATGGAGTGACAAAGGAAGAAATCGCAGCAGTCATCACCCATGCGGCTTTTTACGCAGGCTGGCCGAAGGCATGGGCCGCCTTCAATCAGGCAAAGAATGTGTGGAATGAAGAATCTTCGCCTCTTTCGGACAAAGAAGCTTACCAGAAGGAAATCTTCTTCCCCATCGGAAATCCGAATACCGCCTATGCAAAATATTTCATCGGGAGAAGCTACCTGTATTCTGTTTCTGAGGAACAGGTACCGGTGCACAATGTGACCTTTGAACCCCGGTGCCGCAACAACTGGCATATCCACCATGCGAAATCCGGCGGCGGACAAATGCTCATCTGCGTGGGCGGAAGAGGCTGGTATCAGGAAGAAGGAAAAGAAGCGGTGGAACTCACTCCGGGCAAAGTCATCCACATTCCGGCGGAAGTGAAACACTGGCACGGAGTAGCCAAAGACTCCTGGATGAGCTATCTGGCCTTCGAAGTGGAAGGCGAGGAAACTTCCAATGAATGGTTGGAACCGGTGAGTGATGAAGAATATGATTTATTGAAGTGATGAGCTGGCAGCAGTCATCTGTCAGATACTGTGGTCTGAGTCAATATCGGTATTCGGGCCTTAGCCCTGTTCGGGACATGCACCGCTCGGCTCATTTCCGGAATTTCGGGGTTCGGGATTCGGGGCTCGGGGAGGTGTGCCGCTTTCGCGGCACGAGTATTTATGGGGAACGGACACAAAAATTTCTCACTGCATCGGTGAGATTATATTTCCTGACATGAAATCAAACCTGCGGGAATGGATAAAAGTATCCGTTTTCCGCAGGTTTAATTGATTTGCAGGGATATTTTGAAAATATATTTTCAGGAAATTTTTCTAAAATCCGAGTAAAATAAAGTGAGACTTTAGATTTCCCGGGATTGTCAGTCCCCTGTTTATCGTGAATGAAATTTAAAGGAGGTACTTATGGAATTTACGGAAGTCATCAGAAACCGCTTTGCCTGCAAGAAATTTGGCAGTCGGAAAGTATCGAAAGAAGTACTGGTGGAAATCCTGGAAGCCGGACGGCTGGCGCCTACGGCGAAGAATCTGCAGGAGCAGAAAATTTACGTGCTGGAATCGGAAGAAGCGCTCGCAAAATTCGATAAGGCCACTCCCTGCCGCTATGGGGCACCGACTGTCCTCATCGTTGCCTATGATAAGGAAAACGTCTTCACCTATCCCGGCGGAAAGAGAAATTCCGGTATCGAAGATGCTTCCATCGTGGCCACCCATATGATTCTGGCTGCAGAAAATGCAGGAGTGGACAGCTGCTGGATTAATTTCTTCGACCCTGACAAGCTGAAAGAATCCCTGGGACTTCCGGACAATGAAGAAATCCTCATGGCTCTCGACCTGGGCTATGCTGCTGAAGGCGTAAAAGCCCTGCCGAACCATACTCATCGGAAAGATTTGTCAGAAACGGTCCGGTATCTGTGAATCAATCCGGCGATTTAAATGATTTCTGTATGAAAGGAGAAAGAAAATGAATACTTTTATCTGCTATGACCGCTGCGGCACCTGCAAAAAGGCAAAAAAGTGGATGGACGAAAATGGTATTTCCTATACCATAAGGCCCATTAAGGAAGAAAATCCCACCGCTGAAGAACTGGAGAAATGGATTCCCGAGAGTGGAAAGGAACCGAAAAAGTTTTTTAATACCAGCGGTAAAATCTACAGGGAGCAGAAACTTTCCGCCAAACTCAAAACCATGAGCGAAAAGGAAATGATCGGCCTTCTTTCCACTGACGGTATGCTGGTGAAACGGCCCATCCTCCTTTCCGGAGATAAAGTGCTGGTAGGCTTTAAACAGGAAGAATGGGAAGAGGCCCTGCTGAAGAAATAAGGAAATCTATGAGAATACAATCAATACACATTATTTTGAGCTACCGGAATTTATAAAGTGATCAGTGAAGGGGCCCGCATCCAATTGGGTGCGGGCTTTTTTACATGCTTTTCATTGAAAATGAACATTTTTATTATGAAAGGCACCTTTCTGTATCCGGGGCGGCCAGTGGCACTGCGAAGAGATAATTTTTTTACAGAATCGAATGCGGGTTCAGGAGGGCAGAGTGTAACAGGAATTCAATCTGCAATTTCCAGGAGTAACAACCGGGCAGAAATCTTTCGTAAAATTTCAATAAAAAGGCGCCCTCTTACGAAGGCGCTGTCACCCGCAGGGGTTTGAATTTTCTGAGAATGTTTCCTGCCCGAATGGAATTCTGATAACTGCAATGTCATTAACTTAAGAAATTCATAAAATAGTTCAAGTACGCATCGAAAGGTGCGTGCTTTTTTGTGCAAAAAAGTCGAAAAAAATA
>OMVW01000066.1:7793-10145 GCA_900314595.1 uncultured Dialister sp. | reverse complement strand
CGGAATACCGCTAAAAAATCGGGCATGGCGGATAAGAAAATCATCGGCATGATGAATCCTTTGAATTACATCGGAAATAAAACGGCCGATACGGCCAAACACTGGCGCATCCGTCACGGGGCAAAGGATACGGATACCACCATCGCCGTCCCGGCCCTGCTGGCGCTGAAGCTGAAAAAGGCAGGCTGCAAAGTGGATTTCTTCTCCCCCTGGGGCGTGGGTCACGCGGGAGATTACGATCTGGAAGACCTTTTCCGGTGGATTGATTCGATATGCTTGAAATAGTGATAAGTGGTAAGTGAAGGTGGCGGGCGTCAGGATAGGAAGCCCGCCATTATAAGTGATTATGGATCGCAGGAAAGACGGATTTCTGACTTCGGATTTCGGATGGGTAAAGTGCGGCGCAAAATGATCAGTGCCGCATTTTTGATAATGGATGAAGGCTGGGGTCAGAATTTTCGTCTCTGAAAAATTTCATGGGTACTTAAAAAGCCGAAAGGATGGATTCCTTTCGGCTTTTTCACATTCTTTCGAAAACCGTACTTTTTACCGGATGCTGTCTTTACCCCAGCTCCTCTTCACGGCTTCTGACCGCCCGCCTGGTCCGGAATGTGCTCTTTGGCCAATGCGGTTCTTTTCCGGATAGTTCCGAAGGATGCCGGTGATTGCTTCAGAGTCTCCGCTTTTGGGGATTTACACCGGCAGAGCCGGTGCGCGGAGGATTCCATGAATCATAGTGAATTTTTGCTGCTTGCATCTGTATTCATTGGACAGGCCCCAGATGCGACACCTGTTCAGACAACTTCCTGCTTTTCTTTCCTTTCCGGGAAAGGGCCTGACAGGAAGGGCCGGCTGGAATGAGAAGATTCGTCCTGAACCGGTGCAGGACGAATGGGGCGAGCTATGAAATTTCAGGCAGTAACCGGTGCATACCGTTTAGAGCCTGCCATTTCCATCATGAAATCACAGGGGTCCGTCTTTCCGGAGAGAACCTGCCGGAAAATGATGGGAGAGCAGCCGCTCACGAGGAGGGTGCCCGTTTCATGCCTTGTGACCGGGAACTGGTGAGTGCGGCCGGATACATTCCAGAAGATGACCTGGGGAAGGCGGTAACCGGCCTCTTCGAAGAGTTTCTTTGCATATGTAAAATTGGTCACATCCCCATGATTGATACAGGAATCAAATTCCATGTCCGAAATGATGTAAAGCTTCTCGGGGAGTTCTTCCGGAGGAAGGTTATATTTCTTTGCTGTTTTCAGGATGAGCCGGAAGACAGCTTTCAGGTTCGTATTGGCACATTCATCAAAGGTGGAAATATCAAAGAGCTGGTCATCCAGGAAATATCCTTTGATTTTCACCAGCTGCGGTGTTTCCGAGAAGGTGATGAACTGATTTCCAAAGGGTCCCTTATTTCTTTCCGCAAAGTAAAGGGCCAGGGACTGGGCCACTGTGGCGGGCAGGGGATTTCCCCCTCTGTACATGGAGGCGGAACCGTCGACAACCACCAGAGCTTTCTGGTCTCTCGCATAGTCCTTCTGATTCTGCCACAGGACTTCGAGAACCCCATCTCCTCCATCCGGCCTTTCATCTCTGTAATAACTTTGCGTATAGGGCCGGATGATTTCATAGGGCATGAGGGATTCTGCATGAATGACCGTTTCGTGATGCAGCGCAGCCATCATATGTTTCCGGAACCGGGGCCAGTCATTCCGTGCAAAGGCAGTTCTGTATTTCACCATGGTCCGGGAGGGGACTTCTTCATAGGAGAAGGTGTAGTCCTTTTGGCAGAGGCGTGTTTCCAGGATGTTGATTTTCTTTCTGAGAGATGCAAGGGCCTTTCTATATTCTTTTTCTTCCATATGGAAAGCTTTTGCCAGGCGGCGTGCCTCCCGCACCTTCTCTCTGCTGGACGTATTGATGGAAGGGAGCCATTTGGCCAGGAGAGAAACTGATTCTTTCCCTTCAGTTAAAGCTCTGCAGTCATCATCCAGCTGCTTTCTCAGAAATCCGGTCATTTCCTCTTCCAGGGAAGTGTCCAGGAGGGAGAGCAGATCATCGAACCGCCCGTATTCGGGGATGAGAGACAGGTTTTTCCTGACCACTTCGGGCTTTGCATTCCCCAAGTATCGAAGGATGATGCGGAAGAGGCGCCGTTCACCCAGGCCTCCCCGGATGTCCCGGGCATAGAAAAGAATTTTCATGGCCAGGGTCCTGTCTTCCACAAAGGCGCGAAGGAAACGGCTGATGATTTCATCTTCCGGAGCCTTTCGCATGGCTCCGGCGGAGGCGAAGAAGTCAAGGCAGCCGGAAAGGGTGGAACGGTAGGTCTTTGCCCCGTTTTCGGTTCTTGTG
>OMVW01000066.1:6280-7781 GCA_900314595.1 uncultured Dialister sp. | reverse complement strand
GCGGGGTGCGGGGCGCTGCTGATGCAGCACGAATATTTATGGGGAATGTACTCAGGCGGGAGAGATATTTCCTCATGGTTTTACATGCGCAGGGGGATAGCTGACAGCCGTTAGCCATCAGCCATTAGCTATTGCTGCCTGTTCGGTCATTGGACGAGTCCGGCGGGGTCAATTGTTGAAGAACCGGATTTGTTTCTGAATCCGTTCCCTTATATTTTTCCGGATGGATTCCGGGGAGAGGACCTCTATGAACCGTCCGAAGGAGAGGAGCTGGATGGTGAGGTCCGCTTCTTCTTCTTCCTCATAGGTGAGGGTGACTTTCACGTGCTTTTCGTCCAGTTTTTCCGCTTCTTTTTTATAATGGGAAAACTGCATGAGCACCCGCTGGAGGGCGTTTCTTTCATCGGTGATGATGAAGACGCAAGTCCGTTTCGGGAAAAATTCAGGGGGAAGGGGTTCATCCGATGCAGGGCCTTCCGTTTCTGCCTTTGTGAGGCGGCCGGGGCCGATGGTGTATAGACGGCCCTCCCGAAGGGCAAGGAGACGGAACTTGTCATCCACGTCGGAATATTCCAGTTTCACCGGGAGGTAGGTGCCGGAAATGGTATTTCCTTTGCTGCTTAAAAATTCCAGATGTAGAAGTTTTTTCTCTTTGAGGGCTTTCCAGATGGTGCGGAAACGGTCCCGGTAGTCCTGATCGGTAAAAGGGTCTCCGTCCGTATAGCGGTCAAAATAGACGATGTCTTTCGGGTCAAAGAGAGGTTCTATTTCTTCAAGTCCTGCCATTTCCGGCGCAAAGAGGGAGGCCCTGGGGTCGGAAAGGACCGTCTTCAGCCACCGCTTTTCAAGGGTGGTGAGGGGAAGCCGGGGCGCTTTGGCAAGAGGCGTATGGAGGTCACCGGTTAAAAGCGGCCATTCCTGATTCTTCAAGGCGGGGACAATGGTCATGGGACTTTCGGGAAAGGCATTTTCGCGGGCGAGGGCATACATGTCTTTTTCCGTCAGTTTCCCTTCCACGGCAAGGGCGAGGATTCTGGAGACCGCTTTGTAGTAAAGGCTGTATATTTCACTGAATATCATGGGTCACCTCGTATAGAGAGGACATTTCCCTCAAATCCTGCCGGATCCAGCGGAGAAGCCGGGGATTATCCGCGGAAAGCCTCGTGATGCGGCCGAAAAAGGTGCGGATCCAGGGGACCATTTCCAGGGAATCCATGACATCTGCTTCAAAACGCCAGGTCGTTTCATCTATCCGGGTGACTTTCCCGCAGCGCTTTTCGCAAAGAAGCCTCTGCACGATGAAATTTTCATCCTTTTCCACATGGATATCCATGGAAATATGCTCCCGTTTGTGCCGGATGACGACACCCCACATGGACAGGGCCGTTTCTTCCCAGCGGGCAGCGAGCTCATCATAGCCTGCTGCCTTGTCCCCGGGAGAAATGGAGCGGATGTAATCGATGCGGATGGAAGACAGATTTCCGGCGGAAGTGCCTGCCAG
>OMVW01000066.1:0-6265 GCA_900314595.1 uncultured Dialister sp. | reverse complement strand
GGATTTTCAGCCATCTTTTTTCCCGGATGGCCTTCAGAATGACTGCTGCCGTCTCGCTGTCCAGCATATTCATGAAGGAATGATTGCGGAAAAGAAGGAGACTTTCCTCCTCGCTGAGACGGTCTTCCATATAGCTTCCGATGATGCCCAGAAGGTTTTCCTCGGAAGAAAAACGGAGAAGGTCCCGGTAATCTTCCAGCCTGATTCCATCTGTAGAAATACGGCAAGTCACCTTGCGGCCTTCTTTTTCCATCGTCAGGAGACCAAGCCCTGCGTATTCTTTCAGCTTCTTCCGTAGGGTGGATTCATCGAAAAAAAGTCCATCCCTGTGGGCAAGGTAATGGTCATAGAGCGCATTTTCTATTTCCTGCAGGGTCCGTGGACGGCCGTCAGAGAGGAAATCGAGCACCATGAAATGGAGGGTGATATCCCTGGCAGTGAAACTTTTCGCCTTGAAAGCACGGTACAGGGGATTGTGAGTGACCCGGCTGCCCTCGGGAGAAATGAAAAGGGTTTTCCCTGATGGGGTCTGGCGGAAGGAAACCCAGCCATCCAGGTAATTTTCGATGCGCCGCCTTTCATTGTCATAGCTTCTTGCGCTTTTGGCGGAAAATTCATCTCTCGTATGAAAGCCGTAGACGAAAAAATCCCGCAGGTATTCGCGGATATTGTCGAAATTTTTGATAAGTTCGCTGTATGCCATGGGGCCTCCTTTTTCTTTATTATACTATATACTTTTGAAATAGATTTTATGGTAAAATTTCTATAACAGGAGGTACCTATGAATATGTTAAAGAAAACAATCTGCCTCACCGCCCTTGCACTGGGCATGACCGGTATGGTTTTGGCAGCGGAGCCCGCCCCGGCGCCTGATGCGAAGCCGGTTCAGGAAAAAGCAGAAGAAAAAGCGCCGTCCCCGGCAGACGTCCTTTCTGCCCCGGCCCTCGAGCTGGCATCGGCCATCGGAAATATGGCCGCCGATGAAAGCGGAATGCAGACCATCGATGTCAATGGGAAATTCCCGCTGGTTGGAAATGCCCTGATTCATAATATAATCTATTCCAGGAAAAATCCCATGCAGGCAAAGAGCGTCATGACCGTTACCGTGGATGGCAACCGGTCCGCTGAAAGTTATGCCTATGCGGAAAAGAGCAAAGACGGGAAAGACCTCATTGTCTACATCGAAGATAACAGGAACGGCAAGGAACAGTGGATCCAAAAGACCATTCCCGTGTCCATCTACCAGCGTGCCGGTGATGCAGGATCGGCTGCATTGGACAATATCATGAAGAACATCAAATCAGTCAGGAAAGATTACAAGAATGACTATGCCGTAGAATTTGACGTATCCGGCGTCTATAAGGCAGGGGATGAAAAGAAATGGGACGCCCTGTCTCCTGAACAGAAAGAGACGGTGGCAGCCGTCCTTTCCGCCCTGGCAAAGCAGGGGTCCATCACGGCCACTGTGTCTATCGATAAAAAATCAAACCGCATCACAAAGATGGCCCTTCCCCTGACCGATACCATCCGCAATGCGGGAAACGCTTTCCTGGATACCATGAAGGGAGATGAGGGGACGAAGCTCCTCATGAAAGGCCTTCTGAGCCAGAGCGAACTGGATATGGCCATCGCCTTCGATGCCCTTCCCAAAGATACGGATTTCACCATTCCGGAAAAAGTAAGGAAAGAAGCGGTGGAAGAGAAGAAATAGTGGTTAGTGATTAGTGGTTGGTAGTTAGTTTTTAGCCGTTGGCAGAGCGGTTAGTTTTACATGGTGCGGATCGTGATTCGCGGTTCGTGAAGGGGGCAGCGCTTCATGTAAAAGGCGCTGCCTTTTACATTTATCAGCCGGAGGATTCTTTATCTGCATAAATGAGCCGAAAGGCTCCTTTTCGATTTTTATGGGATTATTTTATGGGATTATATAGTATAATATAAATAAAGAATTGACCATGATTCTATTTTTCTTATGATGAAAACCGTTTTGAGCACCAGCTGAGGGCCGAAGGCCAGATCCATACTTGCGCCCGAAGGGCGCCACCTGCACGAAGAACGAACAACGAACAACGAAGAACGATTAGCACAAGTGAATCTAATCATTTTATTTCCCCAAAAGGAGACAAAACCACATGGCTCCCCGCGATATATTCTATTCCATCCTTGGCCTTATGGGTGCCCTGATTTCAGGCGGCCTCTGGGCCCTCTTTTCTCATGGCTTCCGTTCCATCAACAATGCGGGGGGACTCATTGTATTTCTCCTGCTGCCCCTTCTTTTCGTCATTCCCCATACCCTGGCCCGCCGCCTGCCTCTAACGCTCGTGAAATTCCTGGGGCGCCTTGGCGGGTATGTGTTCTTTTATGTGTATTACGGACTTCTTATCCTCATTCCGTGGATCATTCTCCGTATTTCCTTCTTTTTCAAAGCACTGGCTCCCTATAAGGAAAGCGCCCTTTCCATGTATGCGGGCGGGGCGGCATTTCTTTTATTTCTCATCCTGGCAAGAGGCATCTGGGATGGCCATCATCCCATTGTCCGGCGGGTGAAAGTGGAAACAGAAAAATCTGTGAATGATTTCACCATTGCCTTTGTGAGCGATATCCATCTGGGACCTCATATCGGTAAAAATTTCGCAAGGCAGATGGTACGCCGCATCAACCATCTGAAACCGGACCTTGTGCTGATTGGAGGAGATATCATTGATGGGGATCTGAATACAGTACTCCGCGAAAAAAGCCTGGAAGGACTGGCCCGTTTCAAGGCGCCTCTTGGGACCTATGCGGTCTTTGGCAACCATGACCATTACGGACAGAATCTCAGGCTGGAAGGGACAATCCTGAAAGAAGAGGGGATTTCCATCCTTCACGGAGAATCGGAAGAACTTTCAAACGGAGCCGTCCTCACGGGAGTCATGGACTACAGCTACCATCCCGACGATTCCTTTGAAAGCTTTCCAGGGAAATTCCATATCGTTCTGGAGCATGAACCGGTGCACATGAAAGACGCAGCCCGGAAGGGGGCCGATTTATTCCTGGCCGGCCATACCCACGGAGGCCAGTTCTGGCCGAATTCCCACTTTGTGGGGAAACATTTTCCCTTTTACTTTGGCACAAAGAAATATGGAAATCTCACAGCCATCGTGACAAGCGGCTACGGCGCCTGGGGCGCCTGCTTCCGGAACGGGCATAAACCGGAAATCGTGCTGATTGAAGTGAACGGGAGAATGAAAATTGAATAAGTCGAGATTGGCATCAAAAAAGCATCACGACCATTAATCGCGATGCTTTTTTGTTAGTGGTTTTCTGTTATGCCTTTATCCAGGGGTTGGCCAAGACCCGAGGCCAGCAGGTATAAAGCCAGCTGATTCAGGCTGACCCCTTCTTCCCTGGCAGTGATGGCCAGTTTTTTATGAAGACTTTTGGGAATTCTCAGATTAAACCGGCCGCTGAACGCTTCCGCATCTACCGGCTCCGGGATAGGATAATTTTCTTCAATCGCGGCTTCCATCCAGCATTTTTCTGCATCTTCCAGCATTTCCAGCACTTCTTCTCTCGTTTCTCCCTGGGTGATGCAGCCCTTCAATTCGGGAATGTATCCCACAAAACCGCCGGCAGGATCGGCTTCAATGACCTGTCTATAGGGAAGGGACATATAATATTTCATATCTTTCACCATCATACCCTCCTTATTTTTCGTCCTCCATTTGACGCAGGACAATTTTCACATAAATTTCCTTGACATAGGGTCTTTTCTTTGGAATCGTAATGGGAAATCTTCCGGGCTTTGTATAGGTATAATGACTGGAACCGCCACCCGGGGTTCGGCAGGTATATCCATTTTCCAAAAGTATGGATTCCAGTTCATCAAATTTCACAGTCTTCGGATTATTCCGGATTCGCTGGAGTAACTTCTCAAATTGACTCATAGGGAACTCCTTTCATACAATATGGTATCATATATAGTACTAATTAGCAAGCAAAACAAAGAATTTTAAATATTTCAGGTATGCATCAATCAAAGTGCTCGACAAAAATGTAAATATCACATATAAAGTCGTGCAAAAAAATGTGGTATACCGGCTGAAAGTCCTGCAGAAAAATGTAGTGAATCACCAGAAAGTCGTCGACAAAAATGTGAAAGACCGGAATCGTTACAGAATCGGTCAATGATCAGGGAACAAATTTCTTATTAGTCATATGTGTAACCATCGGATTTCCAGCACCATTTTAAAGGAATCAGTAAAACCAAACGCAAAAGAATGGCAGTAAACCAATAAATTCGTATATTTCTATCAATTTCTTGAATTTTTAGCCCGAAATGTTATGAAATTATGGTATAATTGTCCTCATATAGAGGATATCTCAAAGGGGGAGCGTAATATGAAGACATCCATTATTTTTATTCTTGGCACCATCTTCGTCTACCTGGTGGGGATGCTTGTGATCGGGTTCCTGTGTGCGAAGAAGACCTCATCCACTTCGGACTTTTTCCTGGGCGGCCGGTCGCTGGGACCTTTCGTTACGGCCATGTCCGCCGAAGCGTCGGATATGTCCAGTTATCTCATGATGGGCCTTCCCGGACTTGCCTATCTTTCCGGGTCAGCCGACGTAGGCTGGACGATTATCGGCCTCTCTGCCGGCACCTATCTTTCCTGGCTTCTGGTGGCAAGGCGTATCCGCCGGTATTCTCAGGTGGTGAATGCCATTACGGTGCCTCAGTTCTTTGCGAACCGGTTCCATGATGAAAAATGTATCCTGACAGCGATTTCCGCCATCATCATCATTATTTTCTTCATCCCTTACACGGCTTCCGGCTTTGCAGGCTGCGGCAAGCTTTTCGCTTCCCTCTTCGGAATGGATTATATGACGGCCATGCTTGTTTCTGCCGTCGTTATCGTAGGGTACACCGCAACCGGCGGATTCCTGGCAGCTTCCATGACGGACCTCATCCAGAGTATCCTCATGACTACGGCTCTTTTCTTCGTCCTGGTAGTGGCAGTCGTCAGTGCGGGAGGCATCGATGCGGTCATTGAAAACGCATCCCGGCTCCCGGGCTATCTTTCCATGAACGAAACCTATATCGAAGCCACCGGCGAAAGCAAACCTTACACTCCGCTTATGATCATCACCACCATGTCCTGGGGCCTCGGTTACTTCGGTATGCCCCATTTCCTTCTCCGTTACATGGCCATCAAGGATGAAGCCAAACTGAAACTTTCCCGCCGGGTCGCTTCCACCTGGGCCTTTCTTTCCATGCTCATGGTTGTATGCATCGGTATTGCCGGCAGAAAAATGTCCGTGGACGGACTTATCCCCATGCTTCACGGAGCAGGCACAGAAACGGTAGTCGTTGAAATTTCAAACCTCATTGCCACTTTCGGCATCATCCCGGCCATTCTGGCAGGTATCATCCTTTCCGGGATTCTGGCCAGCGTCATGTCCACCGCCGATTCCCAGCTCCTTGCTGCGGCATCTTCTGTCTCCCAGAATCTGCTTCAGGAATTCATGCATAAGGAACTTTCCCCGGGAAAGAGTATGCTGGCAGCCCGGGTAACCGTTCTCTGCATTGCCCTTCTCGGTATCCTTCTTGCCAGAGATCCGAACAGCTCTGTCTTTGGCATCGTATCTTTTGCCTGGGCCGGCTTCGGCGCCTGCTTCGGACCGGTCATGATCTGTGCCCTCTTCTGGAAGCGGGCGACCCTTCCCGGAGCCATCTGCGGTATGATTACCAGCGGCATCATGGTCTTTGTCTGGAAATACCTCGTAAAACCTATGGGCGGAGTCTTTGGAATCTATGAACTTCTCCCTGCCTTCCTCACCGGTCTTTTCTTCATCGTAGTCGTCAGCCTGCTCACCAAAGCTCCTGACGAATCCATCGAGAAAGAATTCAAAGAAGCGGGCGCTGGATTTTAACTTTTGGAAATAAAAAGCTGTCTCTCCTTGCGAGGGACAGCTTTTTTGTGGTGAAAAAAGTGGTAAGTGGAAAGTGGTAAGTGAAAGCGCCGCTGATGCGGCGGAGTATATGGGGAAAGAGGCTATTGGAGTGGAAGGGCGATAGCGGACAGGAAGTGGAAAAGAAAGTGGCAAGGGGTAAGTGATAAGTACAGGCGCGCAACAAAAAGAGCGTCTTTTTGCTATGGCTGGGGGACAGCAAATAGGGTAAACAGTCTAAAACGGTCCCGTTGTCAAGGACACCCATTCCTAATTTTTCTGTTCGGGGTTAGCCCACTTATTCAGGCGGTCTTCTGCTCTTTGTCCTTCTCCTTTT